>JAZRZM010000005.1:0-129130 GCA_045601385.1 Clostridia bacterium | reverse complement strand
GCGCCCTTTGTCAAAAGGGAGAGCGTCCGGAGCGGAGCGAGGGAGAGGGTTTTCCAAGGAATAAAGCCGTTACAAACGGTATATTTATCCGTAGCATAAAGCAGACTTTATTCTCGTAAAAACCCCCATTCCCAAAACGCGAGCGTCCGGGGTCCCTAAAAAATCATTAGATTTTTTGGGGCAAATACGCCCCCTTTTGAGAAAGGGTGTAAAACACCGTTCGTCATTCCGACCGAAGCGGAGGAATCCCTTTTCTCGTTTCGTCATTCCGACCGAAGCGGAGGAATCCCTTTTTCTCCGTTTCGTCATTCCGACCGAAGCGGAGGAATCCCATAAAGTACGGGGGATCCCTCGACTGCGCTCGGGATGACGAACATACGTCGAAGAAAGTTGTTATAACGGTAACGCGCTTGCCCGACATATGCGCCAAGCCTCAGGCTTGTCATTCCGACCGAAGCGGAAGAATCCTTTTTTCTCGTTCCGTCATTCCGACCGAAGCGGAGGAATCCCATAAAGTACGGGGGATCCCTCGGCTACGCTCGGGATGACGACTGCACCCAAAGATAAGCCCACGGGGCCCCCGAAAAATGCGTGCATTTTTTGGGGCAAACTTGCGCCCTTTGTCAAAAGGGAGAGCGTCCGGAGCGGAGCGAGGGAGAGGGTTTTCCAAGGAATAAAGCCGTTACAAACGGTATATTTATCCGTAGCATAGAGCAGACTTAATTCTCGTAAAAACCCCCATTCCCAAAACGCGGACGTGTTGGCAATCAAGCCCCCTTTTGAGAAAGGGTGTAATTTATTCCCGAAAAATGCGTGCATTTTTTGGGGTGTATTATCGGAGTTTACGTTTCCCATTCGTCAAACTTGACCAGCGCGTTTTGCAGGCGTGCTTTTGAATACGCGTGCCGCTGAAAACTCTCTTTCGGCGGATCAGACGACTTGCGGAAGTTCGAGCCGTCGCGGTACACGCCGTTTATGACTTTGTCATAGTTTCGGGCGATTTTGGAGACGGAACGGAACGTTTTTTGCAAAAATTGACTCTTTTCAAACTCCTCTTTTATCTTATCGACGTCCATTTCTCCGATACATTCGTCAATCTCGATACCCATCTCTTGCAGCGGTCGGACATATTCGCGCTCTTCTTCGGTCATTTCGTCTTCGTACGAAACGGGCGCGCTCGGAGCGGGTTTTTTTTCGGGCGCGGCACTCTCGTTCTGCACGCTTCTTTCCTTTTGCGGACAGGTTTCGGGCTTGTTTACCGCCGTTTCCGACCTTTCTTGCGGTTTTTTGGCGCGGTTTTGCGCATTTTTACGCCCCTCGTACAAAGTCTTTTGAAAGCAGAACCACAGTCCCGACACAAGATCGTTTTCAAACCCTTTCGGCTCGTCGCCGTACAACGCATACTCGCACATCGCCGAAAGAAGCGCTTTGCACGCCTCGCCGTCCAGTGCCCTCATAATGCGATAATACGTTTCGTAAAAAACAAAACCGCTCCTTTGTAGCGCTCCGCTTGCCATACCTTTTCCCCCTCTTTTCAAGTGTAGCAACAGTCTATCACATATTAAAATTAAATTTCTGTAAATAATTGAAAATAATTGTAAAAACCTTAAAAAAACTGAAAAAAATTGTAAATAATTGCAAATTTTTACGTCGTCTTTTCGCTTGTTTTTCGCAAACCGGCTTAAAAGCACACCTATTTTCGCATATACACGAAAAAAAGTCATATTTTTTGAAAAAAAGTTTTTTTAAGCGGCGCGAAGCGCAAAAAAAAGAAAAAGCCGCTCGGCTTTGAGAGAGAGAACGGCCGTCTCTCTTTTTTCTTTTTCTCTCTCTTTTATAGCATTTCTTTTTGTTCATTTCTTTTTGTACATTTATTCATTTTTCTTCCGTTCATATATACATTTTACTTTTATCCATATATTCATTTATTCATTAGCGGAACGAAACACGAACGAAACGCGAACGACCGGACTGAGTCCGGGCTCATATACGCGACGAACGATATCCTTTTATAAACATATCGCCGCGTAAACCGCAATTTACGAAAATACATCGAAAAGAGTTGTTATAACGGTAATGCGCTTGCCCGACACATGCGCCAAGCCTCAGGCTTGCCATTCCGACTTTCCTTTCCCGTCCGTCATTCCGACCGAAACAGCCGATAGGCTGTGAAGCGGAGGAATCCCATAAAGTACGGGGGGATCCCTCGGCTACGCTCGGGATGACGAAAGAAAGGGGATCCCTCGACTACGCTCGGGATGACGACTGTGCCCAAAGATAAGCCCACGGGGTTCCCCGAAAAACGGCTTGCGTTTTTTGGGACGGACGCTCTCCCTTTTGACAAAGGGCGCAAAAGCACGGGATTTCCGAAAAACACGTTTTAATTTTTTTTAAGAATATGTATTGAAAAGATACTATATATTTGTTATACTTATAAATATAATAATGAGAAAAATGCCGAAAGACTACGAAATAAGGGAAATTGCTCCGAAGATATTTGTCATAAACGAATATAATCTGACGACGATGACGGTTGTGCTCGGCTCCGAGCGCGCGCTTGTTATCGACGTAGGCGACGGTGTGGGCGATTATAAAAAAGTCGTGGAAAGCCTTGTAGAAGGCAAGCCGTACGACGTTTATCTGACGCACGGGCACGTTGATCACAGCGGCGGAAGAGGGCAATTTGAAAAAATTTTCATGAGCCAAAAGGACGTCGCTTATCTGCAAGAAAGCGGTACCCTTTTGCGTTTTTTATATCTGTTCGGAATGAAATTCATTATTCCGACGATACCGTACCGAAAGGCACGAATCAAAAAAGGGAAAGAACCCGTTGTAAATTACGTCATGGAAGGGGACGAAATCGACTTGGGCGACAGGCACGTGGAGGTCCTTGCTTATCCGGGGCATACGCCGGGGAGTCTCGCGTACTTTGTGCGTGAAGAAAAGGTAATAATCGGCGGAGACGCGTTTAATCCGGGGCTTTTTTTGTTCTTGCGGTGGGCGCGGTCCGTGGAAGAGTGGATCGATAGCGCGAAAAAATATAACGAAAGGTTTTTGGGGACGGGCGTGAAGTTCGTTCCGTCGCACGGATTCGGAGTGCTTGCCGATAAAGACAGGGCGGATTTGCTTGTTTGTGCCGAAAATATTTTGAAAAAGCACAAAAAAAACACCCGTTTCCCGATTTTTGCCAAGGAAAAAAAGAACGGTACTTTTATTATTTACCGATATAATAACGTTTACAAAAAGGTGAAAAAATGAATGACGAAGTAATTATTTTGAAAGAGCGTTTTACGCGGGACAAACACTTGAAGCAATATGCGACGTTGCCGTTCGACATGCCGGACGGCGTGGAAGAAATCACCGTGCGCTACGACTACGATCGCGTGAAACACAAGATCGGCATGACGCCCGACGATCAGAACGAAATCGACATCGCTTTGTTCGGTATCGACGGGAAGTATATCGGTTCGAGCGGTTGGGCGCGGAGTGAATTCGTCGTCAGCGAATGCTATGCCACGCCCGGATACAAGCGTACGAAAATCGAACCCGGAAAGTGGGCTGTCAGCCTTGGGTTTTGCAAGATAAAGCACGTGGGCGCGGACGTCGTCATCACGATTACCTGTAAGAAAAAAGAACGCCGCTTCTATAAAGGCGACTGTCACGTGCACACCTTCCATTCGGACGGCAGACTTTCTCCCGAAGGCGTCGTCAAAAAAGCGGTGAAAAACAAACTCGATTTCTTTATTTCGACCGACCACAATACCAATACGGCGTGCGGTATTTTTCCGCAGACGCGCGGACTGAATATCATACCCGGACTGGAACTGACGTCGTATGCCGGACACTTTAATTTGCTCGGCTGCGAAAAACCCGTGGACGACGAATTCCGCTTTACGACGATCGAAGAACTGAACCGCCTGCTTGTCTATGCCGGAGAGCAGGGCGCGGTGCTTTCGATGAATCATCCCCTTTGTAAAAACTGCGGCTGGCGGCTGCCTTTCGAAGGGTTCCCCATAGACTGCGCCGAATTGTGGAACGGTCCGATGCGTATCGATAACGTAAACGCGGTGAACTGGTGGCATGAAGAACTGAAAAAAGGCAGAAAAATAGTCGCTATCGGCGGAAGCGATTATCACACCGATTTTGTCGTGACCAACCTGCTCGCCAACCCTTGTACCGTCGTTTATGCCGAGGGAAACACGCAAAAGGATATCATGGACGGTATCCGCCGCGGGCACGTTTACGTGACGTCGCATCCCGACACGTCGATGCTCAATCTCGAATGCGGCGATAAGATGATGGGAGACACCGTAGAATGGAAAGAGGGTACCAAAGTGAAACTTACGGCTACCAAACTCAAAAAAGGATACATCCTGCGCGTGTACAACAACGATACCGTATTGTATGAGAGAACGGGAAAAGGCGAAGAAGAAATCGTCGAAGAACTGACGGTAAAAGAAAAGGGTTTTGTTCGCGCGCAAATCGATTATAAGATGAGCCCGGCAATAGAGCCTGCGTACAGACTGATTCTGAAATTCACTATGCCGCTCGACGCGAAAGCGGAATTCCCGCTCTTTAACTGGGCGTACAGTAATCCCATTTATTTTGAATAATGAAAGATTTTACGCAAAAGGGACTGCGACTTTTTAATACTCATTCCGTACGAAAAACCGTTTGCCTGACCGGCAAATGGTTTTTTACTACGCCCGAAAACTTTTTTGCCGAAACCGAGGTGCCGACCTGCTGGGAGCGGTATCCGTCTTTAGCAAACTACCGCGGAAAAGGGACGTACACGAAAGAGGTCGAAGTCGAGCGCGACGGCTATCTGCGCTTTTACTTCGAGGGCGTGAGTTTTTTTGCGCGCGTATACTTTGACGGTCGCCCGATCGGAAAACATTATAACGCATATACGCCTTTTTCGGTGGTCACGCCGTACGTTTTACGCGGCAAGCACGTCCTGAAAGTCGTCGTCGATAATCGCTACGGCTTCCGCTCGGCTTTGCACGTGCCGAACGATTATTATTCGTACGGCGGTATAACGCGCGGCGTTCAAATGGAGTACGTCGGGAAAAACTATCTGGACAGTGTGACGCTTTTCCCCGAGAAAAAGGGCGAAAAATGGTCTTTACGGCTTCGCGTTGATACGATCGCGCTCGAAAAAAGCGTGGAAGCGACGATCGAGTGCCTCTTCGGGGGCGAAAGAAGGACGCTCGGGACGATCAAAACGGGTGCGGAAAAAGAATTTTTACTTGATAATCTGACGGTCGAAGAATGGTCGCCGAAATCGCCGCGCCTGTACGAGACGACCGTTTTTCTGATAACGGACGAAGAAGACGATCTGACCGAACGAGTCGGTTTCCGAACGGTCGAAGCGCGGGAAGACGGCTTTTTTGTCGGCGGCGAGAAGATATTTTTGCAAGGGGTGAACCGCCATGAGAATTATAACGAGTACGGTGCGGCGGTGCCTTTTGCGGCGATGAAAAAGGATCTGGAATTGATTGTCGAACTCGGAGCCAATTTTATCCGCACTTGCCATTATCCGAACGACAGCCTTTTTTTGGACGCGTGCGACGAACTCGGACTTCTCGTCTGGGAAGAAAGTCACAGTCGGGGACTGACGATGTGGCAAATGAAAAATCCGTTGTTTATGCGGCAGTTGCAAACGTGCGGAAGAGAAATGATAAAGTACCACGCGTCGCACCCGTCTATCGTTATTTGGGGGTGCCTGAACGAATGCGCCGATACCACGCTGAAGGGACGACGGAAATACAAAAAACACATTGACTTGATCCGGTCTCTTGACAAAAGCCGCCCCGTCACGTTCGCAAGTTGTACCCCGTTTCGCACGCGTACGCTGGATTTGGAAGATATAGTATCCTATAATTGCTACTTTGGGTGGACAAACAAGAAAGATATAGAAACGGGCTATCCCGAAATGTACGATTGGATAAGAAAGCAAAGCGGCACGAAAGGCAAGCCGATATTGATCAGCGAATTCGGTGCGGGAGCGATTTTCGGCAAGCACGGCGACGAAAAAAACTGCGAAGAAAGCCAAGCGGAAATTTTGCGAAAGAGCGTCGCTTACTACAAGTCGCGCCCGGAGATCATCGGCATTTGTATATGGCAGTTTGCCGACGTGCGCGTCGATCAAAACTATTATTACTGCCGTCCCGAAGGGATCGCGCGCGAAGGTTTGGTAGATAGATACCGCCGTAAAAAAAAGAGTTATTTCGTCGTGCAAAAAGCCTACAAAGGCGAATGATATTTTTCTAATTACCAGCCTTTTTTCTTGAGGAACGCAAGCATTTGCATCCAGTCGTAATAGGCGAAAGAGTGCTTGCCGCGTTTTATGTGGTAGCCGATGTCGCCGCCGTGATACGGCTCGTTAATTTTGGGCGGATTATCGGCAAGAAGACCGATTTTTCCGTACTCCCGATAAATTTTTGTCGCGGAAAGGCAGGAAAGGAACTCGTTTTTCGGACAAGCCCATTTGTCTTTGGAAGAACTCGTTACATAAACAAGCCCGGGCGCGATCAAGGACAAAAGCGCGTCCTGATCGTAGAGCATTTCGTTGTCTTTGTCGGCATACCCGGCATAATTTTTACAAAACCAAAAGGGAAAGCGCTCGGTTATTTTGCGGATATTTTCACCCGTTTTCCCGTAGGTCAAAGCCGCGCCGCTGCAACCCGAATTATTGGCGCAGGCGAAGGAAAAACGCTCGTCGTAAGCGGCGCAGAGAAGCGCGGTTTTGCCGCCGCGCGAGTGTCCGCAGATTCCGATTTTCGTTTCGGATATGAGACCGAAAGATAAGAGACAGTCGATAACGACGGAAGCAAACAGCGCCCAGCCTTTCAGCACGCCTGCCGAATCGTCCTTTCTTTCTTTGCAAAAAGAGGGCATAAGACAACTCGTATCGCCGTCGGTTTCGTCGCGCGCGACGTCGTTTACCTGGTAGCAAGCCACCGCGTATCCTTGGTCAAGAATCGGCTTGATCGGGAAAGAAGAGCGTGATTTTTCCTTGATAAAGTCGGACGGATCGTCCAAATTAAAAACGCCGATATAACTTTTGAGAATGGGGTGCACGAGGACGGGCGATCTTTCGACGCCGTTCGGTTTATAGAAATAAAAGGTAACAAAATAGCCGTCTTTGGAAACCGAAAACGTCATTCTTTTGGCGTATCCGTAATCGACCTCGGCAGTCTTTTCAAAAGAGAAACCCTCTCGCGCGTCGCCGCTTGCAAAGCCGTAAACGTTTTCGGAAAACCATTTTTTTATTTCCTCGCGCTTTGCGGCAAAGTCGTCGATTTTGTTTACCGTGTTTGCGCATTGCGGCAAGGAATACTGTTTTTTGTAAAAGATGCTCATACGTTTATTATAACGTTTTTCCCGAAAAATGCAAGAAAAGTTTTTCGGCGAAAAAATGAAAATCGCTCTTGTATTTCGCTTTTATATATGATAATATATAAATATGAAAACGAACATCAAACAAAAAATCGGTAATTTAGGCCAAACGATCAAAGTCGGTTGGAACAAAATCAAAAACAATCCGTCGTTCACGCTGAAAGAACAACTCGGTTTTGCCTCCGGTACCTTCGGGAACAGTATGGGGCAGGATATGATCGGGACTTTCTTCACGCTGTATATGACGAAATACATGGGTATCGAATCGGCGATGCTGCTTGTTTTGTCCGTTGTGGCAAAGGTGCTGAATATCATAGGCGATCCGGTCGCGGGGGCGATCTTCGACAGACCGACAAAGAGCGGCAAGAGCCGTGTCAAGCCTTTCCTTTTGCTGTCGCCTTTCCCGCTTGCCGTTACGTCGGTATTGCTTTTCGTCGTGCCGGCGGCAAGCATGACGTTCCGCCTCGTGTGGGTGTTCGCGTTTTACCTTATTTATTGTTTGTCCGATACGTTCTACGATATGTCGCTTATGACGACTTCGACGCGTATGACGAACAATCCGCAGGACAGAAAGAACTTTTATACCGTCGCCGAATTCGCTTCCGCGCTCGGTACGACGCTCCCCGGCGGCGTGATTCCCATCTTCATTACGTTCTGTAACGGCGACTTCAAGGCGGAAGGTACGACATACCTCGTCGGGACGATCATTTTCGGCGTCCTCGGACTTGCGGCGATGGTGGTGCCGGCGTTTACGCTGAAAGAAAAAGTAACCCCCGTCGTGCAGGTTGAAGAAAAAATTCCGCTCGGCGTCACTTTGAAAGTTCTTTTTTCCAACAGACCGCTGTTTTTGCTCGTTTTGTCGAAGATATGCGACAGTATCCGTCAGATCTGTTACGGTGCGTTGATGTATCTGTACGTCGAAACGCTGGGCGCGCCTTGGATGTCGACCGTCGTCGGTTCTATCAGCGTGGTGTTCAGTTATATCGGTATCGCCTTAATCCCGATTGTCGGGAAAAAACTGTCGGCGCGCGATATTATCATGGGCGGATATTTTTACACGGGTACGTTCTATCTTATTCTGCTTGCGTTCGGCTATAAGTGGATACCGCTCGTTTGTATATGCATTGCGCTTGCCGGTTTCCCGAACGGCGCGATGGGCGCGTCGAGAAAAATCCTCGTTGCCGACTCGACCGACTATATGGAATGGAAAGCGCGTAAAAAGTACGGAACCGCCATTCGTCAGGACGGTATGGCTTTCGCTATCAACTCGATGGCAAACCGTCTTTGCGGACTGTGGACCGACTTGCTTCTGCCCGCCGGGCTTACCTTGATCGGCTATCAAAGCGCGCAAGTCGTGGAAGTCGCTCCCGATACTTTCGAGACGGTCGCCGCCGTACAAACGCCCGAAACGCTGAAAGGCATCTTCTATCTCGTCGTTATCCCCGGTATCGTGGGTAACTTCGTCCCCGGTATCATTATGCTGTTCGATAACTTCCACGGCAAACGCAGGGAAAGAATTCTGGAAGAACTTGCCGAAATGCGCGCAGCCGACGTCGCGGATAAAACGGAGTCGGAAAGCGCCGACGAACCCGATCAACCGACCGGCGGCGATGAAGAAAACGATTCGGTTTTGTCGGAACAAATGGTGTAAAATAATGTTCATCCCCGAAAGAGAAATAAAAAACCCGATAGAATTCGCGCGTGTTTGCAAACAAAACCGCGCGAATTTTGCTAAATATTCTCCCGACGTATGCCACGAAAAAGGGTACGGGAACGGTCTGCTTGCGTACGACAAAAAAGACGGGATACCCGATTACGAGAACGTTTTGAGGAAAAAACTGATCGAAATTCTCGGCGACGAGCCGCAGTCTTGTCCGTTTAACGCACGCGAGGAGTATTGTAAAGAGTTTGCTTCGCATACCGAAACGCGCGTTGTTATCGAGACGGAAAAAGACTGTTTTTGTCCCGTTCTTCTCCTGCGCCCGAAAGGAATAATCGATCCGCAGACGGTCGTGTGTCTGCAAGGGCATTCGCCCGGCATGCAACTGTCCGTCGGACGCCCGTATCGGCTGAAAGACGGGCGGAAGATACGGGAGAACCGCGATTTTGCCCTGGAAGCGCTGCGCCGCGGCTATGCCGCCGTCGTGATCGAACAGAGATGTTTCGGCGAGCGAAAAAGCCGCATAAAGGGGGATATGTGCGCGTTTACCTCGGCAAACGCCCTTCTTGTCGGCAGGACGATGATCGGCGAAAGGGTGTGGGACGTGCGGCGCGTCATCGACTATCTGGAAACGCGCGACGATTTTTCCGCCGAAAAAGTGGGTATTGTCGGGACGTCGGGCGGCGGAACGGCGGCTTATTACGCCGCGTGTATAGACGACCGTATCGAAGTCGCTATGCCCGGTTGTTCGGTTTGCTCTTTTTACGGCTCGATCGGGACGAAGCACCACTGCGCCTGCAACTATCTGCCCGGCGCGGCGAAGTATTTCGATATGGGCGACCTCGCTACGCTTATCTGCCCGAAAAAACTCGTTATCGTCGCCGGAATCCACGATCCGCTTTTCCCGTATGCCGACGTAAAAAAAGCATACGAAACCATTCGGAAGATTTATGCGGAAAAAGGCTTTTCGGATAACGTAGCCCTGTTTTTGGGTAACGGAAAACACCGTTTTTATCGGGGCGGATGGGATTTGTTCGACCGCTTTTTCGGCGGTGCGAAACGGTTGCGGATCGCCGATAAAGAGTTGATAAACCCGATAAAATTCGTGCGGGAATGCCAAAGAAACAAAGTATCGATAAGTCGGTATTCTCCCGACGTATGTCACGAAAAACTGTTCGGGAAAGGTCTTCTTGCGTACGACAAAAAAGACGGAATAGCCGATTACGAAAAGGTTTTACGGGCAAAACTGACCGAAGTGCTCGGAGATACGCCCGAAAAAAAAGAGCGGAAAGCGTGGGAAGAATACCGTCGCGAGTATCCCGAGTATACCGAAACGCGCGTTGTTATCGAGACGGAAAAGGACTGTTTTTGTCCCGTTCTGATTCTCCTGCCCAAAGGCGTGCAAAAGCCGCCCGTGGTGCTTTGTCTGCAAGGGCACAGCCCCGGTATGCAAATCTCGGTGGCTCGTCCGTACTATAAAGAGGACAAAGGCTTTCGGGAAAATAACAGAGACTTTTGTCTGGAAACACTGCGCCGCGGCTATGCCGCCGTCGCTATCGAGCAGAGGGGTTTCGGCGAGAGACGCTCTCGCGTGAAAGGTGCGGTTATGTGCGCGCACACCGCGCAAAACGCTCTTCTTGTCGGCAGAACGCTGATCGGGGAAAGGGTGTGGGACGTCAGTCGCGTAATCGACTATCTGGAAACGCGCGGCGACGTTGACTGCGAAAAAATCGGTTTGATGGGCAATTCGGGCGGCGGAACGGCGACATACTATACCGCGTGTATGGAAGAAAGAATCAAGATAGCCATGCCCGGTTGCAGCGTGTGTACCTATCTCGGTTCGATCGGGACGAAACATCACTGCGCCTGCAACTACCTGCCCGGCGCGGCAAAGTATTTCGATATGGGCGATCTTGCGACCTTGATCGCTCCGCGCAGGCTCGTTCTCGTCGCCGGCAGCGAAGATCCCATTTTTCCCTATGAGGACGTACTGACGACTTTTGAGACGATCAAAAGTATCTACAAGGACAAAGGTGCGGAAGGTAACGCGGTCTTGTTCCGCGGAGAGGGCGGACACCGCTTTTATTACGGCGGATTCGACCTTTTCGACCGCTTCGCCAAAGAACTCGGCTGGTAAAGGAACGTTTATTTTTTTAATAAAACAGGTATCCGAAAGAGTGTTTTCGGATTCCCGAAATATTGCAAATACGGAGGAATGAAAAATGAAGAAAAAAATCATCGCGACGGCTTTGTCGGTCGTTTGTTGCCTTTTTTGCCTGACGGCTTGCACGGGTAAAAACGAACCGACGAAGTACTTTTCCGACGAAGAGATCGCTTCCCTTTCGGCAAGGCTTGCCGCGACGGAAAAGAAAGGAACGGTGATCGCTATCGGCGGCGGATTCGACATCGGCAATAATTTTTCCAAAATGGTGGCAAAGACCGTCGAGCAGTCGGGTAAAGAAAAGCCGAACGTGTTGTTTATTCCCACGGGCAGACACGACGAAGAGCCGGACGAGAACGATTACGTCATCAAAGGTTTTACCGACGCGGGGCTTATTCCCGAAGTTTTGCTTGTGACAAAGGCGAGCGAGGAAGAAATCCGCGAAAAAATCGGAAAAGCGGACATTATTTACGAAACGGGCGGCAATCTGAAATTTTTGGTCGAACAATGGGAAAAGAAAGGCGTGTACGCCGAACTTTTCAAAGCGTACGACCGAGGCGCGGTGCTTTGCGGCACGAGTACGGGCGCGATGTGCTGGGCGGAAACGGGCTACGACTGCTGTGAAGAAGAGGTGATCCGCCTTGTGACCGATTTTCCTTTTATCGGCAAGGAAGCGGCGTACGACTTTTACGACGCGTCGGGCTTTTTGCCGTTCTGTCTTTGCCCGCATTTTGACAATATCGCCTGGCGCACATACGCCAAAGAGGCGAAAAAACTCGATAAACCGTCCGTTTGTATCGAAAACGGCGTCGCGCTTATGTATCAAGGCGGAAAATACGAAGCCGTCTTCGATAATCCGAAACGCAAAATCTATCTCTACTATCCCGCGCGCGGCATCGAAAAAGTCGACGTGACGCACGATATGACGCTGCTCGAACTCGTCCATGCGGAGCGCGAATCCGCCCCAAAGAATCAAGCCCCCTTTTGAGAAAGGGTGTAAAATCGAGTTCTTTCTTGTTAAAAACCCCCATTCCCAAAGCGCAAGCGTCCCGGGGCCCCCGCAAAATGCATCGCATTTTGTGGGGTAATTTTTTGCGCCCTTTGTCAAAAGGGAGATTGTCTGCCGACCTGCGGTCGGGAGAGAGGGTTTTTCACGCGATAAAACTGTGACGAACGGTGTGATATTTATCGCATAAAGCAGACTTTTTCTCGTTAAAAACCCCCATTTTTCGTCGCACGCTCCGAAAAATCAAGCCCCCTTTTGAGAAAGGGTGTAAATCAATTTTTGGGGCATATTTTGCGCCCTTTGTCAAAAGGGAGATTGTCTGCCGACCTGCGGTCGGGAGAGAGGGGTTTTCACGCGATAAAACTGTGACGAACGGTGTGATATTTATCGCATAAAGCAGATTTTTTCTCGTAAAAAACCCCCATTTTTCGTCGCATACTCCGAAAAATCAAGCCCCCTTTTGAGAAAGGGTGCAATTTATCCCCAAAAAATATGACGATTTTTCGGGGAGCCCCGACAATAAGCCCCAAAAAAATCAATGTTTTTGCGGGCGCAAATGAAAAACTGCGATTTTTCGTGGTTTTTTTTATTGAAAAATATCTTAAAAAGTTTTTTTATGTAGTTGAATTTCTCGCGTGCGCGTGTTATAATAGTTATAAATAGCAAAAGGGGATACTTATGCCCTTTTTGCGGAAAGGAGATAAGAGATTATGTTGAAACTCAAAAACTACAATCCGGGCAGTCGTCGTGTTTTCGCAAGCGGAGGGTATCTGCTGCCGGTGATTCTGGTCGCCGTGATTTCGGTTGCTCTTGTCTTACTCCTTTTGGCATATATGCCGCTGACCGACGTCGATTCGGTGCGGGACGCGCAGGAAAACGAGATAATCGGTATTTCGTATCCCGACGAAACGGTCGGTATGGGCGCGAGCGTGGGGAACATTCTCGTCAACGTGACGTATAAGGACGGGACGGTCAAAGAAGTGCCGCTGTCCGACATGGTCAGCGAGGGGCTGAACGTCACCAAACCCGGACAGCAGCTGGTCGCGCTCAGTTACGGCGGATTCGAGCAGACGATACCGATGACGGTAGTCGACGTCAGTTGCGAAGTCGTTTACGTGGCGAGCGTAGGTGGCAACGTGGTCGGCGAAACGGTACAGAGCGTAAGAAGCGGCGAGGACGCGACGAAAGTCGTCGCCGTGCCCGAGACGGGGTACGTTTTTTCCGAGTGGAGCGACGGCTATCCTTATGCCGAGCGAAAAGATACATGTATCAACGGCAACCGCCGCTATATGGCGAATTTTGAAAAAGAAAAGTTCCGCGTCATTTTCTATTACAACGACGGGACGGTCGCAAGAGAAGTGGACGTACTGTACGGGCAGGCGGTGACCGACGTACCGAAGATGTCCGATCCGAAAATGAACGTCTACGGCTACACTTTCGAAGGCTGGTCGGTGGCGGAAAGCGACTATCTGAACGTGTACCGTAATCTGAATATTTATCCGCAGTATACCAAGACGGCTACCGATATCGACCTGACCGTCAGTGCCGATCAGTACGGGAACAATATGGGTATCACCGACGTAAACGAGTGCGGCTATTATGCGAACGACGAATTCGCTTCGATTACCGCCACGCCGTATAACTCGCGCGAATTCAACTGTTGGTACGTCTACGGCTACTACTATGACGAAGTCCTGACCGAATGGGTGGAAGGCTGGGCAAAACTGCCCAAGCAGAGCGCGTCGGGAGAGGCGACGCTCGACGTATACATAGGCGACCGCAAGATTCTTTGCACCTTTACGGCGAATGCCGAAAGCAACAGCGGCACCAATTACAAACTGACTTTCATGCCGAAAGAGGGCATGGAACTTTTGCAAATCAAAGCCGAATTCGTGTACAGCAAGAGCGCGATTACGTTCGTCAACTATCAGAACGCGAAAAAAGGCAATCAGGAATGCACGATAGCCGACGTGCCGTTCGGTATGACCGTCCGCGAGGCTTTGGCGGGAAAGGCGACGACCGAGAGTCTGAATCTCGACGACTACGGCATGCTTCTTCCGGCCGATCTTGCCACGACGTACGGTATGGAGTTTTTGGGTTGGTACGTAAAGACCGATGAAAATCAGACTTTGATTACGACCGAAAAGACGTTCAAAGAGCCGACGACTCTGATCGCGCAGTGGAAAAAACTGACGTACGAAGTCATTTTTGACTACACGACGAGCGAAACGCCGACGTATACGTATTCTACGCAGGTCGTATTCCAGAACACGATCGGGACGGGGACGAACGGCGGCGTGCCGGTCATGACGCCGTACCTTGATAAATACGTCTTCGTCGGATGGGAAGATACGCTGACGCACGAATTGATCGACGATACCACGCAGGTTATCGCCAAGGAAAAATACATCGATCAGAAGAACGACGACAGTACGAATAATTTCCGCGATTATCGCAAAATTTATATCAGTCCCCGTTGGAAAGAAAAAGAACACACCTTGCAGGTTGGTATGAAAGGATCGGGGACGGTTCTTGTCGAAGTGACGCCCGACGTGGGGGAGACGCGCACCGAACAGATTTCCGGCAACTACACTTTGCTTGAAACGTACGCGTACAAAATCATATTCTTTGCCGGCGAAGGCAACGCCGTCTCGCGCTACGAGTGGAAGCACGGCGACGTCAACGAAGTGCACGTCGAGACGCAACAAACGGACAAAATCACCGCCTCGATTTTCGAGGACATGGACAACGCCTTTTTCGTCGAGTTCGAGCCGAAAGTCTTTTCCGTCACCGTGCATAACGGAGACGCGTCGTACGCCGGATACGTGACGGAAGAAACGCTGGGCGTATATTCCAACGCGAGCGAAATAGAATTCAACGTCGATTACGGCACCTCGGTAGAACTGAAAATCGTTTCTTCCGACTCCTCGTACAGTATCGCTTCTTTGATTCTGACGGGGGTAAGCAACGGGCTTTCGCACAGTAACGAGTCTCTTCTGACCGCGTCGGTGTCGGAATACGGGCTTTTGCTTGAAAATATCACGTCGGATATCAATCTTGTCGTAAGGTATGACGCGGTGATCTATTCCGTCAGCGTCAACCAACCGCGCGACGTGTCGCAAAGCGGTACCAAACCCGTTTCCGGCGGAACCCTCGCGTTGATCGATTTTTATACCGGTTCGGGCGAAAAAGCGCCGTCCGTCGCCGAATATATGCCGGGCAGTCGAGTCTTTTACGAAATCGAAGCGTCGGAGAACAACTATATCACGACGGTCACGGTCAACGGGCTTTCTTACGACGTGTTCACGCCGTCCGACAGCGGAATCGTATTCTACGACTGGGAAGTGAGCGGAGCGTACTACGGCGTCGGGCTGAAAAAGATAGGCGACGTCTTCTACTATTACTACGGAAAAGCGGAGTACATGGGCGATACCTATTTGTACTGTACCGAAACGGATACCTTGCGCGAAGTCGTCTTTTTGGAAGAAGACGCCGTCAACGAGAAATATACTCTTGTGAAAAACGAACCGATCGTTCCGGTCGGGGCGCGGCTGACGGCGAGCGGAGTCGATTATGACGAAATCGTCGCGTTTTTGAGAGAGGAATTGAAAGTCGCCGAGAAAGGAATCGGCATGACGACGCACGAAAAAGATCTGCGCGTGACCAAAGTCAAAGTAATGGTCGTGCTCAAACAGAACCTTTCCGTCAACGTGCTGACGGACAAGATAGCCTACCGCGTCGAAGCGGAAGAATCGGAATACGGCACGGTTACGCTGGCAAAGCGTATTCGGAAAGGAGAATCGGTCACGACGGAGTCGCTCGCAAACCCGGGCACGGTTTTTGCGGACGCCGATGAAAAAATAGTCGTCAAGGCGAAGCCGATTTTCGGTTATACGGTGGCGGGATACGTCAGAAACGGCGTGACGACGGAAGTGGAGAACGGCGGTAACAACACGTTTACGATGGACGAATTTTCGGTTGACGAAGACGTCTTTATTTCATTTATTTATCGCCCGATTTCGTATGCGATCGGATTTACGGCGAGTAAAGAGGGCGCGCTGTCGGTGACAAAGCGCGGCGAAACGTCTTCCTATGTTCTTTCGCGCGTCAAAACGTACGCGTGCGACTACGCCGAGTCATGCGCCTTTGTCGTGACGGCGCAGGCAGGTTACGTCATTACGAAAATAGAAGTCGGCGGGACGGAATATCCCGTGACGTTCAATATGTCGGAATACGTCTTTGTTTGTCAGTCGGTCGCAGGCGACGTCGAAGTCGTCCTGACGTGCGGCGACTACGTTACGGAAGGCGCGCAGCCCGAAGCGAACGCGTGTTCCGTTGTTCCGGAAGAGAGCGACAGATACCTTTCTTCCGTCCTGTACGGGGCGTCCGATACGACGGTCACTTTGATAGCGGAGACGGGATACGCCTTTAAGGCGGTGACGATCCGCGGGCAAAAAGGGGGAGCGGACAAGACGCTTTCGGCGCAGATTACCGGGGCGACGATCGTTTCGACCGACGACGGACTTACGGTTGTCGCGGTTATGCACGGCGACGACTGTCGCAAGGCGATTTCGCTGCGGATGAGCAAAGACGCTTTTGACGGTACGGCTGTCGTGAGCGTGGCGACCGAAGCGGAGATATATACCGTTTCGCTCGGGGCAGGGTGCAACGTGCACGGCGCGGTGACGGTGGACAGCAAAGTCCGCTACGGCAGCGAGGCGACGATCGCTATCAATGCCGAGGCTTATTACTACGTCGATTACTTCAAAATCAACGGCGTGTTGGTGCAGTTTGCGTCCGACAGAAGATGGGACGGCGTGCCCGTATACGAACCGACGGTCGGCAAGTACACCGCGGGTACTTTCCTGTATAAAGTGACGGGCGATACGACGATAGACGTCGCGTTCAAAAAGTTCGTTTATACCGTTGAACTCGATTCCGACAGCAAAAACGGCACGACCACGATCAGCGTGAACGACGCCGCCGGCGGCAGAACGGTCGAACACGGCGGTTCGTTTACCGTGGGTATGCAGGCAAACGAGGGATATCATATCAAATCCGCCACCGTCGTGGGAGAAAGCGAACCGTTCTATACGCCTTCTTCTTTGCAGGCGGCAAATACCGTCCGCGACGCGACCTTTATTTATCAGGGCGTGGACAGAAATCTGAAAATCCTCGTCGAATATGAAATCAACCGCTACGACTTTACGTACGAAATCGTCAACGCTTCCGAAAACTTTGCCGCCGTGGGCGGTTCGGGAACGGTTTCGTGCGCGTATGCGCAAACGTCCGAGAATACCTATTCGGGTATCGCGCACGGCGATAATTTCAGTCTGAATATTACGCCTACGGCAAGTCTCGGCTACTATCTGTACAGCGTATCCGTGACGTACAAGGGTTACAGCGATACGGCGGTAAGGACGAAGACGCGCTACGTCACCGACGACGACGGCATTATTCTGCGGACGGGCGGTTCGGTGTGGTTCAACCGTTTTTGGTACAATCCCGACGAAGTCGCGCTCGGCGTGACGGCGGATATCGAGAAAATAACGGTTTCGTTCAAGAGGGAGACGTACGGCATTCGCCTCGTACAGGAAAACGAGGGCGGAAAACTGACCGCGCAATTCGTCAACCCGACGGCTTCCGCTTCGGGGTACGGCGTTATTCTGCTCGGCAGGAAGAAAGGAACGGACGACGAATTGACGCGTTATTACTACGACATCGACGACGACGCTTATTATGTCGAATCGAGCGGCGTGCGCGTAGGCAGCGGTATGCGCCTTGCGTACGCGAACGGAACGTACGGAGAAGTCCGCTTTATGATCGGAAGCGACGAATACGAAATGTTCTTTGAATACGGTCTGCGCTGCACGGTGGGCGTCAAACCCGATATAGGCTACACGAGGACGTCCTTTACCGTCGCGGACGAAAACCGTCTCGATTATGTCGTAAGCGACGCGTATAACTTTAATTTCTATCGCACGACGGCGGTTTCCGTCGGGTATACCATTCAGACGTTCAACGTCGGTATCAATTCTCTTATTTACGACAACGAGAACAAAAAGAACATAAACGCCGGCAAGTCGGACGAGTATATCGACGTGCTGATGACGGTCGTTTACCGCGACGGCAGTCGGGAAACGTTCGGTTCAAACGGCACGCTTTCGTTGATAAAAGTGCTGGAATACGGCACGAAAGTGACGTTTGAGATTACTTCGAAGTTTGCATCCAAGGGCGTTTATTTGTACAATCTTACAAGAACGGTCAAGACGTCGGGCGGCGGCGATTCGGTTCAACAGATCGTTTTGCCGACGGCGGAAACGCCGCGGACGACGGGAGAATTGCTGTGGGGCAACGTCGAAGGGCTGATAGGCTACGGCGAAATGGTCGTGACGGGCGACTTTTTACTCGGCGCGTACTTCCAACTGCGCGAATACACGGTGTCCACGTCGATAACGTACGACGAAGCGATCGTCGGCGAGAGCGCAAACTCGGCGCGGCGTGAAAGCACCAATACCGACCGCTGGGTGGTCTATTGGGGGACGAATACTTCGGTGCGCGTGGAAATCGCGCGCGACGTCGAGAACAATATCGACTACGGATACGGCTACGAACTGAAAAAGATAGTCCTCACCGACGCGGCGACGGGACAGACGACCGAATTGACTTTGACGGGCGACGAAACAAGCGTGACGGCGAGCACCGATTACTTTACGGCAAAATACGTCGTCGACGAAACGGACGAAGTATACGGCACGAGGAACGTGCTGCATCTGAACGGCGTAAAACACGGCGTTTCTATCGAAGTTCAACTGACAAGAAAGACGTACTCGGCGTACTTTGTCGCGACGACGACGGAGGGGCTGGGCTATATCGACAATATCGAGACCGTCTTTAACCGCTTCAATACGGCGTATCCGACGAAGACGATAGACTCTTCTTTGTCGTCAACGCCGTGGGAAATACAGGTAAGGCACTACGACGAATTACAGGTGACCGTTCGTCCGAAAGACGGATACGAAATCACCGAAACGAGGGTGTCGATCGTCTCGTTGACGCGCAACCGTACGACGGGAGAATGGGAAGAGGGGACGACCGTTACGCTCCGCTATAACGAAACGGGAACGCGCGATATCAGATACTTTACTTTCCACGCGGCAAGCACGATGGCGGAAGCGCATATCCGCGGAAACGTGCGTATCAAACTGTCCGTCGGGATCAAACGCTATTCTCTCGGCACGACCGTCATTCGTACCGATTCCGGCTACGATACCTCGCTGACCAAAAACAATACCGTGGTGCAACTGACCACCTACGACCGTCAGGTCAACGGTGCCGTTCTGAGCCGTCCCGATCCGCTGGTGAAGGGCGCGGCGATTTCGGTAGCCGAGGCGCAGCACTTCGGTATTATCGAATACACTTTCACCACGCCCGAGGGATACAGACTGTCTTCTCTCAAAGCCAACGGGTATACCCTCGAAGATCTCGAAGCGAACGGGCTTCTTATCAAAAAGAGTATTTCCAAAAACATCAGCGACGGCAACCGCTACGACTACGACCTCGTCATTCTGGTCAACTCCGACCTCGTGACGGGCGCGTCGTCCCTTATCCAACTGTACGATATTTCCGTAACGCTGACTTTCTCCGTCATCGAATATAACGTCGTCGTGCAAATCAACGATTTAAGCAAGAACTTCGCTTCTTACGGCGGCAGAGACGGCGTGTCCGACGGCAGGACGATTACCGTCTATACGTCGAAGACGGTGACGCACTTCTCCACGCTGATCGTCGAACCCGTTTTGTACGAAGGGTACGAGATACCCGCTATCGGCGCGCTCAACCCAAGCGGCAGCACGGCGATTACGCTCGGCACCGACGTTTCCGACCACGGACTTGCGACCGCTTTCGGGGACGTCCAAAGAGATATGCGGAGCCGCGTGTCTTTCGTTATTACGTCCGACAGCCTCGGAAAAGCCGACTTGTCCAAAGATTTTACCACGATTTATCTCCATTTCGACACGTCGATTATTTATTACGATCTCGTGATGGACAGTATGGTCTTTTACAGCAAGAACGGCAGTCTCGAACAGACCGCGCTGAAAAACCACACCGCCGCCGGCACCGTCACGTACAGCGTCAAGAACTCGGTTGTGACGGGTATCAACAAAGAAGATACCTTCTCGGGGCAGACGACGTACGGTGCGATCGACGCGTCTATGCCGTACTTTACCAAAGTGACTGTCGAAGCGACGGCGGCTTCGGGCTTCGCCGTATACGACATTTATGAACTCTCGTCCGCTTCGGGCAAGGCAGAGTGGGTACCTATCGAGAACGGGCGCAACGGGCTTACCTTCGAGACAAGGACGGTCGGCACAAAAACCGTCTACACCGTTTCGTTTGAAATAAATTCCGTCGGCAATACGCCGTTTACCTACAACCGGGAAAGCCGTATGGGACGGCAACTGCGCATCGATTTCAAACAAAAGACCGAAGTGACCGTCATCGTCCCCAACCCGTACCGCTACGTCGCTTCCGAAGACAACCCGTATCGGAATTACTTCGAGATTATGGGATTTGAATCGGACGTGCAGACGAAGACCGGTTCGAGCCTGCCGGCAAGTTTCGTCACCAATTATGCCGTCAACGATCAATATAAATTCGAAGTCTTTGTCGGCAACTACTTCTCGTTGCTCTTTACCGACCTGTATCGGGACGCCGAAACGGCCGTTTCCGTTTACTCGCGGGATTTGAACGAACTTGCCACCGAACTTATCACGAACGAAAAGTGCTACGACACTTCGGGCGCGGTACCCGTCTTTGACGCCGACAGGTACGAGACGCAGTATACCATCAACGCGAATTTCTATCGTAAAGATCAGGTTTGCTACGGCGGCGACGCGAACGGGAACCGCTATCAGATTATCGGAAAAGAGACGTTTTACGTCTACGACAACGACGCGTTCGCGCATATTCAGGCGACCAAGACGACGTTCAGCGCGGTCGATTCTGTGGGCGGATCCGTCTTCTATAACCGCGCCAATACCGAGTCGCAGGATAATATCCTGTATCAGGACGCGTCCGGCTCCACAAAATCGGGCAAAATACTGACCATAACTTGCCGCGCGAAAGAAAACTACGTGTTCTACCGTCTGAAATTCCGTAAACCGGATATAAAGACCAGTCAGAACGCCGGTTATATCGTGTTCGATACGACAAGTGCCAACGCATGGCAGATCCTGACGTACAAACAGACGGTGGACGGCATTCCGCAAAGAAGCAGTTCGGTGTCCGCTTTCAACGCGAACAATACGAGCGATTTCGTTTTGCTTTCTTACCGCACCGAAGAGGTGGAAACGGTACGCGGGACGTACCTCGACTACGTCTTTACTTTGTGGCTCAACGGCGATATCGAAGCGGAAGCGGAGTTCTACCGCACCTACAACGTGCAATACGGCATTCTGCTGACCGACCGCTATTCTCTCGGCGACGGTATTTTGGACGGCATCGAATCGCTCGACGTACGCGACACCGTATTCAATAAGCCTTTTACGACGGCGCAAATCGCCGGGGACGACGAGGTGCTTATCAGTTATAACTCCGAATTCAAACTCACCGTGCCCGAACAAACGGAAAACTACGTCTTTGTCGGTTGGTACGTCAACGACGTCAACACGTTTACGCAACTTGCTTCCATGACGCCCGACGCCGATTACTACACGAAGAGTTTTATCGCCAATATCGAAAACCTGAAAGGACTTTCGCCCGACGGCAAGGAGGAAGTGACCGATATCGTCATCTACGCGCGGTTCGAGCCGGTCATCAACGTGCAACTTATCAATGAAAAGTACTATGCTTTCAGCGACCACTTCAACAGTTGGAGCATGGGCACTTTGCAGGCGTACTACTACGATTATTCGGCGCGAAACGACGGCGGCAGGCAGGGAATACCCGCCACCGAAAGCATCGCCACCGTTTCCGATACGCGCGGCAAGAGTATAAGCGCGGCGAAGACGTATCTTGCTTCTTCTCCGGTCGGGCAAATGCCGATCGGCGGCAATATGGCTTGGAGCGCTCTCTATAACGACGCAATCGTGGCGGCGTATTCGGCGCCTATGCTCGAAAACGTCGTTTATACGTCGTACGGAAACTTTACCGTATTGCACGAAAACATCGTCGGTTCCGACTTTATCAATAACAGTTGGACGCATTCGACGATAGAATTGCACATGGCGGGCATGGGCTCGGACGTCGAGTTTTCGTCGTGGCAGTACTTTAATTGGAAGACGAAGACGTGGGAAGACATCGATTATTCCTATGCCGACGAGAGTTACGGTTTGTCTTCGACGGGAAGCGCGTATTACGTGACCTGTACGTCGAAAGACTATTCGTTCTCCCTTGACTATTTGTATCAAACCAAGCAGGACGCGATAAACGGTACCGTCGTCGCGATGCCGTACGCCTTGTCCGAAACGAGCGAGAACAACGTCGGCGGCACTCGTCCGCTTCTTATCCGCGCCGATATGTACAAGAAAGTCACCGTGTCTTTGCAACAGTACGCTTTCAGTACGAGTTATATCAACGGGCTTTCCGATATCGACAGGACGCAATTAAGAAGCAGCGTCGTTTCGCCTTGCATTTCTTCGTCGTATACCGTCGTGGACGAACAGCACGTTGACCGCAACTTCATCGACAGCGGCACGACGTCGGGCGAATTCGAGTACGGCGCGAAAATATCCTTATTATATAATGCCGACAGAATGGGCTCGGAAGTACTCTACAACGGCGTGCGGTACCGCTTTATCGGTTGGTACGGCGAGATCGGAGACACTATGTACCTGCTCGGCGACAGCGACAGCGAAGCGCATAAGGTAAACGCTTTTGATTACCGCCTCATTTGCGCGCCGACGCTCAGCGACACGACGATTTATCTCAACGCCTACTACGTAGCCCAGTATAAGCAGGTCTTTTACAGTTACGGCATATCGGGCGGCAGTTCGCTTACCTATACCGCTTGCGCGGGCAAAACGAGCGGTATCGCCGCGCCGAAGATGACGTTCTCGACCGATGAGACGGTGACGGATATTCCCATTCTGCGCGCGACGATGGCAAACGGAATGGTGGTGTACGACGCGGCGACCGTGACGTATTCGACCAAAATCGACCACCTGATCGTGACGGCTACGCAGGACTATTCCAAACTCAGCGTAGACGGTGCGCCGTACACGGCGCAACCGGCTTTGGCGATCGACCTGTTTATCGACGCGGGACTTACCTATACTTTGTCCGTCGATAAGACCACAGCCGTTTCGCAGACAAGCAATATCAAGTCGAACGGTAAAGCCAATAACGGGTTTAACCCCGAATTCGATACCCTGTATCAGTTGATCGAAGACGGCACCGCCACGCAGGACTTCTCCCCGTTCTACAACACGGGCAAAGGTACTTACGTCGTCGCCGATACCCTTCGTTCGGCGTCTTATCTGACCGGCAGAGCCTTGCACTGCGTACCCGACGCCGAAAGGTATCACGCGCAGTCCGTCAAACCGTCCGACTGGGCGACCACGTACCGTAACTACTACTTGTTTACGGACGGCGAATACGTCCCCAACACGCAAAAACAATGGAATAACGCCTCGACCTATTATTATAAGGACGATCCCAAACTGTCCGGCTGGACAAACGGCGTAAAGACGTACGTGGGCAGTTCTGCTCATAAGGTGGAAATCCAATACGTCACTACGGCTGTGCTCGTCTTCTACAATATGATGTATTATTCGGGTATTACGTTGACAAACGGAACGTTCATCAGACAACTGACCGGACAGAACAAAGCCGCGTTTACCGTATGGGACGACTGGAATCCCACGTCCGGCAATGCCGACGTCCCGTACAGCAGCAACCCGTACGGCGACTGGGTGGAGAGCGGCAACGGCGTCCGCGGACTTAACCAAGCCAACGGCGAAGTCGTCATTCGTATCACCTTGCGCAATATGACGGGTAACGGTTATGCTTGCAGTATCAAATACGCTTTGAACGGCATGCACAACGGAAACGGTTTCCCGGCTGTCAATATCATTACCGATTCGAGCGGCGACAGTCTCTTCTCGCCGTCGTCTTCCTCCTATTCGAGATGGGTGGAAATCGACCTCAACGGCGGAAAATACTTCAAGAATACCGATTCTTCGCCGATAAAAAGCACCTTGCTTTTCGGCAAGGGTGTTTCCGAAAGTTATACGAGGAACGGTTCCGTCGAACAAGTCGGCGTTCACGCGCGTACACCCGACCAATTTAACCTTACCTACTGCGGCAACGGCACCGAAAGCAACCCGTATAATCTGTATTACTACGAGACGAACGGAACCACTCATACGACGAATAACGGTCAGATTCAGGCGATCAACACCTTCTGGCAGTACAACGAGTATTCGTGCTGCGACTGGGACGAACGGCTCGACGAAAGTACGGGCACGTACGTCGCCGACAAGGATACGCTGAAACCGAACTATTTCAAAATCATCAGTCAATCCTATTCCGTCAACGTGACCGACCTCGATACGAACGGCGATAAAACGTCTTCGCCGCGCGGTTCGCGTACGGCATGGACGCCGATCTGCGGAGCGGTCAACGACCGCTTCGGAAGCGGAATCGACGAAGATACGCCCGAGGGCAAGAAAGGCTTTGACGGCGTCTTCGACGGAAGTAATGTTAAAGTCATCGGTCTTGCGCTGGACCGTCAGGCAAACTATTCGGCGCCGTATTACGGCTTCTTCGGCAAAGTAATCGGCTACGAAGGAAATCCGATCGCCGGTACGGTCAAAAATCTGAAATTCGATAACGTCTATATCGAGACGTCCGGTTACGTCCAATACGCCGCCGCGCTTTGCGCATACGCGTACAAAGCGACAATCGAAAACGTTTCGTTTGAAACCGTGTTCCAGGGAAATAAGAACGCCAACCTTTTCACGGGCAGTACGTTCAAAAATTCCGTCGCGGGCGCACAGATTTATCTGTCCGTGTCCAATACCGAAAACGCGATGGTCGGCGCCATCGTCGGTTACGGTAAAAATACCGTAATACGCACCGTTACGCTCAAAATGGGCGCAAACTGCGCGGTGGAGACGTACAGTTCGGGCTACTGCGGCGGACTGATCGGGGCTATGGAAGGCGGACAAATAGACAGCATATCCGTCAACGGAAGCAGCGGATATATCGTTTCGGACAGTCTTGTCGCGTTTACCAATTCTTCGGGCGCGGCGGGCGGCTTATTCGGTTATATCGGCGGCGATCTGACGTTCAGAGGGTTGAACGTTTCGGCAAGTCAGGTCTTCATCGTCGGCAGCGAATCGTCCAACGTGTCGGGCGGCGTGTTCGGCATTGTCGGAAAAGGCGCGACGATACAGGATATCACGGTGAAAAACACCGGTACGTCGTATGGTTTCAGCGTGGATCCGGACTCCGGATATACGACGCAAGGTACGGTCGTGCAGGCGGCGGGCGGTTCCAAGTCCAATGCCGACGTCGCCAAGAACGTCGGTTCGTACGGCTTTGCCGGCGGACTTATCGGCGTCAACTACGGGACGGTTTCGGGCGATTCTTTGGACGGTAACGGACTGGCTTCTTCGTATTCAGACGGCAGAGTGACGGGCTATATCCATACGTATGCGGGTATTGCCGGCGGTCTTGTCGGGGGCAACTTCGGCACCATCGAAAACTTCACGCTGGGCAGCAATTTCCGCTTGATCGCGTGGGAACCGAAAGACAGAGGCAATTCGTTCAATTACGGCGGTATCGTCGGCTATAACTTCTCCGGCTCGGTCGACTGCCGCTCGTGCGTCGACGGCGAAGTCGATTCGGAAACGGTCGGCGTCAACGGACTTATCAACGATATTATTCTGACGGGCGCCGGTGCGACAAGCGATTACGGCGAAAACGGCATTATGAACGACACGGCATGGAACACGGCTTCGGTATACGTCTTCTATCGGAACGACATCGATAACGCCGTGTCTTCGACGGGCGATTTCCTTTTGAAAAATACCCCGGACGAAACGTCGAGAGCGACAAGCGTAGGCAGTTATGACGACTCCGACAACTACGCCGTGATCGGCGGTATCTGCGGTTATAACTCGGGCAGAATCTACAACAGCGGCGTCAAATCCGTCCGTATTTCCACCTATCGTTACCGCTATGCGCCCGGCGTTTCTTCTACGTTCGGCAAATACGGTTTTGCCACCTATATGGGGCTGGTCTGCGGCTATTTTGATCCGGCAAACGAAACGATAAACGGTTGGGATCAGTACTTTAACGATACTGCCGTGCAGGAAAGAGGGACGTTTGATCCCGAAGATTATTCCAATATGAACAACAACCGTATTCAGAGTTGCTATGCCTACAACAGCAGTATTGTTTTAAGTTATGCGCTGTGGATGGATAACAAGTGGAACGCGAAGACGACCGAGGACTACTCGTGCGCGGTCGGTATGTCCCTGGGCGGTATTGCCGGCGGAAGCAGCGTCCGGGCAAAGAGCGAATTTGCCATCAACAACTGCTATTCAAAAGGTAACTCTTTCTATGCCGCCGCCAACGCGTACGGGGCGACCAACACCGAATCGAGTCAGACGGCTACTTCGCAGAACGCCGGTTGGGCTTTCTGGGAAGTGCTGAAAGAGCAGGGCTTGTTCGGCAGCGAGAAAAAGACTTTCTACTTCTGCAAGTGCATTCGTCCGTGGTGCAACGTCGAACTGAATTTCGCCAATATCTGCTCGGGGTTGTCGGTGGACGCGACCGGGAAACAAGAAGGGAACAAGTGTAACTACTCGTTCAGTTACGGCAACGAAATCAAGGGCTTTACTTCCCAGGCGACCATGTCCGATACCGTGCAAGACCTCGGTTCGAGCAAGAAGACGCTGTGGGTATTCGGCGGCGACGGCGGCGCGGGCGATATGGGTAACCCGTGGAGACGGTATATCCACTATGCCGGCGAAACGAAAGGTTCGTTCCCCGAAAACTACTATTCGAGTAGGTCGCTTGATTATTTGGAAGACTGCTTTAACGGTATAAACTACCAGCCGGCGGAACGCGGATTGACGGGATACATGTACGGCTTCTATATCAATTCGCTTGTTTCTACGCCCTCGGAATACGGAACGATTTATTCCTCGACAGGCGTGGATATCATCAAGACCGATCCTACGACGGGTTGTTTGTACATTTGTTCGGACGGTAACTATACCGCCTATAAAGACGGCGAAGAATGGAAGTATGTTTTGCGTGGAAGCGTCAATCCTTCCCGTGCAAACCGTACCGTGCGCGGCATCGGTTATAACGACTGATAAAAAAATATTTTTACATATGGAGATAGTATGAGAACACACAACTGTAACCAACTCCGCGAAAGCAACGTCGGAGAAAAAGTAACCCTGAACGGATGGCTCCACAGCGTCCGCGACCTCGGCTCGGTCGTTTTCTTTGTCATGCGCGACTTTTACGGCATGACGCAAGTGATCGCCACCGAACCCGATATGCAAGCGAAAATCCGCGAGATTCCGCGCGAATCGACCATTGAAGTCGAGGGAACCGTTCGCCTGCGCGAAGCGCCCAACACCGAAATGGATACGGGACTTATCGAAGTCGTCCCCGAAAGAATCGCTTTGCTCGGCAAGTGCTACGAGCAGTTGCCTTTTGAAGTGGCAAATTCTCTTTCGTCGCGCGAAGACACCCGTTTGAAGTACCGCTTTCTTGACCTGAGGAATCCTCTTGTTAAGGACAAAATCGTATTGAGAAGCAGAGTCGTCAGCGAGATACGCCGTATCATGACCGGCAGAGGCTTTTTGGAAATCGCAACCCCCATTCTGACGGGTTCGAGCCCCGAAGGCGCGCGCGATTTTATCGTGCCGAGCCGTTTGTATCCGGGCAAGTTTTACGCCCTTCCGCAAGCGCCGCAACAGTATAAACAGTTACTGATGACGTCGGGCTTTGACCGCTACTTCCAGATTGCGCCGTGCTTCCGCGACGAAGACGCGCGCGCCGACCGCTCCCCGGGCGAGTTTTACCAACTCGATATCGAGATGTGTTTTGCTTCGCAGGAAGAAGTCTTTGCCGAGCTGGAAGAAATTTTGCCCGACCTTTTCCGCATGTTCACGACGAAAAAAGTGGACGGCGGTCCGTTCAGACGCATTCCGTACCTCGAAGCGATGGAAAAATACGGCAGCGACAAACCCGATTTGCGCAACCCCTTAATTGTGTGCGACGTGACGAAAGTCGTGCGGCCGCTCGCGCCTCTTTTCGAGGGCAAAACCGTCAAAGCGATCGTCGTAAATAACTTCGACAAGCCGCGTAAATATATCGATTCTCTTGCCGAATTCGTCAAGGATAAGGAAGAATCGTGCGCTTTCTATTGGGCAAAAACGGACGAAAACGGCGAGTTCGTCGGTGGCGTGAGCAAGTTCCTTGCGACGGCGAAAGACGAGTTTTTGCAGGCAAGCGGTATGGAGAAAAACTGCTTTGTCGCTCTCGTTTGCGGCGAAGACAAACTCCGTACGACCAAGTGCGCGGGCGTGGTCCGTAACGAACTCGGACAGGCGATGGACCTTATCGAAAAAGACTGCTTCAAGTTCTGCTGGATCGTCGATTTTCCCATGTACGAGACGGACGAAGAAACGGGCGAACTTACTTTCTGCCACAATCCCTTCTCCATGCCGCAAGGCGGTCTCGACGCGCTCAACAATATGAATCCGCTCGACATTCTCGCCTACCAATACGACATTGTTTGTAACGGTATCGAACTGTCTTCCGGCGCCGTCCGTAACCACGATCCCGAAATTATGGTCAAAGCCTTTGCGCTTGCCGGATACGACGAAAGCGTCATCGAAAAGAAGTTTTCCGCTCTCTATAACGCCTTTAAGTTCGGTGCGCCGCCGCACGCGGGCATCGCTCCGGGAGTCGACAGAATCGTCATGCTCCTCGGCGACGAACCCAATATCCGCGAAATCATCGCTTTCCCGATGAACAAAAACGCGCAGGATCTCTTGATGGGTGCGCCGAGTGAAGTAACGGAAAAGCAACTTCGGGAAGCCAATATCTCCATAAGAGTGCCCGAAACGAAATAATCGGTAAAAAATGATAGACGCTCACAATCATACTTTTTTTTCTTTCGACGGTAGAGCCGATTTGCTCGATATGGCAAATAAAGGGCGGGAAGTCGGTCTTGACTATATGTGCATTACCGAGCATGCGGACTTTGATTATCTGTTTATGCCCGAATACAGCGACGTACGGCAAATCGACCTTACCGCCTACCTCGACCGTATCGAAGCGGTAAAAAAAGATTATCCTTTTTTACATGTCGGTATCGAACTCGGGTTCAGTAAGTATGCCGAAAGCCTGTATCAAAAACTGCCTTTCGATCGATTCGATTACGTCCTCGATTCTACCCATACCATCGGGCTGTACGACGCCTATAATAAGAAGTTTTTTATAGACAAGCCGAAGCACCTTGCGTACAAGCAATACCTCGATTCCGTCCGCGCTTCCGTCGAAGCGCAGTATCCGTATAATACGGTGTCGCACATCGGCTACGTCCGCAAGAACGCGCCGTACGAGAATACCGACCTTACGTACGAGGAGTTTCCCGAAGAAATCGACGGTATTCTGAAAAGGATAATCGAGCGGAACAAGTCGCTTGAAATAAACAGTAAATTAAGCGGCGACCGCTTTATGCCCGAACGCGATATCCTTGCGCGCTACTATCAGCTCGGCGGCAGGCTTATTACGTTCGGATCCGATTCTCATTCGCCGGAAACGGTCGCAAACAAGTACGATCTTGCCGTTTCCATTCTTCGCTTGATCGGCTTCGACCACTGGACTGTGTTTGAAAAAATGCAGCCGAAAGAAATGCCTTTTTGAAAAAATGTCTTGCCGAAATCGTTTTTTTATGCAAAAACGCTTTACAAATTATTTTTTTATGGTAAAATAGTTTGTGTTGCTGGTATGGCCTAACGGTAAGGCATCTCATTCGTAATGAGAGGATTGTAAGTTCGAATCTCACTACCAGCTCCATTTTTAAGACGCGATCGAAAACGGTCGCGTTTTTTTTATACCTGTCGGCAATTGTCGGCGTGCGTTATTACCCAATCTAAAAGCAAGAAAGGGAAAAAGTACATATAGGAAAGCAGGCGGCGTTTGCGAATGATATGTCTAAATAGCAATTATGCGAAAAGGAAACCCTTTCCTATAAAAACGGAATCCCAAAAAACCGATACCGATACATATTTTATTTTTGACTTATTTGTAAAAAAGCGGTTGAAACGGGAAGAAAAATTTGGTACAATAATAGACATGGAAAAATGTAAAAAATGGATAGCGGTCGCGGTTGCGTTGATATTCTCGGTTCTTTTCTTTACGTCGTGTACGAAGAAAAAGACGGACGATATTACGATCGTCATCAGCGGCGAGGAAGAAAGGATCGTCATCAACGGTCTGAATTGGATGTCGGCAATATCGGACGATGTCCCGATATGCGATATTACCATCCCCGGCACGCATGATTCGGGCGCGTATAACATTTCGTCCGGCATAGCCAGTTTTGGAATCGGCAGGGCGCAGGTTCTTACGATAGACAAACAACTCGGTTGCGGCGTGCGCGCGTTCGATATCAGACTGGGTATAGACGACAAAGGACAACTCGGCATTTTTCACGGATTTATGGATGAACATCTGACCTATGAAAGCGTGGAAAACAGTTTTAAGACCTTTCTGTCCGAGCATCCGACCGAAATGCTGATTATGTTTGTCAACCACGAGGACGGGGATTTTGATCTCGTCTCGTCGAAGATAAAAGAGTTTCTTTCCGGGAGCGATATTTACTTTTTGGAAAACCGCACGCCGACTTTATCCGAGGTAAGGGGCAGAGTCGTCGTCATCAACAGGCTCGACTACGAAGAAGGAAGCGGTATCGCGGTCAAATACGGTTGGAGCGGCGGCTACCACGGGGCGGCGGTCTGCCGCGATAACGCCGTCCATTTCCACGTGCAGGACTATTACGGACTGGATGCCGACGAAGAATACGACGTAAAGTGGAATTACTTTATGGATCTGTACCGGTCGGAAGACGTCCGCGAAGGAGACTTTTATTTTAACTTTTTGAGTTGTTATAAGGACGTTAAACTTTTGTCGTACGAGGTGCCGGATATCTTGGGCCCGTCCAAGTATCTGAACGAAAAACTTTTGACGGAGTTTGCCCGGTTGCCGTCGGGAAAATACGGACTTGTCATGACCGACCACGTTGACGCCGATATATCGGAAACCGTCTTTTGCAAGAATTTTTCCGAAGAAACATTTGTCATCGAAGAATAAGCCAATAAGTCGGCTTACGCTTTTTTTGCGAACCTTAAATTTGACATTTTATCATATTTATGATAAAATGTCGGGAGTTTAAGGAGAACATGGAATTATGCTCGGAAAGATCAGCAACGCCGTTTTGAAATACAAAAAAGTCATATTGTTCGTTATGGCGGTCCTGTTTGCCGTTTCCGTAGTCGGGACGGTTTTTTTGGTGTTGAACAAAGACAAAAAAATCAATTCGGACGTGGCAAGTTATTTGGACGAAAACTCCGATTCGGCACGAGGAATCGCTTTTTTGCGGGATTATTTTGACGTACGCGGATATGCCACGATGGTTGTGCGCGTGGACGAAAACGTCGGCGGCAGACAAACCCTGCGTGAAAAGATAGACGAACTGAAAAAAAACGAGCGTATTACCTCGATAACGTGGGACGGGACGATGGACGTCGCCGATCGGACGTCCGACAGCGTGAACGACTTGATTGACCTAATAAATAGCGACGACAATAAGACATTTTTGACCGAAATTCTGACAAAATTCCGCGAAAACGAACTTGTTATGACGACCAACGCCGAAGTGGTGGAAGGCGTCTCGCTTTTGCTCGATTATGCCTCGGAGGAGAATAAGGACGTCATCGACACCACGCCGATGAGGACTTTTTTGCGCCGCGAGACGGCGACGGAGGGCGTGTATGACTACGTCGTTTTGTTTATGTTGAAGACGGACGGCGTTACCGAAGCAAGTTATGAACTTTTAGACGAAATAAAAAGCGCGTTTTCTTATACGGCGTACGCTTCGAGCGGCTCGGTCGAGTCGGGACAACGCTTATTGAACGACACGATGCGGGACTTGCCGTGGTTTATCGTGGCGGGCGTCATTATCGTCCTTGTCATTCTCTTTTTGACGACTTCTTCCTATCTCGAACCGTTTATTATGCTGACGACTCTTATCGTCGGTATCGTAATCAGCATGGGTATCAACTATCTGTTTCCGTCGATCAGTATCATCAGTTTTGCCATCAGTTCGGTCCTGCAACTGGCGATAACGATGGATTACGCCGTGTTTTATACGCATTTGTACCGCGCGAGGAGAAAAACGCTTTCTTCCGAGGAGGCGACGAAAGCCGCTTTGCCGGAAGCCGCCGAGAGCATTATTGCCGGCGCGCTGACGACGGTCGGGGGTTTCGCCGCCCTGTATTGTATGCGTTTTCGTATCGGCGCGGACGTCGCGAACGTTTTGATAAAAGGCGTCGTTTTGTCCATGTTGACCGTTCTTACTGTGCAACCCATTCTGACCTTTATGCTTGACAGCGCGATTCAAAAAACGACGCACCGCTTTACCGAAAAGATAGCCAAAAAGGGGCTGAAACCGCAAAAAGGAATGATAGCAAAGCCCGTTGCGAAGTTTTCCGTCCGCGCGCGTATCGTTCTTTGCGTCGTTGCGCTCGCCTTGATCGTCCCGTGCTTTATCGGACAAATGAATCTCAGGTACAGTTATCTCAAACTCTACGAATCGAAAACCGACACCGAAGAGGAAATCCTGTCCGAACAAATCGGAAATCAACTGATTATCGCCGTCCCGTACGACGTGGCAAAATCGGGTAAAACGCACCGTGATTTTGCGGCGGAAGTCGTGGCGAAGGGAAACGGTCGCGTCGGCTCGGTTTTGAGCCTCTTTACCGTCTCCGACATAGACGAAGACGTGATGAAACTTCTTCTCGATCAGGAAGGAAAGGATATAAAACTTTCCGAAATCAAGGACGGCTTGTCGGTCCTGACGGCGACGTGCGACGAAGTCAGTCAGGAAGAAGCCGAGCGTCTCGACGCGCTTGTGGACGAGGCGATGCCCGTTTTGCAACAAATCGAAGCCGGACTTGTCGCGGGCAATTCGTCTTATCTTGCCAAGACGAAAACGGGGTGGTACACGCTGTATGCCATCGCGTTTACGGGGGATAGCGAGGACGAAGAAGCGCAAGACGCATATGCCTCGATTATGTCTTTGTGCGACGCTTATTTCGGCAAGGAAAACTGCCATGCGATCGGCATGGTCATATCCGGTAACGATATGGCGGATATTACGCCGAGCGACTTTTTGCGCGTGACGCTTGTTTCCGTTGCTATCATTTTCGTTATCGTAACACTGCTTTTAAGGAACCCGTTAAAAAGTTTTTTTGCCGTACTTCTTATCGAACTCGGTATATGGCTCAATCTGTCGATAAGTTACCTTTCGGGAGAAAGCGTCAATTTTATCGTGTATATTATCATCAGTTCGGTCGAACTCGGCTGTACCGTCGACTACGCTATTTTGTTTGCCAATACCTTTGAAAAAAACCGGAAAGCGTCCAAGGACGGCAAGGAGTGCGCCCGTCTTTCCGCCGAGCAGTCCATGCCCGCCGTCTTTTGCAGCGCGCTCCTTATCAGCATGGTTTGTTTGAGTATGTATCTTATCAGCGGCAATATCGTCATCAAGCAACTTGCCGGGGTACTTGCTCGCGGCGCGGCTATCAGTTTTGTGTTGGTCGCCGTCTTTATGCCGGCAATCTGGAGTTTCTTCCCGGTTGCGAAAAAGACGGTTGATTATAAAAAGAAAATGGAAGAAATAGATAAAAAACTGGAAGAAAGTAAAGAATGAAAACGAAATCAAAAGAAAAACGGAAATTCGGGCAGGTTATCAAAGACTATTTTGCCTACAATCTTCCGAATAAGAAGCCGAGAGCATGGGAACTCGATATTTTGCGCGGCATTATTCTGCTTGTGGTGACGTTCGATCACTGCTGCTTTTTCGGTTCGTCGTGGGGCATTTTACCGTACCAAACGGAATTCGGACAAAAACTTGCCGAAATTTCGGTGTGGTATTGCGGTTGCGCTTTCAGAAAGGCGGTGCAACCGTTCGGGTTGTTTTTACTCTGTTTTCTTTCGGGCGTCAATTCCGCATTTACGCGGAGCGGCTTTCGGCGCGTGCTGAAATTCTGGCTTTTCTGCGCCGCCTATATGGGGGGATTTTATCTTCTGCATCTCCTTATTCCCGACCTTATCACCGCCAAAATAAGTTTTAATATTGTCGCCGTGCTGACGATTTGTTTTACGTTTTGGTGGCTTCTCGATCTTGTTCACTGCCCGAACTGGATTCGCATGGCGCTCGCGATCGTGGCGACTCTTGCCGGGATTTACGGCTTTTATTGTCATTTTATCGCCGACGAAACTTTTTCGATCGAAAATCCCTACGTCGCTATGCTGTTTTATAACGAGCACGGCTTTGAAATCTCGCGCAACAACTTCGAACCGCTTTTGCCCCACCTCGGCTTTTTCCTGGTCGGGGGCGTGATCGGTAAATATCTTTATAAGGACAAAAAGTCCCTTTGCAAAAAAGAATATCCGCCCAAAGCGCTTTATCCGCTTCTTATCGTCGGCAAACACTCGCTTGCCGTCTATCTCGTGATGCCGGTTATTATTCTCGCCGCCGTGCGTGCCGTGATAGAAATCGTCGGACTGTTTATCTGAACAAAAGGAGAAAAATAGTATTATGCAACACAAAAACACCGTTCCGTACGCCGTTTCGTTTCTGATTGAAAGTCAGGCAAAGGATGAAAAACTGTGGGAAAAAACGGTTGACGTATTCCGCACGCAACCCGACTCGAAAGGGCACGGATACCGTGGCGAATACTGGGGAAAAATCATGCGCGGCGCCGTTCTTTTGCAAAAGTACAGCGGCGATGAAAAACTGTACAAAATCCTTGAACGCACGGTAAAAGCCCTGCTGAAAACACAGGCGGAAGACGGGCGCATTTCTTCGTACAAACGGGAAGAGGAACTCTGCGGATGGGACGTGTGGTGCCGCAAATATGTGGCGGTCGGGCTGGAATATTTTTTGACGATTTGTCGGGACGAAACGCTGAAAAACGAGATTATCGTCGCGCTCGAAAAGCACCTTACTTATATTATGGACAGGGTGGGAGAGGGCAAGAAGCCCATTCTTGCGACGACCGAAGGCAAGTACTCCTGGGGCGGGATCAATTCTTCTTCTATCCTGAAAGCCTATGTCGTTTTGTATGAATATACGAAAAACCGCGCTTATCTTGACTTCGCCGCATATATTATCTCTTGCGGCGGTATGAAAGGTATCAACCTTGCCGAGGCGGCGTACGAGGACGTCGTCCGCCCGAAAAACTATCCCTATCCGAAAGCGTACGAGACCACTTCTTTCTTCGAAGGCTTGCTCGAATACTACAAGGTGACGGGCGATGAAAAATATCTTATCGCGTGCAAAAACTATGCCGCGGCTGTCCTGGAAGACGAATTTGCCGTCATCGGCAGTGCCGGGTGCAAGGGAGAACTGTTCGACGGAAGCAGGATCACGCAGACGGTTCCGAGAAGAAGTCACATGCAAGAAACTTGCGTTACGGTATCCCTTATGCTTTACTTTGGAGAACTCTTTTCGGTAACCGAGGATAAGCAATATATAGAAGCGATGGAAAGATCGTTCTATAACGCCTATCTCGGTGCGCTCGACTACGGCAAAAGTAAATCGATGCACGGACTTCCGATCGACTGGTATTCTCCGCTTATCGGCGGCAGAAGGAATAATTTGCTTATCGCGGGCAAGCAGACTTTTTCGGACGGTTCGTATTACAGTTGCTGTACGGCGATCGGCGCTGCCGGCGCGGGCGTCATGGGGGCGACGGAGATATTTTCGGACGCGGTTCAGTTTTATGCGCCGGGCAAAAAGAAGTTTTCGTTCGGGACGGTTATCGAACAGACCGATTATCCGAACGACGGCAAAGTGACTTTCCGCTTCTGTCAAACGGACGGAGACGTGACGGTTCGGTTCCGCGTGCCGAAGTGGTGTACGCACTACGAAACGCACATAAACGGCAAGGGGACGCGCTTGCATAACGTGGGCGGTTATCTTGTCCTTTGTCGCACTTTCTCGGACGGCGATATCGTCGCGCTCGAATTCAAAATGCACCTGCGAGTCGAAAAAGTGCCCTTGGACGGATACGACGGGGGCGTCCTCGCCGTCAAAAAAGGTCCGCTTGTATACGCTCTCGACAGGCGTTTTGCCTCCCTTTCGACCGTTGTGAAAGGCGATACGTCGTTTCGCCGTACCGAGCATCTCGTCGGAACCGAAAGTTGTGCAAAAATCAAAACGGGGCGTAAAAAAGCCATGCTTGTGGACTATGCTTCGGCGGGGAAAACGATGAAAAACTCTTCTCGCTTGACGGTTTGGATTCCGTATCGGAAAAAGGGTTTGAAAAATATGATACTTTGTTTTATCAATCGGCATAAACATAGCAAATAATATTTGATTTTCTTTGCAAAAAAGAGTATAACTTTCACCGATGAAAAAAGAAATAAATATGACCGAAGGCAATTTGTTCGGCAAATTGTTTTTGTTCTCGTTGCCCCTTGTTTTTTCGGGTATTCTGCAACTGCTTTTTAACGCCGCCGACCTGATCGTCATCGGTCGCTATTCCGATACCGCGTCGGAGTCTCTTGCCGCCGTCAGTTCAAACGGTGCGCTTGTCAATCTGATCGTCAATATCGCCCTCGGCTTTTCGGTCGGAGCCAACGTGGTCATGGCGCAGGCTATCGGTGCGCAAGACGAAGAAAAAGCCGAGCGCGCGTTGCATACGTCGGTCGCGCTTTCTCTTGTCTTCGGTGTGGTGCTCGCGCTTATCGGATTCTTTTTCGCGCGTACTTTCCTCGTGTGGATGCAAACCGACGCCGTCGTGCTCGATAAGGCGACAACCTATCTGAAAATATACTTTCTCGGCTCGCCGGCAAACGTCTTTTATAACTTCGGCGCGTCCATTCTTCGAGCCAAGGGCGATACGAAAAGACCGCTTTTGTACCTGGGCGCGTCGGGCGTAATGAACGTCGGGCTCAATCTTATTTTCGTTATTTTCCTGAAAATGGACGTCTCGGGCGTCGCATGCGCTACGATTATTGCACAATACTTATCGGCAATTGCCGTTTTAGTAACCCTTTTACTTGAAAAAGGGTACTGCAAACTTGTTTTTAAGCGCATTCGTGTCAAGAAAAAAGAATTGTTTGAGATCGTCCGTATCGGGCTTCCTTCGGGGGTTCTCGGTTCGTTTTTTTCGATCGCCAACGTGATGATACAGCGTAGTATCAATACGTTCGGTTACAAACTGATGGCGGCAAATTCGACCGGGGCGAATCTCGAAGGGTTCTGCTACGTTTCGATGAACGCGGTCACGCAGGCAGCCACGACTTTTTCGGGGCAAAACTATGGCGCGGGCAAGCCGGACAGAATCAAAAAGACGATGATCCTTTGCAGCGTGTTGACGACGCTCGTTTCTCTCATCGTGGGCGGACTGACGCTTCTTTTTGCCGAGCCGCTCGCCGGACTTTATTCGACCGATCCCGAGATTATTTCGCACGCGGTGGAAAGAATGACGATTATTCTGCCTATCTATTTTGTGTGCGGCGTTGTGGAGGTGCTGGTCGGAGGTTTGCGCGGCATGGGTTATTCGGTCCTACCGATGATACCGACTTTTTTCTGCGTGTGCGTATACCGTATCGTATGGATTTATACGGCGTTTGCCGCGTATCCGACGCCGACGACTCTGTACTATTCGTATCCGATCAGTTGGGTAATCAACCTCGCCATCGATTCGGTGCTGTTCGCGGTGCTTTTTGCCAAGGTCAAGCGGAAATCGAGCGCAAAATAATTACCGAAAAATAATTGCATACCGCGCGGCGCGTGTGCTATAATACTTGTAGAATTTTTTATTGGAGGTACTACCAAGTGCAATATACGTCAAAAGTAGAAAACATGGCTTGCGTCAAAAAAGGCCCCGACCATGGTCCGGCACCCATCCCCGAAGAAGGTAAGTGGGTACAATCCAAGCAAATCAGCGACATCAGCGGTTTTACCCACGGCGTAGGCTGGTGCGCACCGCAACAGGGCGCGTGCAAACTGACGCTCAACGTCAAAAACGGCGTTATCGAAGAGGCTCTCGTCGAAACGCTCGGTTGCTCGGGTATGACGCATTCCGCCGCTATGGCAGCCGAAATTCTGCCCGGAAAAACCATTCTCGAAGCGCTCAATACCGACCTCGTCTGCGACGCGATCAATACCGCTATGAGAGAACTTTTCCTGCAAATCGCCTACGGTCGTACCCAATCGGCGTTCAGTGACGACGGCTTGAAAGTCGGCGCGGGATTGGAAGACCTCGGCAAAGGTCTCCGCAGTCAGATCGGCACGATGTATTCGACCAAAGCCAAGGGCGTACGCTATCTGGAAATGGCGGAAGGCTATGTCACCAAACTCGGTCTGGATGAAAACGGAGAAGTCATCGGATACGAATTTATCCGTCTCGGACAAATGCTCGAAGCCATTACCCAAAAGGGTATGGATCCTGCCGAAGCCGTAAAGAAATTTACCGGCACCTACGGTCGTTTTGCCGAAGCCGCCAAGACGATCAACCCCAGAGTGGATTAAGGAGGGCTGAAAAATGGTTACGTTTGAAGGCTATGAAAACAGAATAGAAAAAATCACCGCTTGCTGCCAAAAGTACGGTATCAAGGATCTCGAAGACGCGCGCGAAATCTGCCTGTCCAAGGGCGTGGACTGCGATAAAATCGTCCGCGGCGTACAAAATATCTGCTTCGATAACGCCGTATGGGCATATACCCTCGGTTGTGCGATCGCCATCAAAGAAGGCTGCAAAAAAGCCGCCGACGCCGCCGAAAAAATCGGTATCGGCTTGCAAGCGTTCTGCGTGCCCGGTTCGGTTGCCGAAAACCGCAAAGTCGGTCTCGGACACGGAAACCTCGCCGCAAAACTTCTTCGTGAAGAAACGAAGTGCTTCGCGTTTGTCGCCGGTCACGAGTCTTTCGCCGCGGCGGAAGGCGCAATCGGTATCGCGCGTAGTGCCAACAAGGTCCGTAAAGAACCGCTCCGCGTTATCCTCAACGGTCTCGGAAAAGATGCCGCGTTCATTATCAGCCGTATCAACGGTTTTACCTACGTTCAGACGCAGTACGATCAGTTCAAAGACGAATTGCATATCGTCAAAGAAACCGCGTACAGTAACGGCGAGCGCGCTCTTGTCCGCTGCTACGGCGCAGACGACGTCAACGAAGGCGTGGCGATCATGATTAAAGAAGAAGTCGACGCAGGTATCACCGGCAATTCGACCAACCCCACCCGTTTCCAACACCCCGTATCCGGTACCTATAAAAAGTGGTGCCTCGAAAACGGCAGAACCTATTTTTCCGTCGCTTCGGGCGGCGGCACGGGCAGAACGCTCCATCCGGACAACATGGCTGCCGGTCCCGCTTCGTACGGTATGACCGATACCATGGGCAGAATGCACAGTGACGCGCAGTTTGCCGGCTCCTCTTCCGTTCCCGCGCACGTAGAAATGATGGGACTTATCGGTATGGGTAACAACCCGATGGTCGGCGCTTCCGTCAACTGCGCCGTCGCCGTTGAAGAAGGTATGAAAGCGTAAAAAAAAGAATACCCTATCCAAAAAAATCGCTCTGCCGAAAAGCAGAGCGTTTTTTTTGTAAAAGCCGATAAAAAAAACGTGACTTTATAAGGCGGGTGCCGATAGGGATTAATAAATGCACCGCTGAATATTATTTTCAGCGGTGCAGCCTTTAGCTTTCTTTTACGACTTCCAGATCTTCGACTCGTGCTCCTATATCTATATCTGTCGTACAATATACACCATCTTTATTTTGATATATTTCGCCCTCAATAACGACTAATACATAACCGTTACGCTCTTCCCCTAATACTGTTCCCGTATCGCCGATATTTACACCCCTTTCCCGGTATTCAGCTCTGTCTTTTATAAATTTAACTTTATCCAATACTTTCATACTCTTCCTCCAAAAGGTGTAATCAAAACCAATTTTCCACTCGGATATGACATCCAACCTGTAACAAACGATACTGTTGTTCCGGTGCCTTTTCTTTGTAAGTGTATCACAATATTGATTCTTTGTCCATGCCCATCCATTTCTCCCAACTCGTATTCACCGCTTTGAAATGCTAAAAATGCCTGCTTTTCAATTTCTTTTTTCAAATCGTGTGAATCATTAACGGTATAACCCCATAATTCCAATAATGCTTTTTTCCCTTTATTTTTTTCATCATCAAAAATGTATTTGGTATATTTTTCAATTACGCTCATTGTTTGAACGTCCGGTATCCCAATGGCTTCATAATAGCAATGACAATGTTCGTGCAATGGATTATCCGGGCTTTTATCCTTGACAAAACAGCACCCGTTCATATTCAGACAACTCGCGCAGTGCTTCGGGTTTATGGAACTTGCTATTACGTTCATATTCTTTTCCGTGGCTGTGTTTGCCGGCGCAGAACCTCGGTGTATCCATTTCACCCATTGATTGCTTAACGTCTTTTTAGCAACGTTACTTGCTTCCGTTAAATTCATAGCATTTATCTCCCTTGTGATAATTAGTTCGACAAGAGAAAAGACTATCCCTTATTTGGACAAAAAAATTCTAACAAAATAGTGTAGCCTACTACACCAAAATACTTTTGGTTGCGTAGGCTCTGCGATTTTTCCACGGGCAAATAAATAAGCGTGACAAAATTGCCACGCTTGATCCTTAAATCTCTTTACCGGAAAATCCCTATGGAACTTCCGGTTAAAGCCACGCTTTTTTATTATTCTTTTGACGAACCGATTACGCTTTTCCGTTGCAACCGAGCACGTTGACGAGTTTGTGACGGACGATTTCGGTGACCGCGTTACGAGCAGGTCCGAGGTACTGACGGGGATCGAAGTGAGAGGGATTCTCTTTGAAGTACTTGCGGAGCGTCGCGGTGACAGCCATACGGATATCGGAGTCGATATTGATTTTGCATACCGCCATGCTTGCCGCTTGACGGAGCATTTCTTCGGGTACACCCTTTGCGCCGGGCATATTGCCGCCGTATTCGTTGATTTGTTCGACGAGGTACTGCGGAACGCTGCTTGCGCCGTGCAATACGATCGGGAATCCGGGGAGACGTCTGCCGACTTCTTCGAGAATGTCGAAGCGGAGTTTTGCGTCGCCCGTGAATTTGTATGCGCCGTGACTGGTACCGATAGCGATGGCGAGGCTGTCCACGCCCGTTCTGGTGACGAATTCCTGCACCTGATCGGGATCGGTATAACTGGAATCTTTCGCGCTGACGTTGACGGCGTCTTCCACACCGGCGAGACGACCGAGTTCGGCTTCGACGACTACGCCGTGGTCGTGGGCGTATTCGACGACGTTTTTGGTAATAGAGATGTTCTCTTCAAAACTGTGTTTGGAAGCGTCGATCATGACCGAGGTAAATCCCTTATCCACACAGTCTTTGCACAGTTCGTAGGTGTCGCCGTGATCGAGATGCAGGCAGATGGGAAGTCCGCTTTCTTCAACGGCCGCTTCGACCATTTTGGTAAGATAAATGGGGTTGGCGTACTTTCTGGCACCGCTGGATACCTGGAGAATCAAAGGCGCATGTTCGAGTTTACCCGCTTCGACGATACCTTGGATAATTTCCATGTTGTTTACGTTGAACGCACCGATTGCATAACCGCCTTCGTAGGCTTTCTTAAACATTTCGGTTGATGTTACTAATGGCATATTTTTCCTCCATATAGGTTTTTGATATGCAATATTATACTACACTTTTTTCGATAGGTCTATCATTTTGTGACATATTTTAAGAATAATGATATTTCGCTTTATTGTCCGCTTTTCGCCTTGGAAAGGTAAAGGAATGCGCATGGGACGCGTAAGGCGGCACAGACGCGTTGATTTTTTGACAAAAGGGGCGAGACAATATATAATAAGGATATGTTACAGGATAACGAACGTCTCGACGACCTCGAATACAAGGGCTTACGTATCATTCAGCACCCGGACGGGTATTGTTTTACGTCGGACAGCGTACTGCTTGTCAACCTTGCGAAGATGAAAAAAGGTTCGCGCCTGTGCGATCTTTGCACGGGGAGCGGCGTCATTGCTCTGCTTGCCGCGGCAAAATACGATTTAGGCAAAGTAGTCGGCGTTGAGTTGCAGCCCCGTCTTGCCGATATGGCGCGGCGGAGCGTCTTGTATAACGGTCTGAAAGACGTCGTAGACATAGAAAATATCCCCGTGCAGGGCGCGGAAAAGTCGCTCGGCTACGGCGCGTTCGACTACGTCACCGTCAATCCGCCGTATGGCTTTATCGAAAAAAAAGAAGTATATTCCGAAGAAGAAATCTGCAAGTACGAAGCGAAACTGACGCTGGAAGAAGTCGTATCGACCGCGTCGAATCTGTTGAAGTACGGCGGGACTTTCTTTATGGTGCACAAAGCGCCCCGGCTGACAGACGCTTTGTGTCTTATGAGACGGGAAAAAATAGAGCCGAAAAAGTTGTTTCTGATTCAGCCGAAAGCGAGCAAAAACATCGACGCTTTCGTCGTCGTCGGCAAGAAAGGCGGCAAGTCGCACTTGCTTGTTCCGCCCCCCGTCGTCGTGTATGAAGAGGACGGACGGTATACCGAAACGGCAAGGAGGTTTTACAATAAATGAGCGGCACTTTGTACCTGGTCGCCACGCCGATAGGCAATCTCGGCGATATTACTTTTCGCGCGGTGGAGACGCTGAAAAACGTCGATATCGTCGCTTGCGAAGATACGCGCAGGACGCTCGCGTTGCTTACCTATCTCCACATCAAAAAGCCGTTGTTCAGTTATTATAAACAAAAGGAACGGGAGGGCGGAGAAAAAATCTGCTCTTTTCTTGCCGAGGGAAAAAACGTCGCTCTCGTCAGCGACGCAGGCATGCCCTGTATCAGCGATCCGGGCGCCGTCGTAACCAAACGCGCGCGGGAAGAAGGGTATACCGTGACGGTCGTGCCCGGCGCGTGCGCCGCCGTGTCGGCGGTCGCTTTGTGCGGTATCGATTCGGGTTTTGTCTTCGTCGGATTCCTGCCCGAAAAGAAGAAAGACGCGTCCGCCGTTCTCGACGGACTGAAAGAAAGTCGCCTGCCCCTCGTCTTTTACGCCGCGCCGCACGATATGGAAAAGACGCTTTCTTTTCTGTATAAAGAACTCGGCGAACGCTCCGTCTATGCCGTAAAAGAACTGACGAAACTCTACGAAACGGTCTATTCCGGTACGCTCGGATCGTTAAGCGTCGAAGCGAAAGGGGAGTTTGTCCTTGTCATTATGCCGGAAGTAAAAGAAGAAAAAGTCTTTTCCGACGGAGATATAGAACGCGCTTTGAAAGAAGAACTGAAAAAAACCGATAAAAAAACGGCTGTCACAAACGTCTCAAAATCGCTGAAAATTTCAAAAAACAGAGTTTACAAAATTTCTCTTTCTTTATAAAATACGCATGTCAAAAATCGTGCGATACAAACAAAAAACAAGTCTTGCGAAAATAGCCTTTCGGAAGGGTTTTTTCTTTAATCAATTATATGTTTGAGTATCTTATTTGCCTATATAGGTATCCCAAAGTATTATATACAAGGCAAAATGGACTTAAAAATTGCAATTAAAGACTTTTTCCGAACGACGTTTTTTGTAAAAATATGTCGAAAAAATGAAAGAAAGAAGATCGGTTTTGGTATATATTTGTTGATATTCTTTCCGTTTTATGCGTTTTCGGAAGAGGGGAGACGGTTATCGTTTCGCGGGCGGTCTGCGACGATTTTTTTGTTTTCTTTTGTCCAAAAACACAAACGGATATTTATTTTGTAAACTTCTGTTCGGGCAACGATATCGCGCGTTTCGGTTTCCCTTTTATTGATTTTATTTTTTAGTTTCGACAAAAAGAAAGGCTTGTAAAAGCAGAAAAGCATCGCATTGCTGCGACGCTGTTCTGCAAGAGGGAACGAATGAATCGAATGGTTACTTTTTAGAGTTTTACACGGAAATACCGAATCGTTTTTCTGTGTAACTTGTGCATATTTTAACACCTCGCATAAGGAATGTCAATATTTTTTTTGAAAATTATTGTAAATTTTTTCCTATTTCGGAAGTCGCTTTTTTTGCGAAAAAGAGAATCGTGCGTAAAGAACCGATATGGGGTTGATTTTTTATTGATTATATATTATAATATTTTTATTCTTTTTGGAGAACGAGCGCGCATGAAAAGACGTAATTTACTTTTTTTATTTGTAATTATCTTTATCGCTTTGTTTCTTACGGCGTGTACGACGGAAGCGGTGACGGTATCGTTTTATGTTGACAACGTGATCTACAAGCAGTTTAAGGTCGATAAGGGCGGCTATCTGGACGATATACCCGACGTACCCGAAAAGCCCGGCTACAAGGGTGTGTGGTCGGTAAACGACTTTGACGAAATCGTTTCGGACTTGCGCGTCGACGCGCTCTATACCGTCGGTTCTTATATGATTACGTTCAAGGCGGACGGCGCGACCGTTTATTCGGAGAAGGTAGCCGCGGGCAAATCGGTTGCTTCCGTTCCGACCGTTCCGACAAAAGAGGGGTATCAAGGGAAGTGGAACGTTTCCGAAGACGCCCTTTCCGCCGTTAATTCGGATATTGTAATCGAGGCCGTATATACCGTACTGCCCGTTCAGGTGACTTTTTATCGGAACGAATATGTTTTTTCACCGAGCGTCGTCCGCGCGGGAAACGCGGTTCCGCCCTACACTTACTACGTGTACGAGGGGGACGGCTACGTTCTGACAAACGACGAGGTTTTTGCGCAGGGCAAGGAGTATTTTACGCGCGCGTGGAAAGAGTTTACTTCGATCAGCGCGACGGGCGGCGTCCTCGATCATGCGATCCCCACGCCGCCTGCCGAAGAGGGGTATTCGGTCAAATGGATGAGAGTGGACGAGACGCCTACCGGCATTCATTATTCCACGCCCGATTTTTCTTCGGTCACCAAGAGTTTTTCCGTCGTCGCGTATCCCTATATCACCCTTTCTCTTGTCGACGACTTCTGCGATAAGACGTCAACGGTCGCTTGCGATAAAGGCGAAGCGCTTTCCTTTCTTCGCACGCTGACGACGTCGATCGCTGGATACGAGTTTTTCGGCTGGTATTATGACGAAAACTTCCGCAATGAAGTCGTTTTTCCCATTTCTCCCGAAAAGAACGTGACGCTTTACGCCAAATGGATCTCGGTCAAAGCGACCGAGGGCGTGCTTATTTCGGACGGCGTCGTCGTCGGATACGAGGGAAGCGAAAAGGACGTTTATATCCCCGTTCGCTACGAACATACTCTTTCTTCGGGTGAAACGGCGACCGATTACGTCACGGCGATCGGTGCGCGCGCTTTCAAAGGAAAAGCCATTACTTCGGTATCCCTGCCCGTCACCGTCAAGTCGATCGGCCTACAGGCTTTTTACGGCTGTACCGATCTGGGAAAAGTCGTTTTTCCCGACGGCAATTATATCGCTTCGTACGACGTGCAGGCTTTTTCGGGCTGTACGTCTCTTGTTTCTTTTGACTTCTCGGCGGATACCGAATCGATCGGGCGCAGTGCCTTTTCGGGGTGTTCTTCGCTGAAAACGGCGTCCGGGCTCGGACAAAGCAAACTTGCCGTCGTCGAAAGATACGCCTTTGCGTCCTGTCCCGTCCTCGGACAAATCGAGTTGCCTGACGTTCTTCGTTCGATCGGAGAGCGCGCCTTTGCCGGAGACGAAGAACTGACCGTTTCGTTCGGTCGTGAGGACGGGATCGAATCGATCGGAAACTTCGCCTTTGCCGGTTGCAAAAAGTTCGTCGGAGTGACTTCCGCCGCGCTCGGCAGCCTGGGAGAATCGGTTTTCGACGGCTGCACTTCCTTACAGTATGCCACGCTTTGCGGCGTGATGAAACTGCCCGAATTGTTCGGCACAACCGTCCATGCGGGCGAAGAAAGCAAGTTTTATGCCGTGACGATCGGCACGAAGACGTATTATTTGCCCATAACGCTCCACACGGTGCTGATTGCGTCTCTTGGGAGCGATAAAGTCGTCAAAGACGTATTATACGACTGCTATTCGGTCAAAAACGTTTCTTTTGTCGGCAACATCTCGACGATAGAAGAGGGTGCGTTCCGTCTCGAACACTACGAACCGGACGGCAGACCTTTTTCCGTCGTCCTGCCCGACGCTTTGAAGACGATCGAAAAGCGCGCTTTCGAGACGCGGACCGATATGCGCGCCGTCGATTTGCCCTCTTCGCTCGAAAGTATCGGCGAATACGCTTTTTATAACATAGCCGCGCTTGCCGAAGTCCGCTTGCCGGCAAAGAACAGCCTTGTATCGGTCGGCAAATACGCTTTCGGCGAAACGACTTGGTTCGACGAGTACAGAGGACTGATTTCTTTGGGTAAAATCGTATTGGGTATTTCCGAAGATTATTGTATGGAAGAGACGATCAGCGAACTTGCCGAAAGCGATTTCGCAGTATTTTCGACCGTCGCCCCGTACGCTTTTTCGGGGAATACCGTTCTTCGGAAAATCGCCCTTTCTTCTTCCGTTTCAAAAATCGGCGATCGGGCTTTTTCCGACTGCGACGCTCTTGTTTTCTTTTCCTTTTCTCCTCTGCAACAGGGCGTGGAAAGGACGCTCGGAGAAAATATCCTCACAGGGTGCGAAAATCTGCGCGACCTGACTTTGTGCGAAGATATTCCTCTTTCTGCCGCTTTCGGTACCGAAATTCCGTCGGCGCTTATCACCGTTCGCCTTGCGTACGCGGGTAAAGACTCTACGGTGGGCAAAGCGTTCGGCACGAGCCTTATTTCGACCAACGTGGAAAACCTTTATATCGAAGAAGGATTCGTCGCCGTCGAAAAAGAGGCGTTTTCGGACAATGCAAAACTCGCGTACGTCCGTCCGGGAGAGGATATCGTATCGATCGGGGAAAAAGCGTTTTTCGGTTGTACCGCGCTTACCTCGGTGGACGCCGCCGATTCCCGTATCGAAAGCATAGCGGACTCGGCTTTTGCGAATTGTGCTTCTTTGGTGGATTTTGCTTTTCCCGATACCGTCACGGTCATCGGAGAAAAGAGTTTTTACGGCGTTTCTCTTTCGGCGTTCGTTATGCCGGACGCCCTCGAAGAAATCGGACGGGAGGCGTTTGCGTCGTCCTTACTTACCGCCGTCAACTTGAAAGACGGTTTGAAAAAAATAGGCGACTATGCCTTTGCGTATACCAAATTGAGAGCGTTCGGACTGCCGTCGAGCGTCGTTTTGTCCGAAACCGTACTTCCGGAGGGGGAAGAAGAACCCGTTACGGTCGCATGCGGCAAGGGCATGATTGTCGGTGACTCCGATATCAGCATGCTGACGCTGGCCGTCCCTGTGTCGGCGGCGTTTTTATTCGACGACGGGGAGATCCCGTCCGCAATGACGGGCGTCACGATAACGGGCGGTGAAATCGCGGACGACGCTTTTGCCGGCGTAGGCGGTATCAAAACCGTTTCGTTGTCGGAGGGTGTGACAAAAATCGGCAAAAACGCTTTTGCCGGGTGCGACAAAATCAAAGAAATCGTCATTCCTTCGACGGTCGAAGAAATCGCCGAAAACGCTTTCCTCGGTTGCGCAAGCCTCGTATCGTGTCGGTTTATCACGAACGAATGCCGGCTGAAAACGGTCGGAGACGGCGTGTTCAAAAACTGTTCGTCCCTGCGAAATGTCGCTTTCCCGGCGACCGTTTCCGAAAGCGGATGGAAAGAAATATTCTACGGTTGTTCTTCCCTTCTGACGGCGAATCTGCCTGCGAAAATCACGTCGATCGGCGAGGGCGCATACTATGGGTGCGTCCGTCTTGCCGACGCCGGGCTTCACGATAATATCGTTTCGATCGGCAAAGAGGCTTTCTGCGGGTGCGCGCTGATCGAATTCGACCAAGTGCATTTTAACAAACTTCTTTCGATCGGGGACGGCGCTTTTGTGGATTGTGCGAAAATATCGGCTGTCCGTGCCGAAAACGTAACGGAAATCGGAAAAGACGTCTACGTCGGTTGTTTGTCTCTGACCGAGGTTACCACGCTCGGGGAAGATATGTCCTATTATGCCGACGGTTATGTCTGCGGCGGAATAACGTCCGTCAACATCGCTTGCTGCGTGGAAACGATTCAAGAAACTTATTTTGACGGGTGCGAAAATCTCCGTACCGTCGTTTTGTACAGCACGAGCGAAGATTTTACTTTGGATATCCTGCTCGGGAACGTGACGAACGACGCGATGGTCTTTATCGATAAAGCGCAATACAACCGACTGGGCGAAATGGGCGTATCGTACGAAAAAGTATACGGAAAACCCTCGTTCGCGACGTTTACGTTTGATTTTTCGGACGGGAAAGCCACGGTTACGGGCATGGGAGAGAGCGACGAAACCGTCGTATATCTGCCCGAAAAGGCGACCGATTCGTCGGGAAAAACGTACCCCGTGACGGCCATCGGCGACAACGCGTTCCTCGGAGCGACGTTTACCTACGTCGTGATACCGGCTTGCGTGGAAGAAATCGGGAACGCCGCTTTTTCCAAGTCCGCTCTCGGCGGAATCCTTTTCGAGAGCGGCAGTCTGTGCCGCGTGATCGGCAACAACGCGTTCAAGGAAAGCGCGCTTATGTCCATCGCCGTACCGAGTTCGGTCGAAGAAATAGGATCGCAGGCTTTCTCCGACTGTCGAGCCCTTACGTCGGTGACTTTTTATGCCAACAGCAATCTTGCGATTATCGGATCAAACGCTTTTGAAAAGACGTCCGCTCTGACTTCGCTCGCCTTCACCGGACCTCTTTCTTCGGTCGGTGCGTCGGCGTTTTCTTCGAGCGGACTTATTTCGGTCGATTTCGGCGATAAAGCGGTTTTCCGCGCGGCGAGCGACGATCTGTTCAGCGGTACGCATCTTACGTCGGTCAATTTGCCCTCGACGGTCGAATACGTCGGGAAGAACGCTTTTTACGGTTTTGCCGGCGAGACGATTTGTCTGCCCGACGGTGTGAAGACAATAGGCAGTCGCGCTTTCTATCAGGCGACGAACCTGAAAACGGTCGTTTTTTCCTCCGTGGCGGAAGCGCTTGCTTCGTGCGACAAGTCGGGCGCGGAAAAATACGCGTATCTATGCGAAAACGCGACGGTCGCGCTGACGGAAATAGGCGACGAGGCTTTCCGCGGAGACGCGTCTCTTTTGTGGGCGTTTTTACCCGATTCGGTGAAAAACGTGGGACAGAACGCCTTTTACGGTTGTTCTTGCCTGCAAGAAATATATATCGGGGTGGGCGTGGAAACGCTCGGGAAAAACGCGTTTTATAACGCGACCGCTTTGAAAACGGTAGTTTACGCGGCGAAAGACTGCGCCGCGCTCCCGGAGCAGAACGGCGTGTTTTATGCCGCCGGCAAAGAGGACGGTGCCGCGGTCGTCCTGACGGGTACGGTGCGTTTCGTCCCCGACAATCTGTTCTATCCCTCGTCCGACGCGCAAAGCGCGCCTTATCTTACGTCCATTCTTTTCGGCGGTATGCCCGTCTGCGAATCGATCGGACGAAACGCTTTCCGTTCTTTCAGGACGACCGCCTATGAAAAAGCGGCGGCTTCGGTGATTTTGCCCGAGACCGTTCTGCACGTCGGCGGCGGCGCGTTTGCCGGAAGAACGGGTATGACCGTTCTTTGCGAGAGCGTACGGGAAGGAAAACGCTGGGAAGACGGTTGGAAAGAAGACGTCGGCGTTTCGTACGGCTATAACAACACGGTTTCGGGCGACTTCGGCTACGTCGTGCGAGAGGGGAAAGTATATCTGACCGATTATTTCGGCGTAGGCAGCGACGTTTCCGTACCCGATACGATCGGCGGAAAACCCGTTATTGCGACGGGTATTACCTTTGAACAAAGCCCGGCGAGGACAATCGACCTTGCCGACAGCGTGACTTTGCCGGGGAGTTTTTACGGGTGTGAAAACCTGGTCGGCGTGCGCTTCGGGAAGGACGTGACGCGCCTTTCCGACGAGTGCTTCGCTTCGTGCGAGTCGCTTCTTTATTTCGTCGTTCCCGAAAAAATAGAAGAAATCGGCAAAAACGCTTTCTCGGGGTGCGTCAATATGAAGACCGTCTATATCGACAGTCCGTCCGTCTTGTCCGTTTTGTCGAAAAACGGCGAAGGAAAAACGCTGCGGACGGAGGCGGGCGGTTTGCTTTACAACGCCGAAAGCGTGTATGTAAATAAGGACCTTATGTCGGGCTTTTTGAGCGGGACGCTACTTGCTTCCGAGTCTTCTTCCGACACAAGAACGTATACGGCGGTCGGCCGGCAAAGCGGATACGACATATATACCACCCTTTATTGGCGTGCGAGCGGACAGACGAACTTCGCGTACGTTTATATGCTCAACGACTGGTTTGTCGGCGACAGCCCCGAAAAGATCGCCAAGCGGTACCGTATGTATGCGGACGGCTACGGCGCGATGAAAGAGTTTGGGCGCGCCGATTACGTAGACTGGGCGGATTTGCGCGAATACGTCGTCGAAGTGACGGTCGGAGACGATATTACTTCGGTCGGCAAATATTCTTTCTACGGTATGACGAACCTTGCGAAAGTGTATTATAACGCGATCGACTGCTCGGACGCGGCGCAGAACAAATATTATTTTTACGGTTCGGGCGTAAACGGATTCGTTGCGGAAATCGGCAGTCTTGTCGAACGTCTGCCCGCCTATCTTTTCTGCGAATGCGAAAATCTGTCGGAAATCAAGTGGTCGGCGAAAGCGATCGAAGCGGTCGGAGCGTCGGCTTTTGAAAACTGCGTCGGACTGACGGAGATCATCGTCCCCGACACCGTCGTTTCCGTCGGCGACAGAGCCTTTTCGGGTTGTACGAAAGTCGAGACGCTTACCGTCGGAACAAACGTCCTGTCGATGGGTTCAAACGCCTTTACCAACGTCGGTTTCGACGGGTTGACCTTCTCTTTGCAAACGATCGATTATAACGCCGTCGCCGCAAACGACCTGCTCGGTAATTTGTCCGTATTCACCAATACCTATCTGCTTCGCGGCGAAGACAAAGGCGTTTGCCTCCGGATAGGGCGGCAGGTGACGACGGTGCCCGATTATCTCTTCTTCGGGTGCGATCAGATAACGAGCGTCGCTTTTGCGCGCGAACCGATGTTAAAACGTATCGGGAAATACGCTTTCTCGACGTGTATTAACCTCGAAAGCGTCGTTCTTCCGGCGTCGCTGACCGATATTGACCGGAACGCGTTCGTTTCTTGCACCGACCTTGCGACTATCGGGTTTGAAAATAATAATAAAATATCCTTTATCGGTGAAAAAGCCTTTTACAATACGGCGTATTACGAAGAGAACGCCAACTGGACGGACGGGGTGCTGTACCTGAACGGTAAAGCCTTCTTGCTCGAAGCGACGGCGGCGGTCGGCGCCGAATACAATATCGTATCTACCGCCGTTCTGGTCGCGGAAAACGCCTTTGAATCGGCGATATCCCTTGCTTATCTCGGGACGCCGTCCTCTCTCCAATATATCAACGACGGCGCGTTTATCTCCTGCACGCTCTTAAAGACGGTTTATATTGCGGGCAAGAAGATTATTTCTTTAATCGAACGCGGCAATTCGGTCGGATCCCTTTGCGCTTATGCCGATACCCTGTATCTGCTTGCCGCGCAGGTGAGAGACGATACCGAATCGATCGGTAAATACGTCACCGACTCCTATCATTTGGTGGAGACGGACGCTTTTGCGCGCGACGAAAAATATTATATTTATACCAAACTGTATTGGGAATGCGGCGAGGAAGAGGGCGCGGACAAACCGTACGCTTACCTTATCAACGACCAACAGAACCGCGACTACTATATTATGAAACTGTCGGGGAAAGGCGGCATGGCGGATTATGCCTCGGCGCAGGATATTCCTTGGCGCAGTTATCGTGCGGCGGTTACGAGCGTGACGATCGGAAGCGATATTACGGGCGTAGGAAACTATGCTTTCGCATATTTTGCGTCCCTTGCCGATTTGACGTTTGCGTCCCAGCAGAACCTGAAAACAATCGGCGATTCGGCGTTCTACGCCTGCTCGGCTTTGAAAGAACTGACTTTGGTAAGAAGTCTCGTTTCGATCGGAAAATCCGCTTTTGCCGAATGTGTCGACATTGAAAAAATCGATTACCTCGCGCTGAACTGTAACGACTTCGAGGCAGGCGATAACGTTTTTGCCTCGGTCGGGAACTCGACCGATAGCGGCACGCAGGTAGAAATCGCGATCGAGGTCGTGCGTATCCCGGCGTATTTGTTTGATTGTTCTTCGCCGAATATCGCCTCCGTCAAATTCCTCGGTCTGACCGGAAGTCGGGTGGAAAGTATCGGCAAATACGCGTTTTACGGTCTTGTAAGCATGACCGAACTGACGCTCGAAGGGATGTACCTGACCGACATAGGAGAAGGCGCGTTTGCGTACTGCTTGGGTCTGACCAAAGTCGTCGTGCCTACGGGCGTGAAAAAAATCGGCATGGCGGCTTTCGCGATTTGCTCCAATATCGATACGCTGACCTTCGCGGCGGCGGAGTGCGACGATTTTGACGAGTGGTCCCATGTGTTTTTGATGTCGGGTAAAAATATGAAAGTGTACTTTACCGGCGACGTGACGACCGTTCCGTCTTATCTTTTTAAAAGTGCGAACGTGACGGGCGTCGAATTCCCCGTGGAAAGTCGTATCGAGCGGATCGGGACGCACGCGTTCGGTTACTGTTCGGGACTGACTTCTCTCGTCCTGCCCGATACCCTTGTTACGATAGAGAGCGGCGCGCTGTACGCTTGTTCGGGACTTACTTCGCTTACGACGCCTTTTGTCGGCGGAAAAACGCGGCAGACCGCGGCGAGCGAAGCGACTCTATTCGGGTACGTCTTCGGCAAATATGAAGGTGTTACGCTCAAAGGTATGACCGTCGTCGAACAGAGTTACAGCGACGCAGGCAAAGAAAAATTCTATATCCCCGACGCGCTGACCAAAGTCACCGTGACCGCGTACACCAATCTGTATTACGGCGCGTTCTTCGGTTGCGCCGCCCTTCGCACCGTCGATATCAAAGTGCCGTCCGTCTTCCTGATCGAAAAAGAGGAGACGAAAGAGACGATCCCGAACGGCTATCTCATCGGCAACAAAGCCTTCTACGGATGTACGTCTCTTGCCGAAGTGACGATGACCGAGAACCTGACCGAAATCGGCGCGCAGGCTTTCGGCGGCTGTGCGCAACTCGGACAAATCACAGTTCCGAAGAATATCGACACCATCGGCAAGCAGGCGTTTATCGATTGTACGAGACTTACGAAAGTCAATTACGAAGCCAAGGCGTGCAACGACTTCGCCGAGGATAATAACGTCTTTGAAAACGTCGGCACTCTCCAATCCGGCGTGACGATCGCTATCGGCAAGCAGGTGACAAAAATTCCGGCGTATTTTGCATATTGCTACTTTGGGAAAACGGAAGATAAGAATCGGTATCCCAATCTGACCGATATTACCTGCTCTTCGGATGTATTGACGGCGATAGGCATATCGGCTTTCGAGGGGAACGAAAAACTTGTCCGCATCGCGCTTTCGGACGCGCTGACGTCGATCGGCGTTAAGGCTTTTGAAGGTACGGGGTACTATCGGGACGGTCAAAAGTGGTCGAACGGTCTTTTGTACTTGTCGGGGTGCGTCCTTGCCTATAACTCGGCGAAAGCCTCTTCGACCGATCAGTGCCGTATTGCGGACGGGACAAGACTGATCGCCGACGGCGCGTTCGCAGGCGAACTCGGACTCAAAAACGTCATTTTGCCGTCTACGCTTTGTTATATCGGAATCCGTGCTTTCGACGGTTGCGGCTCGCTTATGAGCGTTTCGTTCGACTCGGAAGAAAAACTCGCTACGGGTTCGCTCGTCTCTATCGGTATGTACGCGTTCCGCAGTTGTACCATTCTGGAATCGTTTACCGTCACGGGCAACGTATCTTATATCGGAGAGGACGCGTTCTTCTCCTGTCTCGCTCTTGCCACGGTCACGATATACAGTAAGGACGTCTGCTCGTCGATTATCAGCCAGACTTCGGCGGGACAACTGTGTAACCGCGCGTCCGTCATTAACGTCTTTAACGCTATCGGAGACGACGAAACGGGCAGTTATCTCAGAACGAATTTCGACCGCTCCGTTTCGGGCGCGTTCAAGGTGTACAAAATTAAATCAAGATAAAATCAAATAAGGAGCGATAAACGATTATGAAAATTTACAGCGCAAACGGAAACGGAAAATTTGTTCCCGAAATCGTGGAAATGGAGGACGAACGGCAGATAAAAGTAAAAGTGTCGTATATTCTGCCCACACCTTTCGACGTCAATATTTTCTCGGGCAGATATATCGGTTCCGGCCCGTTTGTCGTCGGCAGAAAAGCCATCGGCGTCGTCAGCGAAGACTACGACGAGTACGGTTTGAAACAGGGACAAAAAATTATTCTGAACCCCTATGACGAGCGGATGTCCGACAAAAGCGGAGAGATAGTTTCCGTCTCGACGCGCGGTATCGACCAACCCGGTTTTTTTGCCGATTTTTTACGGATTTCCCCCGAAAGAATCATTCCGTTCCCCGAGGGTTTGGATGACAAACACGCGATTTTTACCGTGGACGTAGCCGTCGCATTACGGGCTTTATCCGTCTTTGAACAAAACAAAGGCAGGTATGTCGTGATCCTCGGCAGCGACGCACAGTGCTGTATCATGGCGCAAATTGCCATGTATTTTCAGATGATACCGATCCTGATCGGGACCTGCGAAAAAAGGCTTGCTTTCGCAAAACAAAAAGGCGTCTATTATATTTTGGACGCGACGAAGGAAGTGCCGCTTGACCGCGTGCGCGAAATCACGGGAGGCAGGATGGCGGATTTTGCCGTAATGCCCATCAGCAAAGATACGCCGCCTTCTTTTGCGTTTTCCTTGGTGCGCGACGGCGGTCGGTGCGTGATTATCGGCGAAGATAAAAGAGTCCGCGCTCTCGAAACCGACATCGGCATTATCGGAAAACGTCAACTGCGCGTCGAAGGAATCGATAACGGCGCCGAAGAAATGCAGTCCGCCGTCAACCTGCTCGTACAAAAAGCGATCGATCTCGACGGTTTTATCGACTATATCTGTCCGCTGAAAGACGCCGAAGTGTGTTTCCGCGAAATGGACGAGAATATTTACAGATATTATGCGCCGATTATATCTATGATGTAGTTTTTCAGTTTTGCAATATCTTCCAAAGGGTATCGACGTCCCCGGCACCGAGAATAAGAATCAGGTCGCCGGGGGCTGTTTTTTTTATGAGGATTGCCGCCGCGTCCACGACCGTGTCGCAATAGTCTTTGTCGCAGGATTCGAGAGCGCGGAAAAGCGCGCGTGCGTCAACGCCGTCCTCGGGCCTTTCGCGGGCGGCGTATTCTTTGACGATAACCACGTGGAAGTCGCCGCAAAGCACCCTCGCAAAGTCGTCGAAAAACGCTTTTGTGCGGCTGTACGTGTGCGGCTGAAAAACAACGTGCAACGAGCCGTTTTCTTTCAGAATCGAGCGTGCTGCTTTCAGCGCGTTTTTTATTTCCGTCGGATGATGCGCGTAGTCTGTGACGACGTCCGCACCGAAAAACATGCCTGTTTTTTCAAAGCGTCTTTTTACGCCCGAAAAGGTCTCCAAACCGATTTTTATCGTCTCTCTGTCGACGCCGATAAGAGAGCATACCGCTACGCACGCCGCCGCGTTCATCAAATTGTATTCGCCGATTATTTTCAGATTAAAGTCGATATATGGCAAACCAAAACAGTCTATTCGGCACCCGTAACACCCGTTTTTTGAATAAACATCGCCGATACGAAAACGGCAGGAAGGGGAATACCCGAACGTAAAAACTTCGTCCTTTCTTTTGGAAAGACGGGACGAAAAATACGGACAGTCGCCGTTTGCTGCGATAATGCCGCCCTTTTTTTTCAGGTCGCAGAAAAGGTCGAACGCGTCGTAAACGTCGTCGAGGCTTTCGTAGGTGTCGGGGTGGTCGCGCTCTGCGCCGAGGATCAGGCAAATATCGGATCGAAGGGCAAGCATGCTTTTACGGTATTCGCACGCCTCGCAGACAAAGTAGTCGTCCCCGGTGTACAAAAAGTTTTCTTCCTCTTTTATCTCTGCGCCGACGTGGGCAAAGAGTCTTTTTTTCGCCAGGTAAAGAACGTGCGAAATCATCGCGCTCGTCGTACTTTTCCCGTGCGTGCCGGCGACGGAAACGACCGTGGCAAAGCGATCCGCCGTTTGTCCGAGCAATTCGTACCTTTCGCACATGGGGACGGAAAGAGCGGCAAGATACGACCTTTCGGCGTCGCTTTCCGGGATTGCCGAAGAAAAGACGACGGCGTCCGGTTTTCCCGTTCGTTCGGGCAGAAAGCCCGTCCATACGTCTATGCCACGCTCGGAAAGAAAGGTAAGCCGGTCGCTTTGTTTTTCGTCGGTACCCGACACTTTTACGCCGTTTGCGGCAAGGTAAGAAGCAAGCAGCGACATGCTGACGCCCCCGATTCCCAAAAAATGCACCCTGTTACACGAAAACAAATCGATCATACCGCTATTTTATGCGCGGTATAACGGTTTCGTGCGCTCACAATTCTTTAATTTATAATAAATCGTTTGACAATGAGACTTTTTTTCGGTATAATAACCGTACTATATCACATGTCTACGGCAGACCGTGGACGAAAAGAGGTGTTAATTATGAAAGAAAGTATCCATCCCGCTTACAAAATCGTAGACGTTTCTTGCGCTTGCGGAGCCAAATTCCAAATCGGTACGACCAAGAACGTGGACACGCTGAAAGTGGAAATCTGTTCGCAATGCCATCCGTTCTATACCGGCAAAGTCAAAGCGACGACGGGCGGCGGCAGAATCGAACGCTTCAACAAGAAGTTCGGCGGCGAAGGTCTGAAATAAGAGATTTTTCGCTTGATTCGCGGAGATATCCATATTTCCGAACAAAAAAGGCAATATCCCGCGACGGGATATTTCTTTTTTATAAGAGAAAAAATTTGCGAGGGTTTGACGATTGAAGAAAAAACGGGTGTGTTCTATCGGCGGACAGGCTGTGCTTGACGGCGTGATGATGCGTGGGAAAAAAGCGATGGCGACGGCTGTCCGTTCTTCCGACGGTTCGATTCTTATCGAATCGGAGCGGCTCGTTTGTTCGGACGGCAAAAAAAAGATAGCCAAAGTCCCCGTTCTTCGCGGTATCGTCAATTTTGCCGATTCTCTTTTCGTCGGTATGCGCACCACGACGCGTTCGACCGAGGTGTTCGGAGCGGACGAAGAGGAAGAGCCGACGAAGTTTGAAAAGTGGCTCGCCGAAAAACTGCATATCGACGTCATGAACGTGGTGACCGCGGTGGGCGTGATACTCGGCGTCCTTTTGAGCGTCGGACTTTTTATCGTCTTGCCCCTTTTGGTCGCCCAAGGCATATTTGCACTGGCAAAACTGCCTGTTCCGAGCGGAAAACTGCTGTTTTTTGCCGGAAGCGACGCGCCTTTTTCGGCGGGGCAGATTTTCGGGTACAACGTACTCTATAATCTCATTCTCGGCGTCGTCCGTATGAGTATTTTTATCGGCTATATCGCCCTTATTTCAAAAATGAAAGACATTCGGCGGCTGTTTATGTACCACGGCGCCGAACACAAGACCATTTCGTGCTACGAAAACGAAGAAGAACTGACGCCGAAAAACGCGCAACGGTTTTCGACGCAACACGACCGCTGCGGCACGACCTTTCTTTTTATCGTGATGGCGGTCAGTATTCTTTTCTTTACGATCCTGCCCATCGATCTGATTATACCGATCGAAAACGGCGTTTTGCAGGTAGTCGTCCGCATTCTTTTGAGAATCGCGCTCGTGCCGATTGTCGCCGGCGTATCGTACGAATTTTTGAAACTTTTCGCAAAGTACGACACGAAGTTTTCTCGGGCGATGAAAAAGCCGGGGCTCGCTTTGCAAAAACTGACGACGAAAGAACCCGCCGACGATATGCTCGAAGTGGCGATCGCGGCGTTTAACGAAGTGCTTTTGCTCGAAAGCGATCCGACGTATCCGACGAAAAAATTCGACCTTTCGGTTCCGGCGGCGAGCGTAGTCAAACGTCTCGAAAAAAAACTCGGCGACAAAACGGACGCCGAACTGATCGTTATGTACGTATGCGGCGCGAATACGCGCACCGAACTGTACGACGGCAGAAAACTTGACAAAGGGCAGACGGAGCGCGCCGAAAAATACGCCGACCGTCGCAAGACGGGCGCACCGCTTCAATACGTCATCGGCTCGACTTGCTTTATGGGTATGGATTTTGTGTGCGACGCGCGCGCGCTTATACCGCGGCAGGACACCGAGATTCTCGCCGAGCAGGCGTGCAGAGCGGCGGAAAAGAAAGATAATCCGAAAGTGCTCGACATTTGTACCGGCAGCGGCGTTATTGCCGTCACCGTGAAAAAGACGGTAAGTAAGGCGGTCGTTACCGCCTCCGATATAAGCGCGGACGCATTGAGCCTTGCCAAAATAAACGCCGAAAGGCTGGGCGCGGACATTACGTTCAGGACGGGCAGTTTTTTTGCGCCGCACAAAGGGGAAAAATTCGACATCGTTACGGCAAATCCGCCGTATATTCCGACGGGGGACATAGGCGGGCTCGACGTCTCGGTCAAGGACTACGAACCGCACCTTGCTTTGGACGGCGGCGCGGACGGTCTGGACGCATATCGCGATATTGCGAGTCAAATCGACGAATATCTTTGCGAAGACGGCTATTTATTTTTGGAGGCGGGGTTCGGCCAGGCGGAAGCGATCGGAGCGATGTTTTCGCAGTACGAAGTAAGTTTTGTCGAAGATTACAACACGCCGCCCGTAAGAAGAGTGGTCGTTTGTCATAAAAAACCTACCGAAGAGAAAGGAACCGAAAGCGATGTTTGAAAGACTGGAAATGATGGAGAAGCGGTATGAGGAGTTGGAAAAACTGATATCCGACCCCGACGTCGTGGCAAGACGCGACGAGTGGCAAAAACTCGTCAAAGAGCACGCCGCGATGGAAGAAGTGATCGAAGCCTACCGCGCATACCTTCGTATGGGCAAGGAGATGGAAGACTGTAAGGACATGATGGACGGCGAAGACGCCGACATCAAAGAAATCGCCGAAGCCGAATACTACGAACTGCGCGACAAACGGGAAGCCCTCGTTTCCGATATGAAAATTTTGCTTTTGCCCAAAGATCCGATGGACGACAAAAACGTCATTATCGAGATAAGAGGGGGAGCCGGCGGAGAGGAAGCGGCGCTTTTTGCCGCCGAACTTGCCCGTATGTACCACCGTTTTTGCGAGCGTATGCGTTGGAAAATAGAAGACGTGGACGTCAACGAAACGGAACTTGGCGGCGTCAAGGAAGCGACGTATATGATAAAAGGTCAGGGCGCGTACAGCAAACTGAAATACGAAAGCGGCGTGCACCGCGTCCAACGCGTCCCCGAAACGGAGTCGCAAGGCAGAGTGCATACGTCGACTGCGACGGTAGCGGTTCTGCCCGAGGCGGAAGAAGTCGATTTTGAAATCAACGAACGCGATTTGAAAATAGACACCTATCGCAGCGGCGGAGCGGGCGGTCAGCATATCAATAAGACCGACAGTGCCGTCCGTATGACGCATATCCCCACCGGTATCGTCGTCAGTTGTCAGGACGAAAGAAGTCAGATCAAGAACCGCGAAAAAGCCATGCGCGTCTTAAAAAGCCGCCTGTACGACTTTTACCAAAGCAAAAAAGACGCCGAATACGCCAAAAACCGTCAAATGCAGGTCGGTTCGGGAGACAGAAGCGAAAAAATACGCACCTATAACTTCCCGCAGGACCGCGTGACCGACCACAGGATCGGAATGACGATTTATAACCTGCCGACCTTTATGGACGGCGACATTTTTCAGATTATTGAAGGACTTGCCGTGGCCGACAGAGACGCCAAACTCGCCGGACTCGACAGTTAAGAGAAAAGAAGATAAGGAGGACTTACTATGGAACATATCACGAACGAAGTGCATCTCGGCTCGCAGAATATTCTGGAAGAGCACAGTTATAATTACGAGATGCAGGACGTGAAACAGCCGCAACTGTATCGTAATTTGTTCGACTACACGTCGATACCGAAAGTCGCGTTCAATTATCGGAACGTGCCGATCGGTTGTCCCAAGGATATATGGATCACCGATACGACCTTCCGTGACGGACAACAATCCCGTTCGCCCTACGAAGTCGATCAGATCGTCGACCTGTTCAAAATGCTTTCCAAACTCGGCGGGCCGAAAGGGATCGTTCGGCAAAGCGAATTTTTCCTGTACAGCGACAAGGACAAAACCGCCGTGCAGAAGTGTCAGGACCTCGGGCTCGAATTCCCCGAAGTGACCAGCTGGATCCGCGCCAACGAAAAGGACTTCGCGTTGGTCAAAGAAATGGGCGTCAAGGAGACGGGTATTCTCGTCAGTTGTTCCGACTATCATATTTTCAAAAAAATGAATCTGACGCGCGGACAAGCGCTCGAAAAGTACCTCGGCATCGTCAAAGCGGCGCTCGACGCCGGCATTCGCCCGAGATGCCACTTCGAGGACATCACGCGCGCCGACTTTTACGGCTTTGTCGTGCCGTTTGCGTGCGAACTGAAAAAACTGATGGACGAAAGCGGCATTCCGATTAAAATCCGTTGCTGCGACACTCTCGGCTACGGCATCACCTATCCGGGCGTGGCTCTTCCCAGAAGCGTACAGGGCATTATTTACGGCTTGAAACACTATGCCGAAATCCCGTCCGAACTGATCGAGTGGCACGGACATAACGACTTTTATAAAGCCGTCGTCAACGCGTCCACAGCATGGCTGTACGGCGCGAGCGGCGTCAACTGCTCCCTGCTCGGCATCGGCGAAAGAACGGGCAACTGCCCCCTCGAAGCGATGGTCATAGAATACGCGTCGATAAAAGGCACGACGGACGGTATGGATTTGAGCGTCATCACCGACATCGCCCGTTATTTTGAAGAGAATATGGGCTACGAGATTCCGCCGCAGACGCCTTTCGTTGGAAAAAACTTCAATACGACGCGCGCCGGTATCCACGCCGACGGCTTGCTTAAAGACGAAGAAATCTATAATATATTCGATACGGAGACGCTCCTGAATCGCAAGGTAAAAGTCGCCGTGGACAGCCATAGCGGTCTTGCCGGTATCGCCTATTGGTTCAACGCCTATTTCAACCTCGACGACGAACACAAAATCGACAAGAAAGACGATATCGTCGTCAAGATGAAAGACCTCGTCGATAAAGAGTACGCCGAGGGCAGAACGACGGCGATGAGCGACTACGAACTGAAAGAACTGCTCAAAAGTATCGACATCGAGTTTTACAGACAACTCAAAGCGGAAGCGCATAAAAAATAATTTTTCAAAAAGGAGAGAAACAAAAATGATTCAGACAATTATCGGTGCAAAAGGTTCGGGAAAAACGAAAAAAATAATCGATCTTGCCAACAAAACGGTTGAGATCGGCAAAGGTATGATCGTATATCTTTCGGTCACGGCGCGTCACAGAATGGAAATCAAGTCTTCCATTCGCTTTATCGACGTCGTGGAAGAAAAGGCCAACGATCCGAGCGCGCTTATCGGCTTTATCAAAGGCATGATCAACGCAAACTACGATATCGAATATATCTTTATCGACGGTATCTATAAGATGCTTTCGACCACGATCGACAGTGATATAATGAAAGACGCCATCGAACAACTGAAAGAAATCAGCGAAAAATCGCAGGTTCATTTTATCATGACGGTCAGCTGCGCCAAAGAAGAACTCCCCGAATTTTTCAAAGAATTTGAGGAAATATAAGAGTTTTTCGACAAAAAAGCATAATAATCGCGCGGAGCGCGGTTTGCGAGGGTTTATTATGAAATTTTACAGTACAAGAGGTTTCGGCCCCGTCAGCGGAGCGGAAGCGATCGTACGCGGGCTTGCACCCGACGGAGGTTTGTTTGTCCCGGAGAGTTTTCCCGCTCTTACGACGGAGAATATCGCCGACCTTGCCGAACTTCCCTACGAGAAGCGCTCGGCATATATCATGAGCCTCTTTCTGACCGATTTTACCTATGAAGAACTGCTTTCTTACACCGAAAAGGCGTATGCGAAGTTTGACGGCGAAGCCGCGCCGGTCACCAAGGTGGACGAGGGGATATATCTTCTCGAACTGTGGCACGGTCCGACTTTTGCGTTCAAGGATATCGCTTTGACGGTTCTTCCGTATCTTCTTACGGGAAGCAAGAAAAAGATGGGCGGAGACAAAAAGACGCAGATTCTTGTCGCGACGAGCGGAGACACGGGCAAAGCGGCTTTGGAAGGGTTCAAGGACGTAGAGGGGACGGAAATCACCGTGTTGTATCCCGTCGAAGGGGTGAGCGATATGCAAAAGAGGCAGATGATCACCACCGAGGGAAAGAACGTGCACGTTCTCGGCGTAAAAGGTAACTTCGACGACGCGCAGACGGCGGTTAAGAATATCTTTTCCGACGAAGAAATGAGAAAGAAGTTTTTGTCGCTCGGTTACGAACTGTCCAGCGCAAACTCGATCAATTTCGGTAGACTTGTGCCGCAGGTCGTGTATTATTTTTCGTCTTATTGCGATCTTGTTTCGGCAGGGGAAATCGAACTCGGCACGCCGATCAACTTCGTCGTCCCCAGCGGAAACTTCGGGAACATCCTTGCCGGATATTATGCCAAGCGTATGGGTTTGCCCGTCCGTAATCTGATCGTCGCGAGCAACAAAAACGACGTTTTGACCGACTTTTTCGCAAGCGGCGTGTACGACGCGAAGAGGACGTTTTATAAGACGATCAGCCCGTCGATGGATATTTTGGTCAGCAGTAATCTCGAACGGCTTTTGTATGAGATGACCGATCGTGATCCGAAAAAGGTCGCGGAATTTATGGCATGTCTCAAAGAAAACGGCATGTATCGCGTGGACGAAGACGTTTTGTTTGAAAAACTGCCCGAGTTTTTGGGTTATTCTTCGTCCGAGGAAGAGACGAAGGATATGATGGATAATTTTTACGACGAGTATTCTTATCTGATCGATCCGCACACGGCGGTCGGTATGTCGGCGTTTTTCAAATACGTGGACGAATTCGGAGACGTGGACACGCCCACGGTGGTCGTCGGCACGGCGAGCCCGTATAAGTTTCCGCAGAGCGTCCTTTCGGCTGTCTTCAAAAAAGAGGAAGAAGACGCGCAGAAAGCGGCAAAAAAGGTCGCCTCTTTCTCGTCGACGAAAATTCCCGAAGCGATCGCCGAATTGCAAAACAAGCCCGTTTTGCACCCCGGCGTCGCCGAAAAGAGCGAAATCGCATCGAAAGTGCTTGAATTTTTAGGAGAATAAACAAATGATAGGGGATAAAAAAATCGTTTACAGCGCCGTTCAGCCGACCGGGTGCATCACGCTCGGCAATTATATCGGAGCGATCGGAAACTGGCTCAAACTCGCCGAGGAATACGACTGTATTTTTTCGATAGCCGACTTGCACGCCCTGACGGTGCGGCAGGTCCCGGCGGAGTATCGTCAACGCGCCATTTCTTTCTTTACGCAGTATATGGCTTGCGGACTCGATCCCGAAAAATCGATTATGTATTTTCAGTCCCACGTCCACGAGCATACCGAACTGACATGGATTCTGAATTGTTTTACCTATATCGGCGAAGCGCAACGGATGACTCAATTTAAGGATAAATCGGCAAAACACGCGGATAATATCAATATGGGACTGCTCGATTATCCCGTGCTGATGGCGAGCGATATTCTTTTGTATCAAACCGACTATGTGCCGGTGGGTATCGACCAGAAACAACATCTCGAACTGTCGCGCGATCTTGCGATACGGTTCAATAACTTGTACAGCCCGACTTTCACCGTGCCCGAAGCCTATATCGGCAAGCAGGGATCGAAGGTCTTTTCTTTGCAGGATCCGACCAAAAAGATGAGCAAGTCCGATCCCGACGTCAACGCGACGGTCAGCCTGATTGATACGCCCGACGACATCATGCGCAAGTTTAAGCGCGCGGTCACCGACTGCGACGGACGCGTGCGGTATGACGAAGAAAATAAACCGGGGGTGAGTAACCTTTTGACGATTTTTTCTTCGGTCACCGATACGCCTATCGAGACGCTCGAACGCGACTTCGAGGGGAAAGGCTATGCCGAACTGAAAACGGCTGTCGGCGAAGCCGTCGTCGAAAAACTCCGTCCCATTCGCGAACGGTATCTCGACTATATGAAGAACAAGGACTTTGTGTTGGAGACGGCAAAAAAAGGAGCCGAAAAGGCGAGCGCCATCGCGCGTAGGACGCTTTCCAAAGTCTATCGCAAAGTCGGTTTGGTGTAAACAAAATATGTTCGGTTATGTCGTTATTGATAAACCCAATATCCTGATTAAGGATTACCAAACGTACCGTTCCTATTATTGCGGCTTGTGTAAAGCGATCGGCAGACGGTACGGGACGGCGATGCGGTTCACCCTCAATTACGACATTGTTTTGTTGGCTCTGCTCGGTTATAATTATGAGGACGCAGAACCGATTTTTTGCGAAGAACATTGCATAACGCATCCGATAAGCAAAGTCCCGTCGATAAAGGACAGCGACATTCTCGGGCGCGTAGCCGATATCAATATAATACTGGGCTATTTTAAGGCGAGTGACGACGTGACGGACGAAAACAGGCACCGCGTATGGAAAGCCGTGCTGAAACCTGCCTTTAAGAAAGCGGCGAAACGTATGCCCGATTTGACAAAAAAGGTGCAGGAAGGGTATAATCGTATACGGGAGAGCGAAAAGGCGAAAAAAAACGCCGCCTGCATAGGAGAACTTTTCGGACAAATCATGATGGCGTGCGGCGAAAGTCTGACAAAAAAAGCCGACGCGCCGTTGAAAAAACTATTGTTCTACGTCGGGAAATGGGTTTATCTTATCGACGCGACCGACGACGCAAAGAGGGATTTTTCCAAAGGTTGTTATAATCCGTTTCTTTCTTTTTGCGGAGAAGACTTTTGTTTCGACGACGTGGAAAAACAAGCGCGCCCCCTTTTGTACGACTGTATCGATCGGATTATCGAGGGGTATAAAGACATCGACGCGACCGTCGGCGAAGGCGCGTTATCCAACATCATATATCGCGGTTTTAGGAGCCGCACCGAGCAGGTTTTGGCTGCCAAAGGAGAAAAATGCAAAGAAACCCATTTGAAATTTTAGGCGTAAGCGAAAGCGCGTCGAGAGACGAATTATATGCCGCGTACACCCAAAAACGCGCGTTATATGAGGAAAAGCGTTTTAATCCGGGCGAAGAGGGCGCGGAAGCGTGCGCGCGCTTGGAAGAAATAGAAGACGCATATAACGACGCGTGCGATATTCTGCGTGAGAGAGGGTACGAAAGTTTTTCTTCGCAAAGCGGTTCTTTTTACAGTGAGACCGACGACAATCGGTATTCGATGGATCTTGATAAAGCCGAAGCCTTTATTAAAAGCGGACAAATGGACGCCGCGCAAAAGATCCTGGACGACTGTACGTCGCGCTCGGCAAAGTGGCACTATCTGCAATCGGCGATTTTTTATCGGAAAAATTGGCACGCGGACGCTTTGAAACAGTTGGAATTCGCTTGCAATATGGAGCCGTCGAATACCAAATATGCCGACGCAAAAACCGCTTTGGAAACGGAAATGCGCGCGCATACGACCGAAAAAGGCAATTCTTTTTACAGTGAAACGGAAAAGAACGGCGAGAGCGTCTATTCGGGACCGGAAGCCGATTTCCGCAACGCGCGGCGCGGTTGTACGGTGTGCGACTGCTGTAATTCGCTCCTGTGCGCCGACTGTTGTTGCGAATGTATGGGCGGCGACCTGATTCGTTGCTGCTGATATGAAGAAAAAAGATTTGGCAAGGCGGCTCGCTTTCGGCGGAATCGGCGCGGCGGTCAGCCTTGTCTTTATTTTGATCGGGTATTTCGTGCGATACGTCTCCGTCTCGTGCGTCGCTCTTTCCGCTATCGGTATCGTCCTGCCTTTGACGCAAAAATACTATCGCGAAGCCGTCCTTGCCGTCATCGTCGCGGCGGTCGTCGGCTTTTTTATCGTCAACGTCAAGATCGTTTCGTTCGTTATGTGCAGCGGCTTTTACGTCGTGCTGACCGTTTTTGCCGAACAAAAATGCGGTGATAAACCGTATAAAATTATTCTTTCTTGTCTTATAAAAATCGCTTATTCCTGTCTTGTTTTTTGGGTGGCGTATCGTGCGCTCGGTTTGATCAGCGTCGATTTTTCCAAAATCACTTTGGTGCAAAATCTTTCCGAAAGCGCGTTTTATGTCGTTTTTAATATCGTTTTTAGTGTTTTGTTCCTTTTATATGACTTTCTTTTAATCAAAGGCTACGAATACGCGTGCGTGCGGATTTCCAAAATAAAAAAATAATTTTTTTGCGGAAAAAGTTTTTTGTTACGCTCTGAATTCCGTCGGTTGTTTATTGAGGCGCTCGGCGAAGGTGTCTTCGCGCAGGCGCGTGACCTTGACGGCTTGCAATAAAATGTCGTTTACGCCGTCGGAAGCGAGGGTGTAGACGATTTCTTTTCCGCGACGGGTGCAGGCTACGACGCGGCGGTCTTTGAGAATACGCAGTTGATGCGAAACCGTCGTTTGGTTGATGTTGAGAAGTCGCGCGATGTCGCCTACCGAAAGGGGCGAGATGGATAGCAGTGAGACAAGCCGAATGCGCGTGTCCTGCGCGAATACCGAAAAGAACTCGCAGATGTCCCGAATGGATTCGTCCGTCGGCATGTAGCGTGCAATAATTTCGTCTAAACTCATTTTTGATGTTCTCCGTTTTTTTTCTTCCATCATAAACCTGTCACGAACGGATTATTTGACGCATATTGTAGAATAAGCGAAAAAAACGGAGGTATTTTCTTTATGTTTGATTCTTTGCCGATGCTCTTGTTAATGATTCTGAATAATAACAGAAACGGCTCGTGCGGATGCGGAGGAAGCATGGCGGATAATAAAAATACCCTTGCCATGTGTCTTTGTTTGCTGTGTTTGTCCGATAACGGTTCGTCTTGCTCCTGCGGCGGAGAAACGTCTTCGTGCGGTTGCGGTCAGGGGACGAATTTCGGATTATAAAAAAATCAATTCAGATCCCAGTCGATCGGTTCGAGTCCGTGTTCGACTAAAAAACGGTTTGTTTTTGAAAAATGTCTGCAACCGAAAAAACCGTTTGTCGCCGACATAGGAGACGGGTGCGCCGCTTCGAGTTTGAGGTGGATCGGATTATCGATAATCGCCGCTTTTTTCTTCGCGGGTTGTCCCCACAGTAAAAAAACGATCGGTTCTTTTTTCTCGTTGAGTTTTTTCAAGACGTCGTCGGTGAATGTTTCCCACCCTTTGTCGCGGTGGGAAAACGGCGCGCCTTTCCGCACAGTAAGCACAGTGTTGAGGAGCAGGACGCCTTGCTTTGCCCATTTCATCAGGTATCCGCAATTCGGTTCTCGGATACCCAAATCGTCAAAAATCTCTTTATAAATATTTTTCAGCGACGGCGGGCAGGGGACGCCTTCTTGTACCGAAAAGCACATGCCGTGCGCCTGACCGGGATTGAAGTAAGGATCCTGTCCGATGACGCAGACGCGCACGTCTTTATAGGGGGTGGTTTTCAGACTGTTGAAGATATCGTGCATGGGCGGATAGACTGTCTGCGTGGCGTATTCTTCGCGCAAAAAGTCGTGCAAATTGCGATAGTAGTCTTTGTCGAATTCTCCTTGCAGGACGTCGTCCCAATCGTTTCCGAAGTGTACCATGTTTTCAGTATACGACTTTTTTTTGCGCGTGACAATGAATTTTCTCGTTTTATGAGCGTAAAGCACTAAATAAGTGCCGCTCCTTTTTTTTCGGCAAAAATAATGATTTTGGCTCTTGCTTTTTGTGCGCGCGTAATATATAATATATTTATATTTTATCGTGGGGGTTAAACTTATGAGCAAGAAATCTTTTTTATGGACGTTTTTGCTTGTCGTTTCATGCCTTTTTCTGCTGTGCGCTTGTTCCCCCGATCTGACTTTTGCCGCGCCCAAAGCCGTTTCTATGACGGTTGACGGTATCGAAATGACCGAATATACCGCCGGAGACAGTCTTCTTATCGACGGCGCGCAAATCCACGTTGTTTACAATAATAACAAAACGCAGGTTTTCGACCTGACCGAAGAGATGATCGACAAGACCTCTTTTGATATGACGCAACCGGGCGAGCAGACGGTCGTCGTGCGCTATGCGGGCGTGTCCGCCTCGTTCGACATCGTCGTAACCGAATGGCGGCTTTCTTCGATCGAACTTCTTTCCCAACCGTACGTGACGCGCTACGTCGCGGGGCAACCGATCGACCTTGCCGGGGCGACGGTGCGGATGAATTTTGAAAAAGGGTTGGATAAGAGCGAAGAGAAGACATCGGATTTCGCTTTGACCGAAGACATGTTGGACGAGTACGATCCGTATCGGTTGGGCGAACAGACGATAAACGCTTTCTATTACGGAGAGATCCTTTCGTTCCGTGTATATTACGAAGAAAAAACGCCCACCTCGATAAGCGTGGTCGATTCGGCGGAAAACAATTTTGTCTACATCGGTATGGGACAATACGTCTACGCCGTGCACGACGGCAGGACGGGTAAGCCTCTTGACGCATACGGCGCGACGGTGGACGGAAACGATTTTGCCGGGTACGCCACGCTTGCCGAAGCGGAAGACGCCGCCGAACTTTTCGTCAAAGCCTTCGGCGGTACCTATACGACAAAAATCCATAATCGCTACGATCTTTCCGGCATGAGCCTTCGCGTCGGATACGACAACGAGCAGACGCCTTTGTACGACGTGGCGACGGGTGCGTCCAAAGAGGGCGACTATCGTGACGTGCCCGATTTGAAAAACGACTTGTACGTCAGCATCGACGACAGCGTGGAAAGGACGGTCGAGGCGATTCTTTTATATCTGCCCGAAGACTATCCGACCGAGTTTACTTATACTTATTACGGTAACGCGTACGTCAAAGTGGGCGGCACGGTGCAACCGGATATGGAACTTGCGAGTAACCATATCGTCCGCGACGGTAAAGAAATCACGTTGGACGCCGTTTTGTCGAAAAGTTACGGCAAGGTGACGTCGATGAAGAATAACGCGGACGGAATGGGGACGATTACCGTTTCGGCATACATGCCCTACAATCTGACGACGGTGGCGGTCAAACCGGGCGACATCATCGCGGACAATACCATGTTGGGTACCTATGGTACAAGCAGCGTGTTTTCCATAGGCGGCGGAATCGTGGATGAAGTGCGGGACGACGGAACGGTTATTATCCGTACCGCGCCGACGACGACGTTTACCAGCAAGACGCAAGGTAAAGCCTATAAAGAAATGGCAATCGTCAATATCGACGATATTATGCCGACCAAATATGCCGATACGACGACGATCAAGAACATGATACAGGGCGACACGATCGACCTTGCCACGGGACAGGTGCGCGTAACGTACGACGACGGGACGGTGCAGACTTTCTCGCTGAACAGTTCGATGATTTCGGTCGTCAACGCCGGTGCGGAAACCGTCAATCAGCCCCTCGATATCGCCGAGCCCGGGTGGTACGAACTGTGGCTTGTGTACGGCGGCGTGCCCGAACACCACGTTTCGCTGTATGTCGGCGTGGAGGGACGGTATCCGACCAATATGTATATTGTGCCGTCTACCGACACTATTTCCGGTCAAAGGTTCTTTGTCGGCGATACCATATCCATCGGCTCTTTGCAATACTATATTAAATACAACAACGAAACGACGAGCGACTACCGCCAAGTGACGGAAGACATGCTGGCGGACGGTATGAGTCTGTACTGTGCCGAGGGCACGGACGGCGGCGTGTATCAGAAGACGATACGTTTTCGCTTGCCCGAAGAGGACGCGGCCCTTCTTGAAGAGGACGCCGAAGAGATTTTTGCCGACGCCATTACCTGCCGCGTCGTACCGCAACCGATGATAGACAGCCGATTGGAAGTCATCAGGGAAGCGACGAAGGTTTATGTCGCCGGCGCCGAAAAAATAGACCTGACGGGCGCCGTGTATTCGGTGACTTACCGCAATAACGAAACGCTCCTTTTGTACGGCTCGGAAATCACCGCGAACGCCGGCGAAATGTCGACGGGCGGCAAGGCGCAGATGACCTTTACCAACGAAGCGTACGATAACCTTTATATAAGCGACGAATGTAAACTCTATGTTTACAGCGAGGCGGAAACGGCGGCAAACCCGTCTTTAATTGCCGAAAAAACAAAAATCGGCAGACGGTGTATCGGACGTTTGACTTATTACGATCCGTGTTATACCGACTATCAGCAGGAGGTAGCGGACGATTCTTTCGTCTATTTTGAAAAGGCGGACATCTATGCCTGTTATACCGATTTTTATTACTACTTGATCGAAAACGAAGAGTGGTTGCTTACTTCGATTAAAGTCACGCTGGACGTTGACGCCGGCGTTAATATCTGCAAGACGAATTACGTACAGTACGAAGACTGGGATCTTGCCGGCGTGTACGTGACTTTGTCGGTCGGTAACTCTTCCCGCAAAATAAACGCGACCGCAGATATGATTTACGACTCGGACACCAACACGCTGACCGAGGGCGATACGCTTATTCCCGTCAAGTTCTATTTCCTCGGCGCGACGGACGATACGACTTTGCAGATTTCGGTCGGTCCGAGAAGCGAAACGGGGCTTGCGATGATCGCCGAAGGGAAAACGGCGTATCTGACGACGCAGAGTCTCGATTTTTCGGAATTTACTTTTTACACCTATTACAATGCCGGACCGTACGAACCGATCAAGACGCTCCGGGGCGTTTCGTCTTTCCGTCAAAACGACGGTTGGTGGTATGCGCTGTATCAAAAATTGTACGTCGTCTACAATGCGGACGGGGAGATCGTCGATGAAGACGGCAACGTCTCGACCATTATTGACGCCGGACTTACCACGCTCGACGCCGCCGAAAGGAGAATAGCGGCTCTTAACGAAGATCGTCCCGGTGAAAAGTTTACGACCGGTTGGGAAAAGGGCGGAGCCCTTTCGTCCGATATCGCTAACGTGATCGGAGAAGTTCTGGTCGAATTGCATCATAGCGTCGCCGCGCAGAATACCGACGTTTCCACCGTCTTTTCCATATCCGTTTCATCCAACACATACGACGTGGTGGCGGTGCGCTATATCGGTAGCGACGAGGATATTTCCGCCGAAGTACCGGGCAAATACATCGCCGGTTACGGTATGGGTAATCAGTACGCCGTGCTTGACCGCTACGGAAGAGCCGCCGTTTTGTATTCGGACGGCAACGGTGTTTATACGCTCGGATACGTTTCCGAAGACGGTTCGGTCGTCACGACGGGAGAAAAACTCTATTTTGCCACGCAAAAAGAAAGCGAAGAAGCCTGTGCAAGACTGCTTGCTCTGACTTTGGCGCAGACGACGACGGGATATTATATCGCGAACGGCAACGGGAAATACGTGGACGAAGAAGGGAGAACGGGTTATACGCCCTACTTTGTTTCATTGACGGGCAAAACGAACGCACAGGCGCGGGACGAGGCCGAGTCCATGCGCCGCAGAATTCTTGCGCTTTCGCGCGCTCCGTACAAGGTTATGTCGGATTCGGTAACGGGAAAATACGTTTTGGCGGACACGTACGGTTCTTTCGTGACCGAAAACGGATACAAACTTCTTTATTATTATAATAGTGAAGACGACGCAAACGAATATGCCGATATACTGAACGGAATCGTTTGTGAAAATGAAAAATACTATGTAAAGCGCGGAGGCGACTATCTGAACGAGGTCGGACTTGCCATAAACGACTATATGGAAAGCGGGGCAAGCAGGACGAAAGCGATCTTCGATACGGCGGCGGAAGCGCGCGCTTTCCTTTATGAAACGCAGATTTACCGTGCGGCGGATACCTATTATTATCTTGTCCGCAACGGGAATTATCTTAATGCGAACGGAGACGAAATCGTCGAGGGCGTTACGCTTTCGGCAAAGAAATCCTTTGTCACGTTGCAGGAAGCGGAGAACTTTTTACGGGACACGAACAAACTTTCGTCGATGTATACCGTCAGCAATACCGTTTATGTGCTCGGCGAGGTCGCCGCAGGTTGGGACGTCATGATGACCGAGTATATCGGCGACGTATTGACGGTAAAGACTTTGACCGTTTATTATGCCGACGGTACGGTCGGTAACGTGCCGATTACGCCCGAAATGCTTTCCTACGACAAAATCGATTCTTCCACGGGATATCGGCGTATTGCCATCAAGTATCGCAACCATTCTTGCGACGTCTATATTTACGTATGGCGCGCCACGCTGACGGGTGTGGATATCAACGAAACGCATAAGCCGCTTACCAATTATATCCGTAACGCGGAGCAGGACGTTTCGACGGGTATACTCAATCTGACGTTTACCAAATTCAACGCGCGCGGCGTTTCCGTCGGCTATATGATGAAGTATATCGCCATGACCGACAGCGACATATCGTATAGCGGTTTCCGCACCGATATTTACAGTAAAACAGGCGTCAAAGTGACCGTAGGCGTGCAATACCGCGACTACGATTATTTGTCCACGTCGTACGTTATTACCGTGTACGACTTGCAGGATATACCGTTCGTATTCAATAATACGATTTTCTTCTACGGCAACGTGTCCGAGGCGTCGTTCGGTATGGATACGGGCAAGCAGATTCCCGAATTCGCATTCCCGAGCGAAAACTATATTCGTATGGACTATATCCAAAGCAAGAATCTGATTCCGTACAAACAGTTTTTGCAGATGAATCTTACCAAAGAAGAACGCAGTACCTACTTTGCCGTCAAAGGGTATGACGAGAATATGAATCTCGACGTGCTGTATTATATCTCGGCGGACAGTCTGGAAACGGACGAAGCGCACCCCTTTGATCCCGCTTCGGGCACCTATTACGTCATTTATTCGGCGTATGTGCTGAAATCGGCAAGCGGAGAGGTGCTCGAAAGAATGACGGCGACCGAATATGCGGAGGATCCCGATTCTGTCCTGACGGTTTGCACGCAGGAGCAGTACGAGGCTTTGTCGGCAGGGAAGCGCGCGTTGTATATCCGTTCGGAGAGATATACGCTGGGCGATATCGTCTATTCCGCCGAAGAATACGCCGCTTTGCCGCCCGAGTCGCAAGCCCTTGTCAATGTATCTTATATATACACGCTGACCAAACGCAGTCTTACGCAGGGTTACACGGGCGAAGCCGTTCGGTATGTGTACACGCCCGAACAATACGCAAAACTGGACGAAAGGTACAAAGGGATATGCACCCATTATGTGTACGCGCGCTTTGCGGGGGAATGCGTGTCGGCATTCTTTACGCAGGAAGAATACGACGCGATGTCGGCGACGCAGCGTGAGGGGTTGGAGCCTTTCGAGTTTTACGTTATCAAAAAAAGCCGTCTCGTTCCCGTAACGTTGAGCGGAGATATTTTGTATAGTTATTCCAAAGAAGAGTACGCCGCTTTGCCGAGCGAATTGAGCGCTCTTTGCGAGGAGATAAACAACGTATACTACCTCTTCGTTCGCGTGGACGATCCCAATAATAAGTATTATGAAAACGCAAATTACTGTTTGCAGGAATTCAGCATCATTCCGAAAGTTATCGACGTATCCGTCGTTACGCCGTCCGAAAACGCATACGTTTTGCGCGTGACGACCGCCAATAATCCGTCGGCGATCGCTTATTTGCATAATCCGACCAATCTGGACGCTTTGAGCGCGATCCTTTACGATGAAACCAACGAAAAGTACAAGGTCGAAGGGACGACTTTCAAGTCGCTGATTAAAGAGATTTCGCTGATGAGTCCGAACGAAGACTATTTTGAATTGCGCGTCGAAGCCTATGCTCCGAGTGCAAAAGCAAAAACGGCGGCTTCGTCGGTATTCTATTTCCTCTTGAAGACAATGTACGAGAGTACGGGTATCGCCAATATCAAGGTCGGGAAAGAAAAATCCGATTTCAATACGAACGCTTCGGAAAGCGCCTGTACTACGCTGATAGGGGGCGCGCTGGAAGTGGGCGTCAATATGTTTACCGAAGTAAAGAGCGACGTCGAGTATGATATTTCTTATTCCGTCACCTACGGAGAACTGCTGAAAAGAAAGGGCGTCCTGCAACTATTGTCGGGAAGACTTCTTCTGTCGTATGACGAATCCGTTCGAGAATATACCGCCGTTTGCGGCACTCTCGGCCACGGCAGTTATACCATAGATCTGACGCCGATCGTATTCTCCATGACCGGCAAAAAAGAATTGACCGTTCATACGCGGGAGCGGAGCGAGACGGATCTTCTTATCCGCGTGTATATGCCCAACGCGCATACCGTTTATTCGTCGTGGGTGCTCGGAGGAGATTTTGCCAAATTGCGCGCCGAAATGGTCGGCGAGAACGGTTCGTGCGACTTCTTGTCCGATATCGCCATACTGTCGCCCAACCGCGAATACTTTGAACTCGTCTTCACCCCCAACGATCTTTGGACGGGTAGTGACGAGCAGAAAGAACGGATTTATTCCGTCCTGAATTATATGAAGAACTACGGCGTGACAAAAGCCTATCTCGGCAAAGATTTACACCTGTACGAAAGCGGATCGGAATATGTGACGTTCGACGCCGACGCGAGTTTTTCGCAGACCGCGTCGTTCGATACGACTGTCAAAAACGTCTCGGATGAAATGCTGTCTTTCGCACATATGGCAAACGATTTTTATGCCGGAATTTCGGACAGCGTCGCTCTTTCGTGCGAAACGACGGAGTACGTGTTGCGCGTCGATCTGATATCGAATTGGCGCGGTGTAAACAGTCAGAAAGAAGCGCTTGCAAAAGCGATATATCATTTCCTTGCCGATAAACTTACTTTATACGGAAACGTCCTGTATGGCGGTAAAGAAATAAACGAATGCAATGAAAGCGACTTTTTCGCGCTGGTGGACAGAGAGGTCGATCTTGTCGATTATTTGTATATCAAGGTACCGTTTACCTATCTCGCCGACAGCGATAAACTGTATGCTTATATCCGCAATAATTTTGAAACGGACAAAAACGCTTTAAGCGACGAATATGAAGGAATACGCGATATGTCTATACTGACGGCGGAGCCGGTTACGACGGTTAAATTCCTGTTTACGAAGCCCGTAGCCGCACTTACAGATCCCCAAAAAGACGCTTTGGACGAACTGTATAAAAACTTCCTTGCCGATATGAAAGAAGGTTTTTCGGTAGATAGACTGTATTACGGCAGCGATACGTTTGTGTTTACGCAAACAAGCGGACGGGAAGAATTCGTCGCGGCGTTCGATCGGATCGTGCAGACGGGCGTCAATATTTTCCGTCAAAACAGATGCGAAATATACGACGTCACATATTATATCGATACCGCGGACCTGCTTCAATACAGCGGCATATACATGCTTCTGACCGGCGGTGCGTCGGTGGATACGTCGGTCGTCAAGACGGGAGAATTCAGCGCGGAAGCGGGGACTCTTGCCGACGGCGATTTTTATGTCGTGCAGTATGACGGGCTGAACGGTATAATGATTACGGAATAAAAACGAAAAGCAACCTACAATAAAGGAGTGACTTATGGCAAATAAGAAAAATCAAGTGGAAGAACAGACTGCCGGGTATGTGGACGCGCTGGAAGGCGAGTCGCTATCCTACGTAAAAGCAATGGAAGAGACGAGCGGAGACCTCGTTCGTCGCGGCGCAGGCTATATCGCTTTGGTGTCCATGCATTGCATACACGGCTTCGACGCGTTGAAAAAGAAGTCCAATAAGAAGATTATGGAAAAGATTTTGCAAGACAGCGCGGACGAGTCGGAAAAAGTCGTGCTTCTGTCGTACTGTATACTGGACGACGCCGCCTTTTTTATCGTCAAATCCGATCGCGAAGAAGCGGCGAAAGTGTATGCGCGCTTTGTCGCGGAAGAATACGGGCGCAACTTCAACAGCGGTTTTCGCAGAGTGGATAAGCCTTTCCGCGACGCTACTTTTAAGCGTGTTTATTCGGGCACGCTGGCGCACGAGATTCGCTACGTTCATTCTCTTTCACCCGACGGAGATCCTTCATCCTATCCGTATAACAGTTATCGCTATCTGCTCGAAGGCACGCACGACGGCAACCTGATTATCAATATCGAACTCGGCATCAATTCGGAAAAGGGCGACTGCATGGAACAACTCCTCGAAGTTTTGGACGGTACCGGAGTGGCAAGCGCGCCGCGCCTCGGGAAAGAGCCGTTTGAAAAGGTCTTATCCTCTTTACAAAAAGAGCAACTCGGCTATCGCGAAACATATCCCGAAAACCAAATCGACTATGTTCTGACCGAAACCGCCGCCCGCAGCGAGACGCCGTATGCCAAAGTCGCGAAAAAAATGGGTTTGTCCGGTCGGTACGATCTGACCGTTTCTGCGCTTGTCGATTTTATCATGCGCCGTAATTGCCCGTATCCCGAAGCCGTCGCTTCGCTGAAACTGAAAGATACGCTTGAATTGCGCGCGGAAACGCTGATAGAAATCAACCGCATCCATCACTATTCGTACGACTTCATCGCTTCGTTGATCCTCGGCGGCGACGAGGGGTTCGACGCTCTCACCCTGGCGTTTTGTTCTCTCCACGAAAAACGCGGGGCGACGTTCGAGAGACTGTGCGTTGACTTTCATATCGTAAAAAATATCCGCGAAATCCGTTCCAAATGCGGTTTTTGACAAAAAAATATTGACGAAAAAGATATATAATGATAAAATAACTATTATACGGAGGTTTACATGGGTCCGAGTTTGAATAATTGCACGATTACCCTTTCGGGTGATATTCTGAATAACAGTAAAAAGACGCGTAATCTGCAATCGCAGTATACCGGTACGCCGGGAAGAAACTTTTTTAAGAATCTGTTCTGCGTGATTTTGATTGCGATTCCGTTTTTCGGTTGGGCGTGGGCGCTTTTGATCATGAATCGCTACCGTTGCAAACATACGTTTATCGTCGGCGTTCCGCTGCAATTCGACGGCAGATACGGCGAAATCCTCGGCAACGTGTTCAAGTGGTTCTTCTTCTCGCTCATCACTTTGACCGTGTATTTCTTCGTCCTTGTACCCGTACGTTATCGCCAATGGCAAGACGCGAATACGGTGTTCGGCTCGGTGGCGTAATAGGGCAAAAAACAAACGTACTAAAAAAACAGATTTCCGATACCGTTACTTTTGATGCTTGTCAAAACGTAGCGGTTTTTTTTCGGAGCGTCCTAAGCACATTTATTTGCGCCGACGAAAACGAAAAAAGAAATGTCATAAAATACAATGGAGAGCAATAAAAAAGCGGATAATGCAATCGGAGTTTTCGTCGGCTTTTGTGAAAACGTCGACTACCGTACGACGGTACGCCTACGCTCCGTTTTCGCAAAAAATCAACGTACTTATGCCGCTCCGAGCGCCCTGAGCGCATTTATTTGCGACGAATACGAAACGATACGCGCTTTATACACTCCGTCTTTTTTGAAATAAAGGAGAAAATATAAAAAATGAGAATAATACCGAAACCGTACGAAAGCAATATCGGATCGGGAACTATTGAATTGAAAAGCGGTTTTTCCGTTTGTCTCGGAGAATACGGCGAACGCCTCGGAAGAGCGGTCATAAAAAAGATGAGTCCCTTTGCGCCTGTGATTGTCGAAGAAAAAGACGCGTTTTTACGCTTTGTTTCCGACCGATCCGTTGCCGAAGAAGGATATATTCTCAATGCCGACGAAAAAGGAATCGAGGTGCGTTCTTCCGACGAAAAAGGGGCGTTTTACGGCATGATCACCTTGTGTCAGCTGTCGCGGTCGGGGGCTTTTTCGTATTGCCGTATAAACGATAAACCGCGCTTTAAGCACAGAGGATTTATGCTGGACGTCGCGCGCCACTTTTTCGGTATGGATGAGATCAAGCAGATCCTTGACAATATGGCGTACTACAAACTCAATGTTTTTCACTGGCACCTGACCGAAGATCAAGGTTGGCGTATCGAAATAAAAAAGCATCCCGATCTTTGCGTGAAAGGGAGCGTGCGACAAGGCGACTGGCTGAACGTTATCGGCAAGCGCAGCAAAGACGAATATGGTAAAGGCTGTTTCTTTACACAAGAACAGGTACGCGAAATTGTGGCGTACGCTACCGATAATTATATCACAGTCATACCGGAGATCGATATGCCGGGACACCTTACTTCCGCGCTTTCCGTTTATCCCGATCTTTCGTGCGAAAAAAAGCCGCTTGCCGTCAGCAATAAAGTCGGCGTCAAGGACACCGTCGGGTGTATCGGCAACCCCGATTTTTGGGCGTTTTGTCGGGACGTAATCGACGAAGTGGCGGAACTGTTCCCGTCGCCCTATTTTCATATCGGCGGCGACGAAGTACCGCGTACCAAGTGGAAAGAATGCCCCCGTTGTCACGAATTTATGCGCGAAAAGGGAATACGCGACGAATCCAACTTGCAGGGATATTTTACCGCGGAAATGGCAAAATATCTGGAAGGGAAAGGAAAGACGCTGATCGGGTGGGACGAGATACTCGACTGCGACGATTTGCCGGAAAGTGCCGTCGTGCAATGGTGGCGCGGACCGAAAGCGGCAATGGAACGCGTGAAAAACGGCGGAAAGGTGATACTTTCGCGCGCGATGATATGCTATCTCGATTATCCCTACATAGCCACGACTCTTGAAAAGGTGTACAATCTCACACCCGAACACATGGACATACCCGATTGCGCGCATAAGAACGTGCTGGGCGTCGAAGCGCCGCTTTGGACGGAATACGTTTATGACAAGAAGAAACTCGATTTTCAGATCTATCCCCGTTTGCAGGCGCTTGCCGAAGCGGCTTGGACGGCGTCGGAAAACAAAAATTTTGCCGATTTTGAAAGTCGTCTTGTCGGATTTTTCGCCGAAATGGACGAGCAGGGGATAAATTATTGCCCGCGCGAAAAGTATAATCCGAAAGGGCTTCGCGGCGTGTGGCAAAGGTTGCGCGTGGGGCGCAAGTGGCCTTCCGATCCGAACTGTGAGGTTAATTTATAAAAGATGAAAGCCTATACCGAAAAACTGCGCACGCTGCCCGAAAAAAGCGGCGTTTATGTCATGCTGGACGAAATGAACAACGTCTTGTACGTCGGTAAGGCGAAAGTTCTCAAAAACAGGGTTCGTCAATATTTTCATAACACCGTCAAGAACGACAAGACGATGGCTCTTGTCGAAAAAATATACGACCTGCGTTATATTATAACGCCGAACGAGTACGAGGCGCTTATTCTGGAAAACAATCTGATTAAGCAGTACAACCCGCCGTATAATATTCTGCTGAAAGACGACAAAACGTATCCGTATTTGCGCGTAAACGTCAAAGAAAAATTCCCCAAAGTGGAAGTTTGTTACAAAATGAAAGCCGACGGCGCACGCTATTTCGGACCGTATATGCTCGGCGTGTCTATACGCGAAGTAACCGACATTATTCACACCGTTTTTCCCATTCGAAGTTGTCGGACGCTGCCGAAAAGGGAGTGCCTGAACTATTCTCTCGGTCGGTGCGGCGCACCCTGTACGGGGCGCGTGGACGAAGCCGAGTATCGGAAAGCCGTTGACGATATGCTTTCTTTTTTGTCGGGAAACGACGAAAAAGTGCGTTCGATTTTGACTGAAAAGATGATGAATGCCGCCGAAAGAGAGGATTTTGAGCAGGCAAAAAAATATCGTGATACCATCGCGTGTCTGGACGAAATGTCGCGCAGGCAGACTATCCCGTTCAAACAGGAAACCGACATCGACGTTTTTACGTTTGTAACAAACGGTATGTATTCGGTGGTCAACTGCTTTGCCGTGCGCGGCGGAAAATATCTCGGCGGCGTTAATTTCCCGTGCAAAGAAACCGAAATGAGCAACGGACTGACGTCTTTTATAATGCAATATTATGAACAAAACGCGCTGATTTGTAACGAAATTCTTGTCAGTGACGAAATAGAATTCAAGGAAGAACTCGCCGATTATCTGTCGAAAAAAAGCGGCAGAAAAATACACGTTCTCACGCCGTCGGGCGGCATACGAAAGCAACTTGTCGATATGGGAATAACCAATGCGTCAGAGCATCTTGCGCGGCAATTGGAACATAATAACCGCTATGAAGAACTGACGATGGGCGGCGTAAAACAACTGCAAGCCATGCTGTCTCTGCCGACTCTGCCCTTGCGCATCGAGTGCTACGATATATCGCATATAAGCGGCACCAACAAGGTGGCAAGTATGGTTGTGTTTAAGGACGGGGCAAAAGCAAGTAAATACTATCGACATTTCAAAATAAAAACGGTAGTCGGAAACAACGACTTTGCCTGTATGGCGGAGACACTTTCGAGACGCTTTGAAGAGTGGAAAGCGCAAAAAGATCTCAGTTTTTCCGAACGCCCCGACCTTATTGTAATAGACGGCGGCAAAGGGCAACTCGGCTACGTTTGCGACGTTATGGCAAAAGACAAACTTGATTTTCCGGTCGTCAGTCTTGCAAAAAGGGTGGAAGAAGTGTTTGTCCCGGGACGAGAGGAAAGCGTATTTTTGCCGCGAGACAGTCTTGCTATCAAACTGCTTATCCGTATCCGCGACGAAGCGCACCGATTCGCCATTACCTATCACCGTCTTCTTCGGAAAAAACAAATGACCGAAAGCGAATTGACCGGAATAGAAGGGATCGGCAAGACAAAAGCGAGAAATCTTATCGTGTATTTCCGTCGTATGGAGAATATGGAAAACGCGACGAAAGAGGACTTTCAAAAAGTGGACGGTATCGGCGAGAAAGACGCTGAAAAAATAATAGAATTTTTCCGAAAGAAAAGGGGAGAAGAATGAAAATACCGAAATATAAAATGATTTGCGTCGATTTGGACGATACCTTGGTCGGCAGAAAACAGCAATACGGCGCAGGGCTGAAAGACGCCATTGCGCGTTACGTAGCCGCCGGAGGAAAGTTTGTTATCGTCACGGGCAGAATGACCGTCGGCGCGCTTCCCGTTTGCAGAGACCTTGATTTGCACGGCGAAGTACTGACCTATCAAGGTGCCGTGGAAACCGATATTGATACCGAAAAAGAATTGAAAAGGGTAGCTCTTGATACCGATTTGGCAATAAATATAGCCGAATATCTGGAAGAGAGGGGCGTGTATTTTCAGACGTACCGCGAGCCGTATTTTTATACGCAAAAGGCGACGGAGCGGACGCTTTTTTACCGTTCGATTGCGCATGCCGATTTTGTGGAGACGGGCTGTAACTTGTCGGAATACCTGAAAAAAGAGCGGTTTTGTCCGCCGAAGATTCTTGTTCTCGGCGAGCCTTGCGATATGCCGTCCGTTCGCGACGACCTGACGGAAAAATTCGGAGACGAGGTGCTTGTCAACATCTCGAAACCCTTTATCGTCGAAATAATACCCAAACAAATCAACAAGGGAAAAGCGGCGGCGGAACTTGCCGCGCGCTATGGTATCGACAGGAAGGACGTCATTTGCGTGGGCGATTCGGATAACGATCTTACTTTGCTTTCTTTCGGCGGGCTTGCCGTCGTCGTGGGGAACGGATCTGCCGCAGCCAAAAAGGCGGCGGACGTCATTGCTCCCGACTGTGACGACGATCCGATTACCTGGGTGATCGACAATCTTGCTTTTGAAAAATAAAATTCGGATAAATGTAGCGTTTGCTACCGATAAAAACAATAAATATTGTAAGCATTATTGATTTTCATAAATCATATACTCTTTCTGTCTACGGAGGCGACCGCGTCGGTTACGCCATCGGTTGACAATTTATCGATAGAGGGAGTATAATAATGCATATCGGATTTGTAAAACAGGATGTCTCCGATCGGTCGTCTCTCGGATGCGGAGGTGTGGTCGGAAAGGCTTTTTTCCCAAAAAATTTGACCGAACTTGCGGCGATAGCCGCCGAGCGGTCGGACGAAACTTTTGTTATCGCGGGAGGACTGACCAACACCCTTGTTTTAAGCGGTGCGGACGAAACGTTCCTTTTTTCGGACTGTTTTCGCGGAATACGCTTTGAAGAAGACCAAGTGACGGTGCGCGTTGGGGAAAAAACGGCGCACGTGGCCGACCTTGCGCGCGTTTACGGGTTGTCGGGGTTGGAGAATCTGTGCGGTATACCCGGCACGATCGGCGGAGCGGTTTACGGCAATGCGGGCGCATATGGTTCGAGCCTGTCCGATCTTATCGAGTCGGTGTCCGTGTTTCGGTTGGACGACGGCGAAACGGAGTTGCTTTGTCGGGAAGAAATCGCTTTTTCTTACCGTCACAGCAGTTTGCGTAGGAATCTCGACTTTGTTTACGAAGTCGGCTTGCGTCTCTATCCGGACGACTCGGCGCGTATTGCGGCGAGGATGGAAGAAGCGCGTCGCAAGCGGAAGGAAAAAATGCCTTCGCAACGGAGTCTCGGGTGCGTTTTCAAAAACCCGGACGAAATGGGCGCGGGCTATTATATTGAAAAATCGGGCTTGAAAGGCGCGCGCGCAGGCGGCATGCAGATCAGCGAAAAGCACGCCAACGTCATTGTCAATACAGGCGGCGGAACGGCGGAAGAGTATCTCGAACTGGTGAATCTTGCCGAAAAAACGGTACGAAAGAACTTCGGAATCAAACTGGAAAAGGAGATTTGTGTCTATGGAGAGCGTCGACAAGACCGTTAGGCGGGAACTGTATTCCGTTACGTTTTCCGACGCGGCGTGCGTTCCGTTTTTGAGCGGAGCCATTCGCGGTTGCGGCGAAATTTCTTTTACGAAAAACGGTTTTGAATTGTCTTTTTCGGCGCGGGAAAAATCCTTTATCGACCTTGTGTGCGATGTAATCGAGCGAATTTTTCGCTATAAACCGGAAAAAACCGTCGGCGACGTGGACGGCGCGCCTCTTTTTTGCGCCTCTTTGCCGGCAAAAGAAGCCGCGCCGATTTTTGAAAAATGCGGAATCGTGCGCGATAAATATACCTTGATCGACTGCGTCCCGAAAGAACTTGTTTCGTCCGAAAGAATGCGCAGAGCCTATCTTGCCGGTTTGTTTTTGTCGTGCGGAACGCTGAAAACGCCCGAAAAAACCGAAGTTTTCGGCGAAGCGAGCAGAAGCAAAGGCTATTTGCTTTGTTTTAATCTCAACTCGGATATGGTAAAAGAGGACGTCGTAAAACTGATTTCTTCTTTGCCACATATCGAAAAAGGCAGAGTGCAGACGCGCAAGAAAGGCAGCGGCGTTTTTTTGAAAAGCGGCGAAGCGATCGGCGTAGTGCTTGCCTACCTGGAAGCGAGCGAAGCGACGCTCCGTTTGTATGAGATTATGGCGGAAAGGAGAATGAATAACGATCTGAACCGCGCGCAGAATTTCGACCTTGCCAACATCGGTAAAAAGGTACGGACCGCCGCCGAGCAGATCGCGGCGATCAAAAAACTGATGTCGAGCGACGTGTGGCAAACGCTCGGGGACGACCTGCGCGAGACGTGTCGCCTGCGGCTTGAAAACGAGAGCGCGGGGCTGGAAGAAATCGCGGCGATGTCGTCGCCGCCCGTTACGAAAAGTTGCGTCAACCACCGTATGCGTAAAATCATGCGACTTGCCGAACGGAATTAAAATACGGAGAGAAAAAAATGGGAACATTCGTTCATTTGCATAACCATACCGAATACAGTCTTTTGGACGGTTATGCGCGCATAAACAAACTGGCGAAAAAAGCGGCGGCGGAGGGCGCGCCGGCAGTGGCTATGACCGATCACGGCAATATGTACGGCGCGATCAAGTTTTACAAGGCGTGCAAGGCTGCCGGAATTAAGCCCATTATCGGTATCGAAACGTATACCTGCCACGATATGTCGCTGAAAGATCGCGAACACTCCGATTATTTTCACTTGATCCTTATCGCGAAAGACCTGGAAGGTTTTCATAATTGCATGAACGTGTCCAGCGCCGGATTCGTGGACGGATTCTATAATAAACCGCGCGTCGACGAAAAAGTTTTGCGTGCCAACAGCAGAGGCGTCATTTGCCTTTCCGCCTGTATCGCGGGAGAGATTTCGCAATTACTTCTCGACGGAAAATATGACGAAGCGGTAGCGTGCGCAACAAATTTCAAAGATATTTACGGCGACGACTTTTATATCGAATTGCAAAATCACGGTATGGAAGAAGAACTGCGCGTATTGCCTTTATTGAAAAAAATCGCCGCCGAGATCGGCGTCAAGACCGTCGTGACCAACGACCTTCATTATATCGAAAAGTCGGACGCAAAGGCGCACGACGTACTTCTTGCCATACAGACGCAGAAAGATATAGACGATCCGACCAGGTGGCGTTTTCCGAACGACGAATTCTATTATAAATCGTACGAGCAGATGCTCGAACTGATGGGCGGAGACGAAGAGCCGCTCAAAACCACGCTCGAAATAGCGGACAAAGTCAACGTGGAGATACCGTTCCACGTCTATACCATTCCGCATTACGATCCGCCCGAAGGGTACGCGGACGACAAGGACTACCTGCGTAAAATGGCGTACAAGGGCTTGGAAGAGCGGTACGGCGTAATCACGCCCGATATACAAAAGCGCGCCGATTACGAATTGGACGTTATTTGTCGAATGGGTTTTGCCTCATACTATCTGATCGTGTGGGACTTTATCAACTACGGCAAAACGCACGGCGTCCCGATCGGACCGGGCAGAGGGAGCGGCGCGGGCAGTATCATTGCTTACGCCATTCACATTACCGAAATCGATCCTCTTCGGTACGGACTTATTTTCGAGCGTTTTTTGAACCCCGAACGGCAGACGATGCCCGACTTCGATATCGACTTTTGTTCGGACAGGCGTGAAAAAGTCATCGATTACGTCCGCGATAAATACCACGTCGATCACGTCGCGCAGATTATCACGTTCGGGATGATGAAGAAAAAGAACGCGATCAAAAACGTCGCGCGCGTGTACAAAATTCCTTTCGCCAACGCGAACGCGCTTGTCAAAAACATTCACGATAACGATAAAAAAGTCCATATCCCCAATTTGCTCGATCCGAACGATCCGAACGCCGTTCCCGAATTGATCGAGATGTACAACAACAATCCTCTTTATAAAGAGGTGCTCGACCTTGCCGCGCAGATAGAGGACATGCCGCGCGACCGTGGCAAACACGCCGCCGGCGTTATCATTTGTTCCCGCCCCGTCGCCGAAGTCGTCGCTTTGTCGAGAAACGGCGAAGACATTACGACGCAGTTCGATATGACCGAATGCGAAGAACTCGGACTTTTGAAGATGGACTTCCTCGCTATCGAAACGCTGACCGACATCGACCGTTGCGAAGAACTGATCGAACGCTACCGCGGCGTAAAAATCGATTTTGATAAAATCGGATACGAAGACCAGAACACCTACAAGATGATCGGAACGGGGGACTGCGACGCCGTATTCCAACTCGAAAGCGCGGGTATGAAAAACTTTATGAAACGTCTGAAACCGACCTTGATCGAAGAAATCATCGCCGGCGTCAGTCTGTACCGTCCGGGACCGATGCAGTACGTCGATACCTTTGTCGAGAACAAACAGCACCGCGACAAAATCGATTATCGCCACCCGAAACTCGAACCGATTTTGCAAAACACCTACGGCGTTATCGTCTATCAGGAACAGGCAATGTTCATCACGCAGGCGCTTGCCGGTTATACCATGGCGCAAGCCGATAATTTCCGAAAGTTTATCAGTAAAAAGAAAGTGGAGCAGATACCCGAACAGCGCAAGCGTTTTGTGGACGGGTGCGTAGCCAACGGCGTCGCGGAAGAATTTGCCATGACGATGTGGGCGGAGTTGGAAAAGTTCGGCGCGTACGCGTTCAATAAGTCGCACGCCGCCGCCTATTCCGTCCTAACGTATCAGACGGCTTATCTGAAATGCTATTATCCGCTCGAATATTTCTGCGCCGTTATCAATAACCGTATCAACAAACCCGACGACACGGGCAAGTACCTACGCGTCATCAAAGAACACGGCATTACCGTTTTGCCCCCCGATATCAACCACAGCGAGGGGCTGTTTATCCCGGAAGGAGAAGCCGTCCGATACGGGCTTATATGTATCAAAAACGTCGGCAAAGCGGCGGTTGACGCTATCGTGCAAGAACGGAAAAATAACGGGGAATACAAGAGTTTTTCCGATTTTGTTCGTCGTGCCGGCGGAGAATCGGTCAATAAAAGAATGCTCGAAAGTATGATAAAAGGGGGCGTTTTTGACTGTTTCGGCAAAAACCGCGCCACAATGATGGCTAACTACGAAAAAATCCTCGATATCGAACTCGGCAATAAAAATCTGCTCGGCAGCGGTCAGATGTTTTTTGACTTTATGTTGCAGGACGATTACAAATACGTCGAAGTATCCGAGAGCAAACTCGCCCGTCTCCAATTGGAAAAAGAAGTGCTCGGCAGATATATTTCCGGGCATCCGCTGGACGGACACGAGAGCGAGATGACGGGATTTACTTTCGATTCGACGATGTTTGTTCCCATTGAAAAAGAACCGATCGAAGAGGAAGAAGAGGGTGAAGAAACGGAAGAATATCCCGTCAAAAACGGTGATCTTGTCTTCTTCGGCGGCGTGCTCAGCGACGTCATCGTCAAGGTCAATGCAAAATCGGGCAAAAAGTGGGCGGCGGCTGTCTGCGAGGACTTGAACGGTAGTTTTGACGTCGTTTTCTTCGGCAGGGCGTACGACACCTATAAAACCCTTATTCACGACGACGCGTTGGTAAAAATCAAAGGGAAAGTCGCCGTCGTCGAAGGCGGAAAACCGAAAATCGAAGCGCAGAGCGTTTATGGCTGGGGACTCGAAGAGGTCAAGGAAGAACCGCAGGACGACCGCGTCCTTTGCTTGCGTATCGATAACGATCCCGAATTGTACGATAAAGTCATGGGTATTTTGTCCGATTATCGCGGCGGAAGTAACGCTGTCAAAATTCAAATGGACGGTAAACTTTATGAACTCGGTTTTCGTATTATGGGTATCGACTCGCTCAAAAACAGCCTGACAGGTATTCTCGGCTATCGAAACGTCAAAATACTCGGCGATAAAAAGGAATAATTTTCGGTAAAGTCTTTTATAAAAAAGCGGTGGTCGAAGCCACCGCTTTTTTTGTGTTTTTACAAGCGTAAACTCAATCCCAATAGCCGTCCATGGTATTGTTGTACAGTTTGATTCCGTCTTCGGTAAACGTGGCGAGGATACCGTTTTCGTCATAAGTGGCGTACACAGAGCCGCCCTCTTTGACGATACGGCGTTTGTTATCGGGATCCATCCGTTCGAGTTTGTTGGGGACGATCGCGATTTCGGGCGAAACGGTTTTGATAAAGTTTCTTGTGGAAGAAGCGGTGTAGCCGTGATGTCCGACTTTCATCAGATCCACTTCGCCGACGATCGCGGCGATTTCGTCTTCGTCGCCGGAGTCGTTGTTGACGTCGCCCATCAGCAGTGCTTTTTTATTGCCGAGCGTGACGAAAGTCGCGATCGAATTGTCGTTTTCGCCGAGGTTTTTCCCTTCCGCGTCTTTCGTGTTCAAGAAGCGGATTTTGTATTCGCCGAGAGAAAACGTTTCGTTCGGAATATCCTGCACGAGTTCAATTCCGCGCGTATTGATCGCGTTTACCATTTGGTCATAAACTTCTTGGTTGTCCCATCTGTCTTTCTCGTATGAGCGTATCGTTTCGGGTTTGTAGCGTTTCAGATAGGCTTTACCGACGGTGATTTTTTCGTCGAGAATGAGGGTGTCAAAACCGCCGATGTGGTCGGAATGTGCGTGCGTGCCGACGATAAAATCGATATATACGTTTCCGCTTTCATCGGCAAAGTGTTCCTTAACGTAGCGCACAACTTTGTCTTCGTAGCCTTCGAGTTCGAGGTTGGAAAAGTTGCGCGGGTTGTCGTTATCTTCGCCGCAGTCAATGATGGCGATATGCCCGTCGCTTTCCAGAATCATGCAGTCACTGTTGACTGTGTTTAAGAAGTGGATACAGTTTTTCGTGTGCGCTTCCTGCGTGTACGCCGTGGGTTTATGTCTTTCGTAAGCGCGTTTTTCACGAGCCGAAAGGGGCAGAAGTACGCACATGGTCACGATTCCGCCGAGCACGAGAACCGCGGCGACAATAATCACGATTTTTTTCCATAAAACAAGATTTTTGAACTTTTGCATAATAGCCTCCGTTTTTTTATAAAATGCGCAAAATCGCTCATTTATTTTTTTGTTTTGACAAACACGTGAACCGCGCGATCGCACGTTTCGGACAAGTATGCGTCAAAATTTCTATGGAATATCCTTTTTAGTTATTTTGACAGATACGTAAATCACCCCAAGCGTCCGGCATACGAAGAACGGACAGTCGGGAGGGATTTTGTATGAAACGCAGGGAAGCTGTACAAGAAGTACTGCGACCGCACGTTTCGGACAAGTATGCGTCAAAATATTATAGAATAATCTTTTTAGTTATTTTGACAAATACGTAAATCGCCCCAAGCATCCGGCATACGAAGAACGGACAGTCGGGAGGGATTTTGTATGAAACGCAGGGAAGCTGTACAAGAAGTACTGCGACCGCACGTTTCGGACAAGTATGCGTCAAAATTTCTATGGAATATCCTTTTTAGTTATTTTGACAAATACGTAAATCACCCCGAATGTACGTTCTTACTGATAGCGGGCTTCTTGAGATTTCAACAAGTACGTAATATTGTTCTCGACAAGTTTCACCGGATATTTTGCACTTTTAATCAAAAAGTCACCGTATCTGTAATTATCGTTATCGGGCAGATAATAGGCATAGATGCCGCTACCCGAGGGCGTTTCTTTCAGTGTGATATAGATTGCGTTGCAAGTGGCGGTTCCGATTTCCGGACACGCGGTGACGACGCTCGTCTCGCCGATGAAAGTCGCGTTCAGTTCGCGGACAGAATTACCGATCGGATCGGCGACTTTGACGGAAGAGGGAATGGCGTTTATGTTATAGCAGCGGATATAATAATATAAGAATTCGTTATCGGTATATCCGCTTGCGCCGACTTTAAGTTTTTCGGAAACGGTCTGATCGCCTTTTTGCAGGGTGTATACGTAGTTTTTGCCGTCGTGGTAGGACTGCAAGGAATAACTACTGTTCGCGTTGTCGGAAAGGTCGGTATAGACTTTGTTTACGGCAAGCACGGTGTAGTTGTCGGCAAGGATCGTCGTCGTTACCGTCGCTTCTCCGCTACGGACAAGCGTCTCGGAAATGCGGACGTTGGCGGAAGAATAGGTGCGCGTCTCGTCGCCGTAAGGCAGGGTTTTGTCGTCTGGATCGGCGTCAAGAGTAATGTCGAGCGAGCCGACTTCACGGTCGCCGTCAAGGACGGCGTAGGTCAGTTTTTCGTTGTTTGCCCAGCATTTGTCGACGGTGATGTCTTTGTTCGAGCAAGCCGCCAAGGCAAAAACGGAGCCGACAAGCAGCAGGACGATGACAAGAACGGAGATTGTTTTTTTCATATTGGTTTTACCTCACTTGGTGTTATTTCAGTTGACGCCGAAGAGCAAGTCTTCGTAGGTCGGTACGGGCCAGTATTTTTTGGCGGTGAGAAGTTCGGCTTCGTCGATGACAAGGCGCAGACTGTCCATGCACGGCAGGACTTTTTTGCGGAAGAAATCGGCGCGCGCTTTCGCCGTCTTTTGTTTGTCGGCGTTTGCTATCGCTTGGTCGAGCGTTTCGACGAGCGTTTCGCCCTCGGCATAAAGGCGGGCGAGTTTATCGAGCGTTTTGTTTTCGCACGGAAGGTTGAGTTCGGCAAGAAGTTTTTTCGTCTTGGCGAGTTCTTTTATATATTCGTATATCGCCGGCAAGAAGAGTTCTTTTGCCATGTCGGACATAGTCGAGGCTTCGATATGGAGAATATTCCGATAGTTTTCTATCAGAATTTCGGCGCGCGATTCGATTTCGGCGCGGTTCAGTACGCCGTGGCGTTCGAACAATGCGACGTTTTGTTCCTGCGTATACATCGGCAGTGCGTCCATCGTCGAAGAGAGGTTCAGAAGTCCGAGTTTTTTTGCTTCTTTTACCCATTCGGCAGAGTATCCGTTGCCGTTGAAAATGACGCGTTTATGATTTTTCATCACGTCGCGCACGATGGCGTTAACCGACGTGACAAGGTCGTTTTTATCCAGTTTTTCTTCAAAAGAAAGCAATTCGTCGGCGACAATGGTATTGAGGACGACGTTGACGTCGGCGGTGGAGAACTCCGAACCGAGCATACGGAATTCAAACTTATTCCCGGTAAAGGCAAACGGCGACGTGCGGTTGCGGTCGGTGGTGTCGCGACGGAACTTGGGCAGGCACTTGACGCCGATTTCCACTTCGCAGTTGGCTCTTTCGCTGAAATTCTTTCCTTTTTCGATGGCGTTCAGAATGCCCGTCAATTCGTCCCCGAGAAAAATCGAGATAATCGCCGGCGGCGCTTCGTATCCGCCCAGACGGTGATCGTTTCCCGCGCTTGCACAGGCGATGCGGAGCAGGTCCTGATGTTTGTCCACCGCCGAAATGACGGCGGAAAGGAAGAGCATAAAGAGCATATTATCCCGCGGGTTTTCGCCCGGTTCGAGAAGATTTACGCCGGTGTCCGTTTGCAGAGACCAGTTATTGTGTTTGCCGCTGCCGTTGATGGTGGCAAAGGGCTTTTCGTGCAGAAGACAGGTAAGCCCGTGATGAGTCGCTATCTTCTTCATCAATTCCATAATGATCTGATTATGATCGGTCGCCGTGTTCGCGTCGGTGTAGATGACGGCAAGTTCGTGTTGAGCCGGCGCCGTCTCGTTGTGCTTCGTCTTCGCATACACGCCCAGTTTCCACAGTTCTTCGTCCAGATCTTTCATGTAAGAAAGAACGCGCGGCTTGACCGTACCGAAGTAGTGATCGCCCAGTTCTTGCCCTTTCGGACTGCGCGCGCCGAACAGCGTACGACCGCAGCAAACAAGGTCGGGACGCTTTTCAAACAGTTTTTTGTCGACCAAAAAATATTCTTGCTCGGGCCCCGCCATCGGGATGACCTTTTTGACGTCGTCTTTTCCGAAGATTTTCAGAATACGCAGCGCGATGCGACTGAGGTCTTCCATCGAACGGAGAAGGGGCGTCTTTTTGTCGAGCGCAAGCCCGTTAAAACTGCAAAACGCCGTCGGGACGCACAACACGCCGTCCTTGATGAAAGCGTGACTGGTCGGATCCCATGCGGTATATCCGCGCGCTTCAAACGTGGCGCGCAGCCCGCCCGAAGGAAAACTCGACGCGTCCGGTTCGCCTTTAATTAATTCTTTTCCGCTGAATTTCATCACGACGCCGCCATTTTCGGCAGGTTCGATAAAACTTTCGTGCTTTTCGGCGGTGATACCCGTCATCGGCTGAAACCAATGCGTGAAGTGCGTGCAGCCTTTCTCGATCGCCCATTCTTTCATCTTGTCGGCGATTACGGTCGCAAGACGAAGAGAAAGGCGCTTGCCCTCGGTCACGCACAAATTATATTCGGCGTAATCGCTTTCGCTGATCCGATCGCGGATTTCGCGATCTCCGAATACCATGCTTCCAAACAAATCGGTAACCATACTGTCCTTCCTGTTTTTACTTTTTCAAAAATTCTTTCATGACCGCGTCGGTCATATCCGCAGAGTATGTCAAAAACTCTTGTACGGGATCAAAATGATTTGCGTGGGGTACAACGCGGATTTTTGCGCTGTCCGTTACGCCTGCCGAAGCCGAATATAGCAGGACGGTCCCGTCGCCGAGTTCGCTTTCGGTGTCGTAGTAACAAACGGTCTCGCCACTTGCATACGTCTTGTACGCGACGCCGATATCGGTGCGGTAGCCCGTGCCGCAGAAATAAACGGAATCGACGAGCGTGGTCGAGTGCACTTTGCCCGTCGCCGTCTCCACATACATCGAGTCGCAGTAGTCGAGCCAGTCTTTCATGCCGGCGCGGAGGGGTTTTTCCACGTCGTTATCAAGGTGCGCCCACGGGCGCGAGCAATAAAAGTCGTACAGTTCTTGTTCGCTGTCGAAGTGCAGAGCGGTTTTTTTGCCGTTTGCGTCGATTTTCGTCACGAGCGGAACTTCGTGTTCGTACAGTACGTCGCGGACTTCCTGACCGGGCGTGTGGGTATGTTCGGTCATGTAATTATAAAAATGCGGCGAGCAAAGCAGTTCGTACGTCGGAAGCAGTTGATAGACGACGTACATATTGGCAAGGGGTAAAAACTGCGTGCGGAACGCCGTGTCGATGATTTCGTCCATGTCTTTTAACCCGAGCGAATCGGTTATTTCGTAAATATCGTCCGCCATGCCGTCGAGGTTTTCAAGCGTGCTTAAAGCGAGGACGGAGCCGAGATAGGGCGCGTCATAACTGAGGTTAAGGCGCACTTTCGCACGGTTTTCTTCGCTCATGGCAAGGTAGCGCGCCACGACAAGTCCGCCGTTGCTGTGGGTGACGAAAATCACGTTGTCATATTCCTTTTCGTCGATAAAAGTCTGCAAAAGCGCGGCGCTGTCGCGGTTGTCGAGGCGAAAATCGTAGTTAAAAACGCTGACTTCGTAGTCGGAACCGTATTTTTCGTGAAAGTCGTTATAGATTTCCGTCTGCGCGTTCATCAATCCGTAGCGAAGACGGCTGTCGGCGTCAAAGAAAGATACCGGTTTGATATTGTAGACGCTTTTTCCGTCGTCCGTCATAGCGGTCAGTTTGTATAAAAAACTTTCTCCGTCGCCCAAGCCGCCGTTTGCGGTGATGTGATTCAGTTGAGCCAAAAATTGCTCGTCTTGCAGGAGAGCGAGTATGGTCGCATAATTCATTCCGCTGTGCGCAAGCAGGTCGGTAATCCATAGGTCGTTATCCGTAAAGGGATCCCATATCGGTTCGCCCGTGTCTTCTTCGTATAATGCCGAAGCAAACAAGCCGGGTATGATGATAATCGCGTTTTTTTCTTCCTTTTCGTCTTCGTTGACGCCGTCGGTACAGGCAGGCAATAACAGGCAAACAAAAACCGTCAGAATCGCAAGCAAAACCGCCGTAATGCGCCGTCCGGAACGTGAAAAAACTTTTTTGCTCATATCAATGCCTCGTATATATTAAATAAATATAATTTACAAGTCATTGTATCATATTAAAGTATCCGAAAGCAAGCAATTTCGGCTTTTTTTCGGACGCACCCGACGTAATATGTGGCAAAAAGTCGCACAAAAGCCGCCGCGGGCGCATATTGTGAAACCAAAGAGGGTAAATATGAACGAAGAAATCGAACAAATGGCGCGCGAATATCAAAAAGTAATGACGTCGGACGAATCAAACGACAAAACGCCGATCGAACGCCTGATTCTGTTGGAAGAAAATCAACTGGAACTTCTCGGCGATCTCGGCTCTGTCCGCTCCGCTCTTTCGGCGCGTACGGTGGGTTATATAAAGAACCTCATTTTTCGTTCTTTGCGCGATCTGAACGCTTTGCTCGGAAACGATTCTTACGTCCCGTCGGTCCGTGCCGGGCATTGTCCTTCGTCACCGTCAAGAACCGTTTTGTCTGTCTATGATCAGCAAATCAGTATCCTGATTACGCTCGACAGGATACCCAATGCATCGCAAAGCCTGCTTGTCGGCGAAAACAGAAAAACGTCTCTTATCGTGGCTCTGCTGCGATAATACCGTGCGTGCGGACGGCGGATAGTGTATCTTTTTTTGCCGTTTTCGATAAAAAAAACGCTCTTTTATCCGTCGGACAAAAGAGCGCGTTCTGTAAAGGAATATCCGTTTAATCGGAGTTTTTTAAGATGACGTCGTGGCTGCCGCCTTCGATGATACCGGTGGCGGAGACGAGGGTAATACGGGCTTTTTCGTGGAAAGTGGGTATGTCGGTCACACCGCAGTTACACATGGTCGATTTGACTTTATAGAGGCTCTTTGCGACGTTGTCTTTGAGGTGTCCGGCGTAGGGGACGTAAGAATCGACGCCTTCTTCAAAAGAAAGTCCGCTCTTGCCGCCGAGGTCGTACCGTTGCCAGTTACGGGCGCGGTTACTGCCTTCGCCCCAATATTCCTTGACGTAACTGCCGTTGATGTTCAGACGCGTCGTCGGGCTTTCGTCAAAACGGGCAAAATATCTGCCGAGCATGATAAAGTCCGCGCCCATAGCGAGAGCCAAGGTCATGTGGTAGTCGTGAACGATGCCGCCGTCCGAGCAAATGGGCACGTAGATTCCCGTTTCTTTGAAGTATTCGTCACGGGCTTTGACCACTTCGATAAGAGCGGTCGCTTGTCCTCTGCCGATACCTTTCTGTTCGCGCGTGATACATATCGAACCGCCGCCGATACCGACTTTGACGAAGTCCGCTCCGGCTTTTGCGAGGAATAAAAAGCCGTCTTTATCGACCACGTTACCCGCGCCGACTTTGACCGAATCGCCGTATTTTGCGCGTATGAACGCAATGGTATTTTTTTGCCAGCAACTGTATCCTTCGCTGCTGTCGATGCACAGTACGTCCGCTCCCGCTTCGATAAGAGCGGGGACTCTTTTTTCAAAATCGAGGGTGTTGATGCCGGCGCCGACCATCAAGCGGTGTTCTTTATCGACGACTTCGTCGGGATTGTCGGCGTGCTCTTCGTAGTCTTTGCGGAAGACGAGATATTTCAAGTTTCCGTTTTTGTCCACAATGGGCAGTTGATTGATTTTATGATCCCAAATCAGGTTGTTTGCGGTACTTAAATCGATGTTTTCGGGAGCGGTAATCAAATCGGCAAGTTTTGTCATCACTTTTTCAACCGGAGTTTCCGGGTCGATTTTGCTTGCGCGGTAGTCGCGGCTTGTGACAAGCCCGAGCAGTTTTCCCGTGCCCGTTCCGTCCTCGGTGACGGCGACGGTCGAGTGTCCGTTGGTGCGGACGAGTTCGATCAGTTGTTTCAGCGTGGCGGTCGGTTTTACGTTGCTGTCGCTGACGACGAAACCGGCTTTGTAGTTTTTGACTTTCGCCACCATCGCCGCTTCGCTTTCGATAGACTGACTGCCGTAAATAAAAGACATACCGCCTTGTTTTGCCAAAGCGATCGCCAGTGTGTCGTTGGATACCGATTGCATGATAGCCGATACCAAAGGAATATTCAGACGAATGGGACATTCCTCCCGATCCGGTCTGTATTTGACAAGCGGAGTCGTGAGTTTTACGTTTTCCGGGCGGCAATTTTCGTCCGTGTATCCGGGTATCAACAGATATTCGCTGAACGTGCGCGAAGGTTCTTCAAAATAGTATGCCATATCTCCTCTCCTATAAAAAATTTTTCCTATTATATCATATAAAAGGAGAAAAGCAAGTGTTTCGTTGATTTTTTTTCGACTTTTTCAATATTGACAGTTTTACTTATAGTATTTATAATACATTTATAACAAGACAAGGAGAAGCAAATGAATAATTTTCAAAAAGGATTGTATCGCGCGGCGAAGTTTGACAGCCCCGAAACGATTCCGATCAATATCGGTTTGCAACCGATTACTTTTCTGAAATACGGCGAAGATCTGTTGCGGCTTATGAATCAGTATCCGCAGTTTTTCGCGCCGCACCGCAATATCAAGCATCACCGCGTAAAAATGCCCCCCAAGTACCACGAGGGTATCCACGTCGACGAATGGGGCTGCGAATGGAAAAATATCGAAGAAGGACTGAATTCCGTCGTTGTGGGACACCCCGTGCGGTCGGAAGAGGATATTTTTTCTTTACAGATACCCAAGAACAGAAACGGCAAGATGCCGCACGGGTTCATGTATTTACGGTTGATCGACTTATGCGGTTTTGAAGACGCGATGATTTATTTTGCGGAGGAAGGGGACGCTCTTCGCACGTTGATCGATAAGGTCCTTTTGTATAACGAAAAACAGTTGGATATCCGCTTGGGCAAGGTAAAACGCTCCGGCAAAGGAATCATCACATTCGGCGACGACCTCGGTATGCAAAAAGGGCTTGCTATCGGTGCCGAACGGTGGCGCAGGTATATGAAGCCGTGTTTTGAAAAACTGTATCGCAAGTGTAAGGCGCACAACCCCGAATTGGTCGTTTATATGCACACCGACGGTTGTATTTACGAAATTATGCCCGACCTTATTGACGCGCACGTCGATATCATCAATCCGCAGTACCGCGCCAACGGTTTGGAAAATCTGGTCAACGTCTGCCGCAGGGGTAAAAATCCGATCGCCATCGACCTTGACCTGGACAGGCAGTTGTATCCGTTCGCAACGCGCGGACAGATTTTCGATCACTTTGCCGAATGCGTCGAGGCTTTGTACGACAAACGCGGCGGACTGAGCCTGCATATCGAGACGAATCAGGATATACCGCTCGAAAACATAGCCGCTCTTTTTGACGCGGCGGAAAAATATCGCCACTATAAAGGAGGACTCGTTCTGCAATGACAATCGAACTTATTAACGAATATATCCGTAAAGGAAAAGCAAAAGACGCGCAGGCGGCTGTCGAAACGGCTCTTGCCGTCGGAATAAGCGCGTCCGAAATACTGTCGGGCGGACTGATCGCCGCGATGGACGAAATCGGTGCGAAATTCAAAGCCGAAGAAATCTTTATTCCCGACGTTCTTATCGCCGCGCGCGCCATGAACAAGTGCCTCGATATCCTTCGTCCGCTTCTCCTCGAAAGCGGCGTCAAACCGATCGGAAAAGCCGTTATTTGCACCGTAAAAGGCGATATTCACGATATCGGGAAAAACGTCGTCCGTATTATGCTCGAAGGCGTCGGAATCGAATGTATCGATCTCGGCACCGACGTCGGCAGCGATCGTATCATCGAAGCCGTGCGTGAAAGCGGCGCCGATATTGTGTGTCTTTCTTCTCTGCTTACGACGACTATGGTATACCAAAAGACCGTTATTGATGACCTGAAAGCGGCAGGACTGCGTGATAAAGTCAAAGTTATGGTCGGCGGTGCGCCGGTGACGGAAGAGTTCGCGAAAAGCATCGGCGCGGACGCGTTTACGCCCGAAGCCGGCAGTGCGGCGGAAATCGCAAAGCGTTTTTGCTCGGGAAAATAAAGGATGAAACCGATTCTCGAACAAATAGCGGCGCAGAAAAATAAAGCGTTGCCCATTCTGTCGTTTCCCGCCGTCTCTTTGACGGGAGCGACGGTACGGGAACTGATTACCGATAAAGAAAAGCAAATCGAAGGGGTGCTTTCGATTATCGACCGTTGTCCGGTAAGCGCGGCGGTTTATCCGATGGATTTGTCGGTGGAAGCGGAGGCTTTCGGCGCCGAACTTATTTATAAGGAAAGCGACCTGCCGACGGTGAAATCAATTCGCGTGGCAAACGATGCGCAAGCGCGTAATCTGCGTATGCCTCTTGTCGGTATGCGCCGAACGGAAACTTTTATCGAAGGCGTAATGGAAGCCAAAGTCCGTTTGGGAAACGACGTTCCGCTTTTTTGCAGTGTGACGGGGCCGTTTACGCTTGCGGCGCGTTTGTGCAGAATGGAAGACCTGATTTTGTGGTGTGCCGACGACGACGAAGGGGCAAATAACATGATCGCCGTCGGATGTGATTTTTTGATTCGGTATGCCGAGGCGTTCAAAGCCGTCGGAGCGGACGGAATCATCATTGCCGAGCCTGCCGCGGGGCTTTTGTCGCCATCTCTTCTGGAACAGTTTTCTTCCCGCCATGTCCGTCGGATAATAAAAGCCGTCTCCGATGACCGATTTGCCGTCGTTTATCATAATTGCGCCGGCTCCGTCGTGCATATGGCGGATAATATCGCCTCTCTCGGCGCCGACGCCTATCACTTCGGAAACGCCGTCGATATGCGCGCGATGCTTGAAAAAATGCCTTCCGACGCTGTTGTGATGGGCAATATCGATCCTCTCGCTTTCTGCGACGAAACGCCCGAAAAGGTGTACGGGATCACAACCGATCTTATGAAAGACTGCTCTTTGTATAAAAACTTTTTAATCAGTTCCGGTTGCGATATTCCCGCTCGCGCCAAATGGGAAAATCTCGACGCTTTTTTCAAAGCCGTTTCCGATTTTTACGCGTGAACTTTTTTACGGCACGACGACGTCGTCACGCCACTTCGACGCGAGATATTTGTTGGTGTCGTAATAACTGTCCAGCGTGCCGATATCCGACCAGTACGAATAATCTACGTACGCGAAACAGCGGTCGTATATCCGCGGTAATAAGTCTCGTCCGAAATCGTAAAAACCGCTCGGTATCAGGCGCAGGACGCCCTTATTGACGACATAAATCCCCGTGTTGACAAGCCCCGGTTTTTTCTCCTGCGGTTTTTCGACAAAATCCGTTATTCGGTTTTCAAAATCGATATTCAGGGTGCCTAAACCCGTCGGATCCGTGCGCGGCTGACACACAACCGTGAAAGGAGAGCGTTTGGCTTTGTGAAAGGCGGCGGCGCGGCTTAAATCGATTTCCGTGTAGGCGTCACCGCTTAAAACGAAAAAGTCTTCGTCCAAAAAGTCTTCCGCCCGGCGCACGCCGCCGGCGGTGCCGAGAGGCGTCTCTTCCTCAAAATACGTCAGGCGTACGCCGAAGTCCTCGCCGTCGCCGAAATAACTTTCGATTTTGTCCGCCATATACCCTACCGTGACGCCGATATCCGTTACGCCGTGTTTTCGCAGCAGCGCGAGCGTGTAGCACAGTACCGGCTTGTCCAGAAGGTTTACCATAGGTTTCGGCATTTTCCCCGTAAGCGGCATCAGCCTCGTGCCTTTTCCGCCTGCCATAATAATCGCTTTCATCTTTTTTTCTCCCTCTTTTTTGTCGTTTTCTTTTTTTATTCCCTTTGCCGAAGCGATATAAACGCGCTTCAAAAAATAAACGGTAAAAAAACGGTAAAATATATCGATACCCTCTTGCAAAGAATTTGTAAAAGGATTATAATTTGTTTTAGTAAAGAGGGAACGAAAGGAATCGTTACTTATTCACGGTTTTCGGAGGAACGGAGAGTATGGAAAAAATAGCAATTATCGACATCGGATCCAATACGGCGCGTATTGTGATCGTCAATATTATCGACGGAGGGTATTTCAACGTAATCGACGAGTTGAAAGAGCCGGTACGCCTTGCGCAGGGGATGGAAACGGACGGATTTTTGCGCCCGATTCGCATTCAACAAATGGTCAAGACGCTCAACATGTTCAAGAACCTGTACGAAAGTCACAAGGTAAACAGAGTGTTTGCCTATGCGACCGCGGCGGTGCGCAGAGCGAAGAACCAAAAGACCTTTGTCGACGAGATTCTGAACGGATGCGGTATCAAAATCACCGTTTTGACGCAAGAAGAAGAAGCAAACCTCGTTTATACGGGCGTCATCAATTCGATGGACGTGCCGCGCGGCGTGATCGTGGATATCGGCGGCGCGAGCGTAAAAGTCATTCATTACAACCGCCGACTGATGCTCAACCAGGAGAGTTTGCCGTTCGGCGCGGTGACGTTGACGGAGAAGTTTGCCGAAGTGCAGGATCCGAACGAACGCATCGAAAAGATGAAAGAGTATATCACCGAGCATATCAAAAAACTGGATTGGCTGAACGAGCTGGAAGAAGACACGCAGTTTATCGGGGTGGGCGGTTCGATCCGTAATCTCGGTAAAATCAGTCGCCGCTTGAAGCGGTATCCGTTGAACATGGCGCATAATTACCACATTCCTTTCGACGAATTCGACAGCATTTACAATTCTTTGAAAGTCGTCGATACGAGCAAGTCGCTCCGTATCAAGGGTATTTCTTCGGCGCGCGCGGAGATTCTGCCGGCGGCGATGACGGTCATAAAAGCCTTTGAAGAGGCGACGTCGTTCAAGGAGATCGTGATTTCGGGCGCCGGACTCAGGGAAGGGGTTATGTTCCACTATGCGTTGCCGTCTACGTACGAGCGCTCCATCAGCGATATCCTCGGGCACAGTATCTATAACATGCTGACCATTTTCAATATGAACATTCAGCATTCCGAGCACGTTTTCGAATTGGCGTTGCAACTGTATCGTCAACTGAAAGTGCTGCACAAACTCCCCCGCGCTTACGTCAGAGTCCTGCGCGTCGCGGCGCAACTGCACGACATCGGGAGCAGTTTTAAGTACTACGAACATCACAAACATTCGTTTTACTTTATTTTGAACAGTAATCTATACGGAATTCAGCAAAAGGATTTGGTGATGGCGGCGATCGTAGCCGGTATGCATACGAGTCAGGCGCTCGACAGCCCCGACATTCAGCAATACCTGACCATGCTGAAAGAAGACGACATCGACGCGATTCGGAAACTGGGCGTTCTGGTGCGCATTGCCGAGTGTTTTGACCGTAGTTCAAACGGCGTTATCACGACGCTGAACTGCGACATTCTCGGCGAAAGCGTCATTTTGAAGACGGAAGCGACTGCCGACTGCTCGTTGGAAATTCAGGACGCGCTTTCGGCGGTGAGCGAATTCCGCCGCGCCTTCCAAAAGAATCTCGATATTCTGTAAACATGCCGACGCCCGTCGTTGTGCTGGCGTCCTCTTCTCCGAGGCGAAAAGAACTGCTGAAAAAGTTGTTCGACGAATACCTTATCCGCATTCCGGCGGTAGACGAATCGGTTTGCGAAACCGAACCGGAAAGGATAGCGTCGGCGATTGCCGCCAAAAAAGGGCGCGCCGTTACCGAAGGCGACGTGGTGATTGCGTGCGATACCATTGTCGTTTCGCCCGAAGGAAAGATTTTCGGCAAGCCGCACGGCAGAGAAGAAGCGGCGTCCATGCTGGCGGCGCTCTCGGGTAAGGCGCACGAGGTTATCAGCGGATTATATGTTCGTATTGACAAAAAAGAGCGGATATGCTTTGAAAAATCGACCGTTTTTTTCCGCGACTTGACGGCGGAAGATATCGAAAAGTATATAGACGGTTATTGCGTGTACGATAAAGCCGGCGCCTATGCCATTCAGGACGGGCAAGTGGTGGAGCACTTTGAGGGCAGTTATGACAATATCGTCGGCTTGCCCACCGAAAAACTCGAAAAAATACTGCATGAGGAGGGGATACTATGTCGGAAATAAGAGCGGTCGTCTCTTTTGACAAGGAGTATTTTTGCGTGTACGGCGACGGAAAATTGCTTGCGCGGGAAAAAAACGCGGTCGTTCGCAAGAAGACGGCGATTCCGTCCCTCGTTTCGTTCGGAAAAAGCGCGATCGCTTCGAAAGACGGTCTTTCGGGCGATAAAGTTTTCGTTCGTCCTTTCGGCGTCGGCGGAATCAACGACGTACAGGGCGCAAAATTGCTTATAAAAGTTTGTTTTTCCCGTCTTTTCGGGACGAAAAAACCCCATGTTTTTGTGCTGATACCGTCTTTTGCGGACGATGCTTATCGCTCGTCCGTCGAAAAAGCCTTTATTGACAGCGGTTTTCGCAACGTCGATTTGATTGAAAAACCGTACGTTTTGTCGCAGATCGCGCAAAAAGAGGGAAAACGGTTTATCGTGGAAATCGGCACAGTCGGCGTTGAGGCGGTTATTACCGAGTCGGGCGTTATTAAAAAAGCCTATGCTCTTAATTTCGGCACGTCGGAGACGGCGCGTCTTCTTATCGAAGAAGTATGTAAGCGGAGCGAAACGGTGCCGGGCTGCAAGAATGCCGAAATTTCGCACGAACGGACGGCTGTTCCCGACGACGGATATACGATCGACATCGGAAAATATTTTTCTCTTTATAAAGGCGACTGCACGAGGGTACAATTTGTTTGCAAGGATGCCATTTGCGACAAGCCGAAAGCGGTCGGATTTGCGGCGAAAGACGTCTTTGAGACGGTCTCTCTCTTGTACGAGCGGACGGCGGAACTCGTTTTTGCCATGTTGCGGGAATGTGACGCGGAGACGGTGCGTACAATAAAGAGCGAGGGCGTTTTGTTTATCGGAGACGGTTGCAAAATAGGCGGTTTTTCCAAATTTATGACGGAAAGAACGGAAGTTGCGACGGTCACGGACGAAGAGTGCTTGCCGATTGCGGAGTTCTACGGCTTTTCCGAGGACGAGCAATACGTCGCAAGGTGCCTCGGCGTCGAAGAAGGGCAAACAAAGAAGGGAAGGAAATGAACGAAAAAATATCGGGAAAGGGGACGGTTCTTTTTATCGTCATACTTGCGATCGTCGTAATCGGCAGTCTGACGGGCGCGGTTTACGGGCATAAAGCCTATTTGGATAAACAAGAGGCGGTCATAACCAATGCCGCGGCGACGGAAAGCGCGGTTTTGCGCCGTTGCAACGGCGACGTACTCGTCTATCGATACGAAGACGGGACGACCTCGGTCGATCTTGAATCGGTCGTCGAAGTCAGTAAAGGCGCGACGTGGCACGTTTTGCGCGTTATCGGCGAGGACGGCAGCGTCCTTTCTATGGATAAATCGAAGACGTTTTCCGTCGAAAACGGAGCGCATTTTTACGTTATGACGGAAGTTTGGAGTCGGTCGCAAAACAAGAAAAACGGCTATGTTATCGAGGTTGTATCCGCAGACGGGTATCGTGAAGACGCAGTTCTTCCTTTCGATCCCGACAGCCAAAATAACGGAGTCATAATTAAGCCCGATGTAAACGCGCTGTATTGGTAAGAAAAAAATAAACGGACAAGGAGAAAAACAAAATGGGTAAATTCAACGGATTCGGCGGCGGCTTCGGCGGCGGCGGAAATATGCAACAACTGATGCGGCAGGCGCAAAAGATGCAAGCGGATATGCAGGAAGCGCAAGCGCAACTCGCGGAGACGGAAGTCGTCGGTACGGCCGGTGGCGGCATGGTCGAAGTCACAATGACGTGCGACCGCAAACTGACGGGCATCAAAATCGCCAAAGAGGCGGTCGATCCGGACGACGTGGAGATGTTGCAGGACTTGATTCTCGCCGGGTTCAACGAAGCGATGGAAGGTGTGGAAGAAGAATATCAAAAGGTTATGGGACCGCTGACGGGCGGACTGGGCGGAGGTCTCTTCTGATATGACCGACTCGATTTCTCGCCTGACCGCGTGCTTTCGCGCTTTGCCCGGAGTCGGCACAAAAACGGCTCTTCGGTATGCGTACAGCATTGTCGAGGGCGATCAAAGCAGGGCGGAGGAGTTTGCCGAGGCGATTTTGCAAGTAAAGAGGAACGTCCGATTTTGCCCCGAATGCGGCAATTATACCGAGGACGACCTTTGCGAATTTTGCCAAAGCCGCTCTAAAAAAATCATTTGCGTCGTGGCGCAACCAAAGGACATCGCGCCTTTTGAAAAACTCGGTTCGTACAAAGGCGTGTATCACGTCTTGCACGGTACGATCGACTTTCGGAACGGCGTCGGGGTAGACGATATCCGTATCAAGGAACTGATGGCGCGCCTTGTCGGCGTGGAAGAAGTCATTATCGCCACCAACCCCGACATCAGCGGCGAACTGACGGCGTCTTACCTCGCCGGACAAATCAAGCCCCTCGGGATCCGCGTCACGCGCCTTGCGTACGGTATTTCGGTCGGTTCGGAAATCGAATATGCCGACGAAGTCACTTTGCAAAGGGCTTTGTCCGATCGAAAAGATTTATAAAAATACGCTTTGCAAAAAGCCGTTTGTAAGGGTGCCGAAAGGCACCTTTTTTTATGCGTTTTCGTTCGGATTTTTTCTTTGACGCAAAACGGTCGGTTATCCACAATTATACGCGGTTATCCACATTTATACAGGATTTGTCCACAATTTACCCGCGGTTATCCACATTTTTTGGGTTTTCCACAAGCGAAAAAAGTCGAAAAACTGAAACGGAGGTGTAATCGGGAACCCTTTTCGGTGGAAAGAGTTTACTTTTCGGCGACATTCCTGTATAATGAATGTGGATAAAAAAATGATGAATAAAAAAGGTATAATCGCGCTTCTGATTATGTTTTTTGTCGTTGCGCTCGTCGCCTGTACGGGGAGAGCGGACGGACCGGAAATCTTTGCCGACGACGTGACGGACGTCGAAGCGGGAGAGTACACTTTGCGCTATTCGATTCCCGATTACGACAAATACGCCGCCGTATACAATCTCAATTTGTCGGTGCGCGTGTATGACGAGGAGAATGTCGAATTACCCGTCGCAAGTCGCCGTACGGTGACGCTCGAACGCGGGAAAAAGTATACGGTCATCTTGCGCCTGACCGGCTCCGACGGCAAAAGGGACATCGACCGAATCAAGAAGTATACCGTCACCACCAAGCAAAAAGACGTGCTGGTTTGCTTTTTCTTACGCGACGGAGATACCGTCAAAGCCTACGAAACGACGCCCTATATCGGCGTGCCGTTCGGTGGCAGTCTTGCGCTCGGCGATCTGCCCGAAGTTCCATATTTTTATGACGATAACAATGAGCCCGATGGCTCGGCAAGGCGCATTGTTGCGAAAAAATGGGTTATCGTCAACGACGACGGGACCGAAACGGACGTTACGCAGGACCGTTTAATCGATTTGAAAGACAATATAACCGTTTGTTCTTCGTACGAATACGAGTATTCCACGCGCACGTTTACCGTCACATTCGACTCAAACGGCGGAAGCGCGGTCGAACCGTTTACGGGCAACATCCGTTCTTATCTCGAAAGACCGTCCGATCCCGTCTGCGCCGAAAAAATCTTTTTGGGTTGGTATGAAGACGAGGACTGCCAAGTCGCCTACAACTGGAAAGCGGACGTTTTTTTGTCGGACAATTTCACGCTGTATGCAAAATGGGTAAACTCAAACGCCTCGGTCGCCACGCCCGATTCGTATTTTTCTTTTGAACAAAAAACGGACAACTTCGGCAACGACTATTACGAACTGTCCGCAAAGGATCCCGATCGTTTTCCCGGCGACGTCGTTTTGCCGAACGGGCACGAATCGCTTCCTGTGCGCGCGATCAAAAAAGCCGGCTTTACGCCCACTTCTTCCAATTCGTCTCCGATCGTCAATCTGACCGTTCCGTCTACGTACGACCTTGATTTTGCGCAGGCGTTTATGTCCTGTAAAAACTTGCGGAACGTCACCTTCGAAGAGGGAAACGAGAGGACCGTGCTGAACGTTTCCGCTTTTCAATTTTGCACCGCCTTGCAAAAAGTCGTCTTGCCAAGCGGTTTGCTTGTTTTGGACGACAAGTGCTTTTTCGGGTGTGTGTCCCTGAATGAAATATCCTTGCCGGACGGTCTTATCCGCGTCGGGAAGTCGGCTTTCGGCGACTGCAAGGCTCTGATTGCGTTTACTTTGCCCGATAGCGTGACTACCCTTTCCGAAAATGCTTTTGCGGGATGTGAAAATTTGTCTGAATTTTATATTTCGGCAGCCTCAAAGTTAAATTCGGTTGCCCAAAGTGCTTTTAATAACACCGACCTTGTTTCTCTGACGCTTCCTGCCGCTCTTGCCGGAACCGCCGTTTTTGACAACGAGCGGATTACGGTTGTCGCTTACTGATAACGTATTATTTTTGTCGGGTTTTTCTTTCAGATAAAAGACGGCGGTAACGACGCAAAAGAATCCGCCGAGCACGCCGATGATAGGATAGAGCGTAGAGAGCAGTTTTTCAAAGCCGAGGCAAGAGACGAGAAGAGAAGCGGAGGCAAGAGCGAGGTTTTTTTCCGGGACGTTTTTGCCGGCGACGGTCATCGTGCCGACGCAGGTTGTGTACATGGCGAGGAAAAGGACGGCGGAGCCGAGTTTTTCGACGTGCAGATCTTCGGCTGCGGCGAGCAGAGGAAAGGTTTCGTCCGTGTGGTTTTTGCCGATGCAGAAGACGGCGAGAAGAAGAGCGGTGAGCAGAAAAAAAGTCAGGACAGCGGTGCGTACGCTGTCTTTTTTTGTGAAGTCACGACTCATCGACGATATAAAGAATCCGCCCGTAAGCATGTTCATGCCTGCGTAGACAGACGCGGACAGGGGACTGAATTTTCCTGTCGGGAGAGGAATATCCGAGGCGAAAAACAAATAACCGATCATGACGAGAATGGCGACGACGGAAACGACGGACAGCGCCGAAGAGATTTTTTTACCGAAAAAGAGAGTGGCGAGCGTCAGAAGAACCGTTATGATTGCTCCGCCGTGAAAGCCGCAAAGAGAAAGAACGGTTTGTTCGCTTCCGGCGACAGTCGTACAAAACACGGCGGCGTTTGACAGTTCGACGCAAATCGAAAACGGTTTTTTGCCTTTGGGAAAAAGTGCGGTCGGATCGCCGACGGTTCGGCCCGTTTCGCAAAACAGATAGGCAAAAAGAGCGAGAATCAATCCGGAAAGAGCGGGGGTGACGACGCCCGATTGACCGAAGTACAGGGCGATTTCTTTGCCCGAGGCAAACCCGGCGCCGATAACCGTGCCGACAAACCCGAAAGACGCCGCGACGACTTTTTTCATACCGATATTGTATGTTTTTTTGCGGCGAATAATGACGGAAAAACGGTTTGGAAGGGGTGTTTTCGTTACGCATTTTTTTGTGACGTTTTCTAAAAAAGGGTTGCGTATTCGAATCAAAAATGATACACTGTAAATATAAAACATATAATAAATATGACTTATGTCATACGGGAGGTAATTTTATGAGAAAAACCACGTTAGTCGTCCTGGCTGCCGGTATGGGCAGTCGTTTCGGCGGAATGAAACAAATCGCGCCCCTGGGACCGAACGGAGAAATTCTGATCGATTTTTCGGTCTATGACGCCGTAAAGGCGGGCTTTGATAAAGTCGTTATGATTATCAAAAAAGAGCACGAAGCCGATTTTCGCGAAGTCGTCGGAAAACGTATCGAAAAAATGGTTGACGTCGAATATGCGTTCCAACAGATGGACGATATTCCGGCGGGACTGACCGTGCCCGAGGGCAGAACCAAGCCGTGGGGAACGGCGCACGCGATTATGTGTTGCGAAAAGGTCGTCGATTCTCCTTTCGGCGTAATCAATGCCGACGACTACTACGGTCAGCAGTCGTATAAACTGTTGCACGATCATCTCGTTTCTTCCGACGAAATGTGCAATATCGGTTTTCGTCTCGGACAAACGCTCACCGATAACGGTTCGGTTTCGCGCGGTATCTGCGCGGTAAAAGACGGCTACCTTGCCGGTGTGGACGAATGCAAAGCCATCACGAAAGACAGCGGCATTCCGCTTGACTCGGTCGCCTCGATGAATATGTGGGGACTCTTCCCGTCGCTGTTCGGTATTATGGAAGAAAAGTTCCGCGCTTTCTATGCAGGCATGACCAATCCTATGAAAGACGAATTTTATCTGCCCCTTCTTCTGGACGAATTGATTCGTACGCAAGGTGCGAAAATCAAGGTTATTCCCACGCCCGAAAAGTGGTTCGGCGTGACCTATAAAGAGGATTCGCCGGCAGTCAAAGCGGCGATGACCGATCTTATCGAACGCGGATTGTATAAAGGATTATAATACTTATGTTGTATAAAATACGGGAAGTTTTCTCGCATTTTGACGTCAATAACGAAAAAGTAATAGCGGTTGAGGAGTGCTTTATCGGGCATATCAGCCGCACTTTTTTTGTTACTACGGCGTTGGAAAACGAGGGGAAAAAGCGCTACGTCCTACAAAAAATGAACGAATACGTCTTTCCGAAAATGGACGTACTGATGCATAACGTGATGTCGGTGACCGATTTTATCCGACAAAAAGCCGCGCTTGCGGGAGAAGACGAAACGCGCTGTACGTTGCGGTTTCATAAGTTGAGAGACGGAAAAAACTATTACCGCGACGAAGAAAACGCACCGTGGCGCATGTACGACTTTATCGAAGGCGCGGAGACCTACGACGCCTGCCCCGGTCCGACGTTTTTTACCGAAGTGGGAAGAAGTTTCGGCAAGTTTACCAAGATGCTTGCCGACTTCGACACGTCTACGATCGGCGAAGTCATCGACAATTTCCATAACACAAAAGACCGTTTGCGCAAGTTCCGCGAGGCGGTCGAAAAAAATCTGTCCGGTCGGCGCGACGGCGTGGCAAGCGAAATAGAATTCGTTTTGTCCCGCGAAAAAACGTGCGTAAGTATTGTCGATCTTTTGGAAAAAGGCGTTATTCCTATGCGCGTTACGCATAACGATACCAAACTCAACAATATTCTGATCGACACAAAAACGCAAAAAAGCGTCTGCGTCATCGACCTCGATACCGTTATGCCGGGGAGCGTCTTGTATGACTTCGGCGACGCGATACGGTACGGCGCTTCTTCCGCGCCCGAAGATGAAAAGGATCTCGATAAAGTCGGCATGTCCCTCGATATGTTCGAGGCGTTCGCTACCGGATACGTGGGTGAACTGAAAGGTTTTATCACCGAAAAAGAAATCCGTCTTCTTCCGCTCGGGGCTGTCGTCATCACGCTCGAAACAGGCATGCGTTTCTTGACCGATTATCTTGACGGGGACAAGTATTTCCGCGTTGGGTATCCCGAACATAACCTTGTAAGAGCCCGAAATCAATTCAAACTGGTCTCCGATATGGAAAATAAAATGAAAGATGCGGACGCGATCATCGACAGACTTTTATAAATGAGGTGAAAAAGAATGATTTATCCGAAGAGTAAAGAACCCTTTTCCAAAGAACTGTTTTCCAATCCGACGAGTGAATATCGCGGCGCGCCTTTTTGGGCGTGGAATACGAAACTTAATAAAGAAGAAACCGTGTGGCAGACCGAAGTCTTCAAAAAAATGGGCTTCGGCGGATACTTTATGCATGTCAGAACCGGGTTGGAGACGCCCTATCTCGGAGACGAGTTTAACGAAAACGTGCGCGCGTGTATCGACAGTTCTCGCAAACTGAATATGCTTTCCTGGCTTTACGACGAAGATCGCTGGCCGTCCGGGTTTGCCGGCGGAAAGGTGACGGCAAATAAAGCCTATCGCGGAAGATATCTTCTCTTTACCAAAGTCGAACGGACGGAGAAACCCGTATTCGATGAAAAAGGGCGACTGCTCGAAGGGAATAAACTGCTTGCCCGTTACAGCGTGCATGCTTTCTTCGGTCGTATCCTTTCCTACCGCCGCTTGCGCGACGACGAAACTGCCTCCGGCTCGACGTGGTACGCCTATCTGAAAGTGATAAAACCGGAGACGTGGCACAACAATCAGGCGTACGTCGATACGATGAACAAAGAAGCGATCGATCTCTTTGCCGATATCACGTACGGCAACTACGCCAAGCATTTTCCCGACGCAATGGGAAAAGAATGTCGGGCTATTTTTACCGACGAACCGCAAGTGTACCGCGCGAAAGACTTTCCGTCTGCCCTCTCCCTTTCTTTCGAGAGAGCGTGGACGGACGACTTTGAAGTGACCTATCGGGAAAAATACGACGAGGATATTCTTGACTTTTTGCCCGAACTTTTCTTTGAACCGAAGAGCGGCGTCTTGTCTGCCGTACGTTACCGCTATTTTGACCACGTGGCAGATCGCTTTGCCGAAGCGTTTTGCGATAATCTCGGTGCAAAAGCGCGGGAAGTAGGGTTGGAATTTACGGGGCATTTAATGGAAGAGCCGACTTTGTTATCCCAAACGCGAGCAGTCGGGGAGACAATGCGCTGTTATCGCGGTTTTGGTGTACCGGGTATCGATATGCTTTGTTCGCGGTACGAATTCACGACCGCCAAACAGTGCCAATCCGTCGTGCATCAATACGGGAAAGAAGGTATGCTTTCGGAACTGTACGGCGTGTCGCGTTGGAACTACGAATTCCGCAACTACAAATTGCACGGTGACTGGCAAGCGGCGCTCGGCGTTACTCTTCGCGTTCCGCATTTGAGTATGATGTCGATGAAAGGCGAAGCCAAGCGCGACTATCCGGCGTCTATCTTTTATCAATCGCCTTGGTATGAAAAATTCGGGCTTGTCGAAGATCATTTCGGAAGAGTCAATACCGCTTTGACGGGCGGAAAAGCCGTAACCGACATCGCCGTTATTCATCCGGTGGAGAGTTATTGGCTCCTTTGGGGTACGTGCGAACGCAATATGCGGCTCAAACAAAAAACGGAGAAACGTTTTGCCGATCTGACCGAATGGCTTGTGAAAAGCGGACTTGATTTTGATTTTATCGACGAGTCGCTTTTGCCCGAATTGAATAAAGAAGGCGATTACCCTTTGACCGTCGGGCAGATGCAATACAAAGTCATTGTGATCCCGTCGTGTCTCACCTTGCGGCAAACGACGGTAGAAAGGTTGGAAAAATTCGTCGCAAACGGCGGAAAACTGATATTTGCGGGCGATTTACCTTTGTATATGGACGCCGCATTGTCAAGACGTCCGTACGAACTTGCTTCGGACGCGTCCTGCGTAAACTTCGATAAAAAGGAGATTTTGCGCGCGTTGGAACCCTACCGCGTCGTCGGATTTTACGATGAAAGCGGAAAGCACACCGACAATATTGTCTCTTGTCTCCGCGAAAGAGACGGCGGACTTTGGCTTTTTGCGGCACGCGCGTTCAAAGAGCGGTTTCCCGATAACGACGTCATTATCAGACAGAAACTGACGGTCAAGGTTCTCGGCGAATACAGCGCCACGCTTTATAATACGCTCGACGGCACAACCGAGAGACTGTCTTGCGAAGAAAAAGACGGTATGACGGAAATCGAAGCGTGCATGTATAATCACGATAGCCTTCTTATCCGATTGGAACCCGGTAAGCCTGAGAGAATCGAAAAAGAACTTGTCTCCGATGAGCAGGGTACGCCCGTATGCGATAATGTCCCGTATACTTTGCACGAGCCGAACGTCCTTGTTCTGGACAGAGCGCGCTTTGCCGTCGATAACGGGAAATATTCGTGCGCGCGCTTGAATCTGATTACGCTCGATAATATTTGTCGGCGTCGGTGCGGCTACGCGCCGCACGGCGGCAGTATCTGCCAGCCGTGGGCGCAGGTGAAAAAAGACGCCGATCACACATTGCGTTTGTTGTTTACCTTTACAAGTAAAATCGAATATAGGGCTCCCGAACTTGCCTTGGAAGACGCCGAAAAAGCGGAAATCACATTTAACGGCAAGAAAGTGGAAAAAGTCGTCAAGGGCTATTACGTCGATAAATCCATCCGAAAAATCACGCTGCCCGATTTGAAAAAAGGGAAAAACGTATTGGAAGTGGTATTACCGTTCGGCGAGAATACCGACACCGAAAACTGCTTCCTTTTAGGTAACTTCGGCGTGGAAGTAAAGGCGGGGAAATGCGTCGTGACCGAGTTGGCTCCCACTCTTTCTTTCGGGAACATAACCAAACAGAGGTTGCCTTTCTACGGCGGCAAACTGACCTATCATACCGCATTTATGGGCGACGGACGGGACATTGCCGTACAGGTCGGACGTTTTTGTGCGCCGGTAGTGGAAGTGTGCGCGAACGGCGTTACGAAAGATATCGCCTATGCGCCGTACGTCTGCAAGATACCGACCGTGCAGGGAGAAAACAAGTTGGATGTGTCGGCATATATTTCCCGTCAGAACGCTTTCGGAGCGATACATAATCGCGGTACGGCTTGCCGCGATCACGTTGACGGACCGAGCGATTTTCGCAAATTTGCCTTTTCAGCCAAGTATGTGCTTTGTCCGGCGGGCGTTATCGGCGTGCCGACGGTCCGGTAAAGAAGTTTTTTTTATTCAAACCCGCTCCGCTGACGGGGCGGGTTTTTGTTTTATATCGTTTGTGTTTCGCAAAAATATATGGTATACTGTAAAAAATATTTAATATAAGAGGGGTGTTTGCCTTATGTGTTTGGTTCAGTTTTTTGCCGAGCGCGAACAAAAGAAAGCCATAGCGAAATTGCAGAAGACCGTTGTAAAGGTCAACGAAAAAGAAAACCTTTATAAGGCGATGAGCGACGAAGAACTGCGCATGCAGACGGACGTGCTGAAAAAACGTTTGCAAAGCGGAGAGACGCTTGACGCGATTTTGCCCGACGCGTATGCCGTCGTACGGGAGGGCGCGTGGCGTGTGCTGAAAATGCGCCACTTCGACGTGCAGATCCTCGGCGGTATCGTGCTTCATCAGGGGCGCATCGCCGAAATGAAAACGGGCGAAGGAAAAACGCTTGTGGCGACTTTGCCGGCATATCTGAACGCTTTGACGGGAGAGGGCGTGCATGTCGTTACCGTCAACGATTATCTTGCCAAGCGCGACGCCGATTGGATGGGCAAAGTATTCCGTTTTCTCGGTTTGACGGTCGGATGTATTCTGCCGAATATGAGTTTCGAGCAGAAAAAAGCGGCTTATGCGTGCGACATTACCTATTGTACCAACAACGAACTCGGGTTCGACTATCTGCGCGACAATATGGCGACGCATAAAAGCAAAGTAATGCAACGCGGTCATGCGTTTGCCATCGTCGACGAAGTGGACAGCATTCTGATCGACGAAGCGCGTACGCCGCTTATTATTTCCGCGCCTGCCGGGGCTTCGGGTGAAATCTATGCCGAGTGTCAGCGGTTTATGCGGATTCTGAAAGAGGGCGACTATACCATCGAAGAAAAGGACAAACATATTTACCTTACCGAAGAGGGACTTGAAAAAGCCGAACGCTACTTCCGTCAAGGTCTTGCCGACGGCAGTAATCCCGACTTGAATAAAAAAATCAATAACGCTTTGCGCGCGAACTTTTTGATGTTTGCCGACCAGGACTACATCGTCGAAAACGGCGAGGTCGTCATCGTGGACGAGTTTACCGGGCGCAAAATGGAAGGACGGCGCTACTCGGAAGGTTTGCACCAGGCGATCGAAGCCAAAGAAGGGGTGCGCATTAAACGCGAAAACCGCACGATCGCGACGATTACGTTCCAAAACTATTTTCGTTTGTATAAAAAACTGTCGGGTATGACGGGTACGGCAAAGACGGAAGAGCCGGAATTCAAAGGAATATACGGTCTCGACGTCGTCGTGATTCCGTCCAATTTGCCCAACATCCGTCGGGACGAAGCCGACAAAATCTACGCCACGGCGGAAGCCAAGTATAAGGCGGTCGTCGCGGAAGTCAAAAGGACGCACGAGACGGGACAGCCTATCTTGGTCGGCACGGTTGACGTGGACGTCAGCGAACTGATTTCGCGCAGGCTCAGTCGGGAAAGAATCGCTAACCGCGTCCTGAACGCAAAAAGCAACGAAGACGAAGCCTATATCATCGCCCAAGCCGGAAGAGTCGGCGCGGTGACGATTGCGACCAACATGGCAGGGCGCGGTACCGACATCTTGCTCGGCGGCAATCCCGAATACATGGCGAAAGAGGCAATGAGAAAGGAAGGGTATAAAGAAGAAATCATCAGCGTGGCGTCCGCTTATAACGCGCTTTTCGACGAAGAAGAAATCCGTGCGCGCGAGCACTATCTCCACCTTGTCGAAAAATACAAGAAAGAGACGGAAGAAGAACACCAAAAAGTCAAAGAACTCGGCGGACTTCGCGTCATCGGTACTTCCCGTCACGAGTCGCGCCGTATCGACAACCAGTTGCGCGGTCGTAGCGGTCGTCAGGGCGACGAGGGCAGTACCTGCTTCTACCTTTCTTTTGAAGACGAATTGATGAGACGCTTCGGCGGCGACAGAATGAAGTCGCTTATGTCTTCTCTGACCGGCGGCGACGAGGATACGGTCATTCAGGCGGGCGTCATTTCCAAACAAATCGAACGCGCGCAGAAAGCCTGCGAAAACAATAACTTCGCTATCCGCAGAAACGTTCTTAATTACGACGACGTCATGAATAAACAGAGAAAACTGATTTATTCCCAACGTAACGACGTGTTAAACGGCGCGGACGTACACGAACAGGTTTTGAAATATATGGAACCCGTAATTGCCGATACGGTAGCCGAATTTGTCAGTTTTGAAGGTGGCAACGACGAGACGACGGTCGATTACGACGCGTTCAATCGCGCGCTCGAACAGCGCGTCCTCAAACCGGGGACAAATTTTGTCACGCCCGAACTTGTCGGTCACAGGAACTATCAGAAGATTACCGACGAAATAAGCGCCGAGGCGGTGCGGCAGTATGACGCCAAGTGCAGACTCGCCGAAGAAAACGATATGGATTTCAAGGAAGTGGAGCGTTCCGTTCTTCTGAATCAAGTCGATCGCAACTGGATGGAGCATATTGACAATATGGATCTTTTGCGGAAAGGTATCGGACTCAGAAGTATCGGTCACGTCGATCCGGTCACCGAATACAGAAAAGAGGGTAGCGACATGTTTGAAGATATGGTTACCGCCATTCAGAATAACGTCGCGATTTTCCTGTGCAAGATAGATATGGAAAAAACGGTCGAACGCAAGAACGCCTTTGAAGAAAAAAGAGTCCGTCAGAACGAACAGAGAATGGGCATCAAGAGCAATTCTCCCTGTCCGTGCGGATCGGGCAAAAAATATAAGGACTGCTGCGGTCGGAAATAAGGAGTAACTTTTTTATGGTAGATTTTTACGCGCAAAAGCAACAACTTGCCGCTTTGCAGGAAGACGTCCGCGTTCTTTTTGACGCGACCGGTATTGCCGAGGCGGAAAATAAAATCGCCCTTCTTAAAGAAGAGCAGAATGAAGAACACTTTTGGGACGATACCGAAAGAGCAACCAAGAACAGTCGCGAACTCGCTACGTGCGAAAGAAAAGTAAAACGGTTTTACGACGTAAAAAAACAGGTTGACGACACGGTGGAACTTGTCGCGCTCGTAGAGGAAATGCAGGAAGAAGGCGAAGTGGAAGCCGTCCTGAAAACGGTGGACGAAATCACCGATTTGGTCGGACAACTCCGTATCGAAGCGTTGCTTCGCGGAAAATACGACGCCAACAACGCGATTCTGACGCTCCATGCCGGGGCGGGCGGAACCGAGGCGCAGGACTGGACGGGCATGCTTTTCCGTATGTATACGCGCTATGCCGAAAGACAAGGGTACAAAGTAAGCGTTCTCGATCTTCTCGACGGCGAAGAAGCCGGAATAAAGAGCGTGACTTTTATGGTTTCGGGAGAAAACGCCTACGGCTATCTCCGCGCCGAAATGGGCGTGCACCGTTTGGTGCGTATATCGCCGTTTGACGCGAACAAACGTCGTCACACCTCTTTTTCCAGTCTCGAAGTCATGCCGGAAATCACCGACGTCAGCGATATCGTCGTCCGTCCCGAAGAAATACGCGTCGATACTTACCGAAGCGGCGGCGCGGGCGGTCAGAACGTCAACAAAGTATCCTCCGCCGTCCGTATCACGCACCTTGCCACCGGTATCGTCGTCGCTTGTCAGAACGAGCGGAGCCAGTTGCAGAATAAAGAAATGGCGATGCGTATCCTCATCGGAAAACTGACCGAAATGCGCGAGAGAGAACAACTCGAAGAGGCGCAGTCCATTAAGGGCGAACTGAAAAAAATCGAGTGGGGCAGTCAGATAAGAAGTTACGTCTTCTGTCCGTATACCCTCGTCAAAGACCACCGCACGGGCTACGAAAACAGCAACGTCAACGCGGTAATGGACGGCGACATTCAGGACTTTATTATCGAATATTTGAAGAAGAGTTAAACTATGTCATACTATGAAAGAGCGGTGCGTAAGCTTGACGCGCTCCGCGCGCGAGACGACTATTATATTCTTGCGTTTGAATCGAGTTGCGACGAGACGGCTGTCGCCGTCGTGCGCGGCAGAGAAATCATCAGTAACAAAATCAATTCGCAAATAGATATACATAAACGCTTCGGAGGCGTTGTCCCCGAGATCGCTTCCCGTAATCACGTGTTGGCGATCGATACTCTCGTCGAAGAAGCGCTTGCCGATTCTCACCTCACTCTGCAAGATATCGACGTCATTGCCGTCACGTACGGTGCTGGGCTTTTGGGTGCCCTTTTGGTCGGTGTTTCGTATGCCAAATCGCTTGCTTTCGCTTTGGATAAACCTCTCGTTGCCATCGACCATATCAAAGGTCACGTCTGCGCCAATTTTCTTGCGCACGAAAATCTTAACTTTCCTTTTTTGTGCCTTCTCGCAAGCGGCGGACACACGGAAATTTTGGATGTCAGAAGTTATGGCGATATGCGCCTTCTCGGACAAACGGCGGACGACGCCGCCGGAGAGGCGTTCGATAAAGTGGCTCGCGTCATCGGCTTGCCTTATCCGGGCGGTCCGCAGATCGAGGCGTGCGCAAAAGACGGTACCGACTGTATCGACCTGCCGCGACCGTTCAAAGGCGAGAAGACCTATAACTTTTCCTACTCCGGCATCAAAACAGCCGTTATCAATTACGTCCATACCTGCGAGCAAAAAGGTATCCCTGTCAATAAAAGCGACGTCGCCTGTTCTTTTCAAAAAAGAGCGACGGGAATGCTGATCGAAAACGCGATCCGCGCGGCGCGAGCATGTAAAGTCAAAAAAATCGCCGTCGCCGGCGGCGTTGGTGCCAATTCCGCTTTGCGTGAAGGGATCACGGCGGAGGCGGCGAAGTACGGTATCACGGCGTTATTGCCGCCGCGACATCTTTGCACCGATAATGCGGCGATGATCGGGGAAGCGGCTTTCTTTGCCATAAAAGAAGGAATCCCCCCGGCAAAGTTGGGTCTCGACGCCAACCCGAATTTATAAGCAGAACGGATAATTGAGGTGATTTTGAACGAAGCGTTCACTTGCAGTACTCCGGTACAGCGGCGTTCCGTTTCGTCCGAAATCCCACTCAATTCTCCGTTCTTTGCTTTGTGATTCAAAACGAAACGTTCACTTGCAGTACTCCGGTACAGCGGCGTTCCGTTTCGTCCGAAATCTCTCTCAATTCTCCGTTCTTTGCTTTGTGATTCAAAACGAGGCGTTCGCTTGCGGTACGTCGGTACAGCGGCGTTCCGTTTTTTTATATTCTGAACTTTGCGAAAAATATTTTGTCCTTATGAGTTTGATAATAAAAAACCGCACAGAGCACCGTGTGGTTTTAATTATGGAGCAGGTGAAGGAGTCCCTCGCACTCTCGCTATCGCTCGCCGACAGGCCGGGGCGGTATGACAACGCACTGTGTTGTCAATTACGGCGACAACAGTGCGAAAAAGCGTATATGTCGCCTGTCCGCCCGTCCGACTCCCATAATAGAGTTCGATAACAAAAACCGCACGACTCTCCGTGCGGTTTTTTTATTGTGGAGCAGGTGAAGGGAGTCGGACCCTCCTCTCAAGCTTGGGAAGCTCGCATTCTACCGATGAACTACACCTGCATATCGAATGCATTTACAGTATATCACGAAATATGCGGGAATGCAACTGTTTTTAGGATGCGGGACTAAACGGTTGATCAAAGTAAAAAAACTTTCGGTAAACTCTCTGCTGTGGCAATTTGCCCCCTTTTCAAAAAATGCGCTTTGATGTATACTATAAGAAACGCAATTTTGTTTAAAGGAGACGCAGAAAAATGAATGCTATAAAAAAGTTTTTCAGTGGGTTCACGGACGATAAGGGTGGTACGCGCGTGCGTAAACTCGATATGGTCGCGTTGGGACTCGGCGATTTCGGATACGGCTTAATCAGCAGCACCGTCGCGACGTATATCACGACTTTCGGTACGATGGCTCTTCCGGGTGTGGGAGAAAGAGGTTTTACCGCCGCTTTGATGGGCATTGCCGTGGGTATCGCAGTCATCTTTGACGCGATCAGCGATCCGATTATGGGCTTTATTTCCGACCACTTCAACAGTAAGGTTTTCGGCAAACGTCATTTGTTTATGTTGATCGGCTTGATCGGAATGATGGCGACGGCGCTTGCCGTTTGGTACATACCGTACGAAACGATGGGAGCGGCGGGTATTTTTATTTGGTTTACCGTGTTTTTGATTCTTTTGCGTACGTTTAATACGATGTATTACACGCCCGTAGGCGCGTTCAGCGTGGAAATCAGTATGGATTACAACGAGCGGACGACGATTCAGGCGGTTCGTTCGGTTCTTTATATCATCGGTATGCTCCTTTGCGTCGTCGTTATGGGTTCGTTCCAGAATAAGTACGCCGGATATTACAACGGCTCCGAACTCGTTTATAAGACGAAAGACGCCCTCTCCGAAGCGGAAATCGCGGCAAAAGGTCTGACGGGACTTGATTTCAGAAAAGGTCAGCAAGTCGCGCAAGGCTACCGTGACTTTGCTTTGGTCGGCACGGCGATCACCGTCGTTACGAGCGCTTTCCTGCTTCTTGTAACCAAGCGTTATATCAAGATTTTGCAAGATCGCGAAATGAAAGAAGCGATCGAAAAAGGAATCGACCTCAACGCGCCCAAGAAAGAACACACCATGGAAGAATGCCGTCAAGAATTGATCGATTCGGGCAAAAAGAATCCGACCAACCGCGAAGTACGCAGTCTTCTGCAAAAGAAACGCGCCGACGACGGACAAATCACTCTCGGCAATGTCCTCCGCAACTTTTTCGGTACGTTCAAGATTAAAGAAATGCGTACCATCGCGATCGGCTATGTCGTCGCTATGATGAGCGCGACGTTGATTATCTCGCTCGGTTTTAACGTCTTTACGTTTACTTTCCAACTGAAAACGATTCAGATGTACGTTTTGATGGGCGCGCTTCTCCTTTGCACGATCGGTTGTCAACCCGTTTGGATGAAACTGTCCAAGGTAAAGTCAAAGCAGTTTTCGATGTTTGCCGGACTTATCGTCAGTTTTATCGGCTGTATCGTTCTGTTTATCTGCTTCCTTTGCCGCGACAATATCAACGCGATTTTGGCTACCGATAAGAGTTGGTGGGGCGTCGTCATTCTCGCGCCGTCGCTCATGATCGCCGGCGCCGGTACGGGCGTTTTGTACTCGATGCCGCTCGCTTTGGTCGGCGACGTCGTCGTCATTCAGAAAGATCTGACGGGACGGGATCAAACGGGTACTTACGCGGGCGTCATGACTTTCTGCTACAAAGCCGGACAAGGCATCATCACCGCCGTTTCGACCGCTCTTCTCGACACCATTCATTTTGTCAGCGGTAACGCGACGCAACCGAAAGAGGCTTGCGACGGTATCGGTTGGATCCTTTGTATCGGCGTGACCGTCTTCGTCGGTGCCGGTATCATCATCTTCTCGCAGTTAAAACTCGATAAAAAGAAAATCAGCGAAATACTTGCTCGGCAGGAAAACACCGCCAAAGGCGTCACTGCCGCCGTCGCGGAAGACGAAACCGCCGCATAAAACCGTTTTCCTTTGCAAAAATATGAACCGTCTGCCGTTTTGGCAGGCGGTTTTTTTATGCTCTTTTGTCGGAGAGGCAAGAATAAGTTAAAGATGCTCCTTTGAACAATTTTTTTTGTATGCGCGTAGAATGCAGTGAAAGCATAATGCAAAGGAGAAATAACAATGGGAAAATATACAGTTACTATCGTAAACGGCAGCGGATCGTTGCCGATGAAAGAGGGAACGTATACGGTGGCGGCTGTGTCCGCGCCGGGATATGACCTCTCTACGCTGTCGCCGACTTCTTTTGTGGCGGGAAAAACGGCGGGAAGCGGCGTCTTTACGCTGTCGGCTACGGGCACACTGACGTTTAACGTCAACGAAACGGGCGCCGCCGGCGGCACACCCGTCACGGGCGGTACTTTGATTATGACCGATTCGGCCGGGAATGCCGAATACGGTACCGCCGTGACAATCAAGCCGACCGGCGAAGCCGTCTTCGAGAATGTCCCTTTCGGGGACGCGACCACGCCGTTTACGCTTTATTTCAAGCAGTTGACGGCGGACGATACGCACAACGTTTACGACGGTGTGATTACGGTGTCGATGACGTCGCAGACGCAGACCGAATATATCCGTAACGAACCGATTGCGCAACAGTCCTTTACGCTGACGGACGCTAATTATGCCGGACTTGTCATTCCGACGGCGACGCTTGATTTTGACTGATGATAAAGACGTTTACCGCAATAATAAGCAGTAACAAACCTTATTTTACGGTAAATATATCCGACGGAAAACATCGCGTTCTTTGTGATTTTTCCGTCCGGAATACATGTATCGTACTCGACGTGCCTTTTTACGGGAACGGGCTTTGGCTTCGGGCGACGGACGGTAGCGACACCTTGATTAATTTTTATAAAAACATCGGGAACGGAATCCTTTTTATTGCGTTAAAGTTTCCCGAAAACGAAATAAATAATCGGTTTATCCTTGTCGATCGGCAATACGGTATGCCGATAAACAGAGCAAAATTCGTTCTTACTTCTTAACTTCGCCCGACGCTTCCAAAAAGGATAACGCTTCGTTATAATCGACAAAAACGCGGTATAAGAGGCGGCAGTTTTCGGCGACGAAGCCTTTTTCGATTGCTCGCGTCATCATTATTTCCGATTCTTCGTAAAAGCCGTCGGTGTTGATTAGAGCGATGGGCTTATTGTGCCGTGCGAGTTGTTTGTTGCAAAGCACTTCAAAAAACTCGTCATAAGTTCCGACGCCACCCGGCGCGATGATAAATGCATCGGCGAGGCTTTCCATGATTTGTTTCCTTTCGCTCATGGTATCGCATTCGCGTAATTCGGTGCAATGGCAAAACGCTTCTTCGAGGTTGTCTTCGGAAAAAAAGCGCGGAATGACGCCGATGATTTTACCGCCGCCTTCTTTTACGCCGCGCGCGACCGCGCCCATCAAACCTTTTCCGCCGCCGCCGAAGACAAGCGTGTGTCCGCGTTTTGCCATTTCTTTGCCGAGTAAAAAGGATTCTTCTTTATACTTTTGTCCGACGCATTCGCGCGCCGAGCCGAAAAAACATATATTCATGTCTACCCTCCGATTTCGATTATAACACGTTTAGTCGATATATAAAAGTTTTTACCGATATTGTTTGCTTTTTTTACTTATTTTTAGTATTATATTTATATTGTTTATTCATAAGGAGTAATTTTTATGTCAAAAACAGGTGAAATCATCGCGTTTGTTCTCTATTTTGTCGTCGTTCTCGGTATCGGACTGTACTTTTTCTTTAAGGACAAAAACGCGACGGGCGAAAAAGAATTCTTCTTGGGCGGAAGAAACATGAACGGACTTGTCGCCGCGTTGAGCGCGGGCGCTTCCGATATGAGCGCGTGGGCGCTGATGGGACTTCCCGGCGCCATTTATGCTTTGGGGCTCGGTCAAATCTGGATCGCGATCGGCTTGCTGATCGGCACGGTGCTTGCGTGGATTTTCGTTGCGCCCAAACTTCGCAGATACGCCATTATGGCGAAGGATTCCATTACCATTCCGCAGTATCTGACCAATCGCTTTTTGTCGGAAAGTCCTGTCTTGCAGGTCGTATGCGCCGTCATTTTCATCGTTGTTTATTGTGTGTACGGTGCGTCGAGCATCAGCGCGTGCGGAACGATTTTTAACACCCTTTTCGGTCTTGACGAGCGGATAGCCATGGCGATCGCTACCGTGATCATATTGGTTTACGTCTTCCTCGGCGGCTTTAACGCCGTGTGTTGGACGGACTTTTTCCAAGGTATGCTGATGTTGCTGGCTCTTATGATTACTCCGATCGTCGCCGCGTGCCTTATGGGCAGTGAAACCCAAATTGCCGCCTTTGTGTCGGGCGACCTGCCGGCAAACTATTATAACCTGCTTTCGACGGGAAAATTCGACTGGTACAGTGTGGCGACGATTCTGACCGGTCTCGGCTGGGGCTTGGGTTACTTCGGTATGCCGCATATTATCGTCCGGTATATTTCGATCAAGTCGGAAAAAGAAATGAAACGCTCGCAGATTACGGGCAGTTGTTGGACGGCGCTTATCCTCATTATGACCACGGTCGTCGCGTTGGTCGGCAGAAAGTATTTCGGCTCCGCCGTAGAAGGAGACAAGAGTACGATCTTTATTATGATGGCGCGTTCGGTTTTCCCGGCGTTTATCGGCGGCGTGATTATTTCCGCGATTCTTGCCGCGTCCATGAGCACTGCGGATTCGCAACTCCTTGCGTCGAGTTCGGCGTTTGCTTCCGACGTATATAAAACGGTTATTCGCAAGAACGCGAAAGATAAAGAAGTCATGTGGGTGGGACGTATCGTCGTCATCGTCGTGTCCCTGGTCGCTTTTGTTATCGCCTTGCTCGGCTCGGCGACATGGTCGGGCAAACCCCTTGTTGCGGCTTTTGCGACGATTATGAGCCTTGTTTCGGCGGCGTGGGCGGCGTTCGGCGCGGCGTTCGGACCGGTTATTTTGCTTTCATTGTATTGGAGAAAACTCAATTACAAAGGCGCGACCGCTTCCATCATCGTCGGTTTTGTGGTGGACGTCCTTTGGATGTTCCTCTTTAACTATGAATATTACGACGGCGTCAGCGCGGTCTTCAATACCGGTTTGTACGAAATCATCCCCGGATTTGTCTGCGGAATGATAACCGCCGTGGCGGTTTCTCTTGCGACGGGTTCGCCCAAGCAGGAAATCCTCGACCTGTTCGATAAAGTGTCCGCAACGAAAAAAATCTGAACGGAAACAAAAAACAATAAAAACAAAAGATCTTCGGAGCAATTCGGGGATCTTTGTCTTAAAAAGGAGTAAAACCATGAAAATCAGCGTATCGAGTTACAGTTTTTCAAAATGCCGTATATCCTATACCGAAATGTGCGATAAAGCCAAAGAAATGGGGTACGACGGAATCGAATTTACGACGTTGAGTCCGGAAACGGTCGAAAAAGCGACGGAAATCAAGGAATATTGTCGGAAAATCGGTCTGCCGATCACGGCATATTGCGTGAGTGCGAACCTGAATACGCCTTTCGGAAAGAGAGCGGTCGAAAAGGTCAAAAGGCATATCGATATCGCCGCCGCGCTCGGCGCGCCCGTATTGCGCCACGACGTATGTTACGCTTTGCGTCCGTTCGAGTCGATCGAGAGGGCGATCGGTATCATTGCGCCGCGTATTCGGGAAATAACGGCGTATGCGCGTGAAAAAGGTATCGTCACCATGACCGAGAATCACGGTTTTATTTTTCAGGCGCCCGAAAGAATGAAACTTCTGATGGATACTGTCGGAGACGATAACTACCGTTGGCTATGCGATATCGGGAATTTCCTTTGCGTCGGCGCAGATCCCGTCGTAGGGGTAAAAACGGCGTTGCCGTATGTGAAACACGTCCATGTCAAGGATTTTTTTGTTACGGATAAACCGAAAACCGGTTCGTTCCCGTCGAAAAACGGAAAGTTCTTGACGGGCACGATCGTGGGGAGGGGGGACGTGCCCGTCTCCGAATGTGTTTCATACCTGAAAGAAAGCGGATACGACGGCTATTATACCGTCGAATTCGAGGGTACGGAAGATCCTTTTGACGGCGTCCGCGAGGGACTTGCGTTTTTGAGAAATCTGTAAAAGAATTATTCGCGTTTTGCCTTTTCGCAGGCGGAACAGTCGGATCGGTTTTTACAGGAAGAGCATTGATTACAGGAAGAACAACCGCACGACGTTCTTCCTTTTTTTTTGGCGCGAATCAGAAAAAAGACGGCGAGTGCGAGCCAAACGAGGACGACGATCAGAACGACGATATCCGCTTTGCTCATATCAGCCGCCGCAAACCAGAATCAGTTGATAAATGACGGTGGACGCCACCCAGGCGAGGACGCACTGCATAGCGACAATAAGGAGCGTCAACGGCAGGCTTTTCGTCTCTTTCCGTATCGTAGTGACGGCGGCGACGCAGGGCGTGTATAAAAGGGTAAACGTCATAAAACTGTATGCCGAGGCGGACGTAAACAGGCTTGTCGCCGCGCCTTGGGTGAGGACTTCGAGAGAACTGACGACGGCTTCTTTGGCAGTAAAACCGGCGATAAGAGAAGTCGCCGCTTCCCATGTGCCGAAGCCGCACGGCTTAAAAACGGGTGCGATAAACGAACCGATTGCGGCAAGCATGCTCGAACCGGCGTCATCCAATACCGGGTTGAAATAGATGTCGAACGACCGTAAAAACCATATAATCACGCTCGTGATAAAGATGATGGTAAACGCTTTTACGATAAAGTCTTTCGCTTTTTCCCACATTAAAAGAAGTACGCTTTTGGGTGACGGAAAACGGTAGTTTGGGAGTTCCATAACAAACGGATTTGGATTTCCGCGAAAGGCGGTTGATTTCAGAATCAAGGCGACGATAATGCCGATGACGATACCGCCGACGTACAAAGAAAGCATAATCAGCGCTTTGAAGCGGGGGAAGAATGCCGCGGTAAAAAGGGCATAAATCGGTATTTTTGCCGAACAACTCATAAAGGGTATCAGCATGATGGTCATGTGGCGGTCGCGCTTTCCGGACAAGGTGCGCGCGCTCATGACGGCGGGGACGGAACATCCGAAGCCGATCAGCATCGGGACGATGCTTTTGCCCGACAATCCGATTTTTCGCAGCAGTTTATCCATGACGAACGCGACGCGCGCCATATAGCCCGTGTCTTCGAGTATGGACAAAAAGAAGAACAAAACGACGACGTAGGGAATAAAGGACAGCACGCTGCCTACGCCGCGGAAAATGCCGTCGGTCAAAAGGCTGATCATTACGGCGTTTGTTCCGAAACGGCTCAGTCCGTCCGCTGTGACTATGCAGAGTTTGTCTATACCGAGCGCAATCAGTTCGCTCAGATAGTATCCGATCACTTCAAAGGTAAGATAAAAGACCAAAAACATGATGCCGACAAATATAGGTAAGGCGGCAAACTTGTCGGTCAGGATTTTGTCTATTTTTTGACTGCGTTTGTGCTCTTTGCTTTCTTCGCATTTGACGACGGCTTCCGAACAAACTTTTTCGATAAAAGTATAACGCATATCGGCAAGCGCGGCGTGGCGGTCCATGCCGTGTTCGGTTTCCATTTCCACGACGCTGTGTTCGATCAGTTCCGTTTCGTTTTCGTCGAGTTGTAAAAGAGAAATGACGTCTTTGTCGCCTTCGATCAATTTGGTCGTGGCAAAACGCGGATTGATTCCGGCGTTTTCGGCGTGGTCTTCGACGACGTGCGTTACCGCGTGGATACAGCGGTGTATCGGTCCCGACGCGCAAAAGTCATAGACAGTGGGTATCAACTTTTTTTTGCCGACTTCGACGAGCGTCGTGAGCAGTTCGGATACGCCTTCGTTTTTGACCGCGCTGATAGGTAGGACGGGTACGCCCAGTTTTTCGGTGAGTAAGGGAATATTGACGCTGCCGCCGTTTGCGGTCACTTCGTCCATCATGTTCAGAGCGATGACCGTCGGAATGCGCATTTCCAATAGTTGCAGGGTAAGATACAGGTTCCGTTCGAGATTGGTTGCGTCCACAATGTTGATGACTGCGTCCGGTTTTGAGCGAATCAAAAAGTCTCTCGTTACGATTTCTTCTCCCGAATAGGGGCGTAAAGAATATATGCCGGGCAGGTCTACGACGGTGCAGTCCTTGGTATTACGAATGACGCCCGACTTTCCGTCCACCGTTACGCCGGGGAAGTTGCCGACGTGTTGGTTTGCGCCCGTCAGTTGGTTAAAAAGAGTCGTTTTTCCGCAGTTTTGGTTGCCGATAAGAGCAAAAATCATTCGTTCGCCTCCACCAGAATCAAGTGCGCGTCGGATAAGCGCAAAGTCAAATTATATCCGCGTAGCATGATTTCCACCGGATCGCCCATGGGCGCGAAACGTACGATTTTGACTTTTGTTTTCGGTATCAGCCCCATGTCGAGTAAGTGACACCTCAGGTCGCCTTGTCCGCCGACTTTTGTTATCGTGCCCGTTTGCCCGATTTTCATTTTGTCAAGACCGATTTCTTTCATGCTTGCTTTCCCCTTTTTGGCACCTCTATTATAACTATGCCGCTATTGAATGTCAAATGAATTTGAAATAAATTTCACATTTTTTTGCGCAAAAAAACTCCGCCGCGTCGGGCGGAGTTAAATTATATTCGTTCGGCAAAAAGCAGTTTTCAGGCTTCTTCGGCGCAAGCGCTTCGGTCGATAAACTTTTCTATAAATTCGACCGTTTGATCTACGCAGATTTTTCCCGCGGGCGAAGCCGGATGCAGGACGGCGAAGACGTGTTCGAGTTTTTGATCGTCGCGCTTGCCGTAGTTATATAGGGTGTGTTCGATGCCTTTTTCGGCCATGACTTTATCGAGCGTCAGAGTGGAAAACTGAATAAAGTCTTCGTCGCTCGTAATCATCAGACATGGCGGAACGTTTTGTTTCGTTACCCACTGCGACAGATCGAGTTTGTCAAAATAGGGGGCTTTTTTCTTGCGGTAAGTGCCGAAGATGCCGGGAAACATGATTTTCGGTGCGCCTTTATCGAGGTCGTACATACCGCTTGTCAGGACGATTGCGTTGAAATCGAATCCCGGAGAGCGGAGTCCGTATACGGCGGCGTATTTTTCGTCGTTGTTGACGAGCGTCTCGTGCATAGCGAGAAAACCGCCCGCGCTGTCGCCGGTCAAAATGACGTTTTTCCCGTCCCAGCCGTACTTGGGTGCGTGTTCTTTAATCCATATCAAAGCGTCGTTGACGTCGATAAGGTGCGCCGGATACCGCTTTTCGGGCGAAAGCGCATAGTCGGGCGCGATGACGACAAAGCCTTTCGATGCGAGATGATAACAATAAGTGCGGTTTCCGAGTTTGGTTCCGCCCATCAGTCCGCCACCGTGAATGTCGATAATCAAAGGCAGTTTTTCGTCGTTATCAGGGCGAAAAACGTCCAAAAGATGCCATTTGTCTCCGTCTTCTATGTACGGAACGTCGAGTTCGGTACGAATGTTTTTGGGAAAGACTTCTCCGTCCACTCTTTTTTTGTCGCCGATGTCGACCTTTGTCCAAAAGAAGCGATACAGTTTATCAAGTAACATAAAAATTACCTCCGTTATTTTTTATTCTTTTCGTCGGGTTCCAATGTGACTTTTTTCTTTTTCGGGAAGACGCGATACGTCTTTTTGATTTTGAAGACGCTTTCGTCGTCGATATGGCGGTGTAACAGTTCGATAAGTTCGGTACGCTGCGTTGCGTCCAAAGAATCCGCCGTGATGTAGTAGAAGACCGAAACCTGCGCATAAATATAGATGACGTCTTTTCTTATGGCGATTTTGTCGATTTTATTATATAGATGCGTCTCCATAAAGACGGGTTTGCCGCCTTTGTCGTAGTTTGTCACGTGCAGGGCGTCTTCGTCGAATTCCAGCACCTGATGGGCGATGCCTTTCATCTCGAAGTCAACCTTGTACCCCGACGTGGACGTCCATAAAAACAGTACGAACGCGAATAAAATGATCGCAACCGACACGCCGAAAAGGATCAGCATAATAATCTGCGTGCCGCCGCTCAAAAAGAACAGCGCAAGCCCGATGCCGAGAAGTAAAGTCAGCAAAATGATTTCACGCAGTCCGAAATATCTCCGCATGTAGTACATGCTGCATTGAAAATACCTTTTTTTATCGGCGTTGATTTCTACTTTCATAAAAACAGTATAAACTTTTTTATAAAATAAGTCAATGTTTAAGATAAAGAACCGTCGGCAATACTCCCTGCACGGAGGTAAAAAATATGGAACTTATAAAAAGTAAAACGTTTAGCAATCTGGCGCGTGCGTTCGCCGGAGAATGTCAGGCGCGCGTTCGGTACGAATTTTTGGAATACGGCGCGCGGAATGAGGGTTATACCGCCCTTGCCGAACGTATCGACAAAGTCGTTTATAACGAATTTAATCACGCAAGAATGTTCTATACCTGTATCCAGCAGGTCAAAACGAAAGTAAACAATATCGAAATATGCGGCGGTTTCCCGTTCAAAGAGCGTTGGAACCTGATCGAAAATCTCTCTCTTGCCGCCGAAGACGAGCGTATCGAAGCCGAAGAAATCTATCCCGAATTTGCCGATACCGCGCGTAAAGAGGGCTTTTCCGACATCGCAGGGCTGTTCGACAATATCATTCAGGTCGAAACCTGCCATAAAAAACTGTTCACCGAACTGTATGACCAAATGAAAAACGGCACTTTGTACGCTCGGAAAGAACCGATCAAGTGGAAGTGTTCTTCCTGCGGCTACGAAGCCACCGGCACCAAAGCGTGGGAGGAGTGTCCTCTTTGCCACGCAAAACAAGGCGCGGTTATGCTCAACCTGACCGACTGACCTTTTCGCAAAACGCGCAAAACCCCGGGCTTGTCATTCCGACTTTCCTTTCCCGTCCGTCATCCCGAGCGAAACAGCCGATAGGCTGCGAAGCGGAGGAATCCCTTTCCCCGTTCCGTCATTCCGACCGAAGCGGAGGAATCCCTTTCCCCGTTCCGTCATTCCGACCGAAGCGGAGGAATCCCTTTCCCCGTTCCGTCATTCCGACCGTAGCCGAGGGATCTCCCGTACTTTATGGGATTCCTCCGCTTCCCAGCCTGTCGGCTGTTTCGGTGGGAATGACGGACTTGCCTTACACCCTTTCTCAAAA
>JAZRZM010000004.1:0-207064 GCA_045601385.1 Clostridia bacterium | reverse complement strand
CTTAGATGTTTCAGTTCGGGTGGTTCCCTCCATGCACCTATGGATTCAGTGCACAGTCACTATGCTTCACATAGTGGGGTTGCCCCATTCGGATACCCACGGATCGAGGCTTATTTGCAGCTCCCCGTGGCTTTTCGCAGCTTATCGCGTCCTTCTTCGGCGTCCGATGCCAAGGCATTCACCTTGTGCTCTTTTTAGCTTGAACTTCATGAGCTTCGCAAATCTTTACGTTTGAAGTGTTTCCACTCCAGCTGCGTTGTAGTTATTACCCTATGCTTTTCGCATATTTGAATACTTTCTCGATTTGCTTTTTCTCCATTTGTGTTTTATTCAGTTTTCAAAGAACAATGGTGGGCTCAAGTGGGCTCGAACCACCGACCTCGCGCTTATCAGGCGCGTGCTCTAACCTGCTGAGCTATCGGTCTATATAAAATGCAATGTTCATGCTCTTTGTTTTTTACCCGAACGAATCAATTTGTTCTGGTGGAGGTAATCGGGGTCGAACCGGTGACCTCCTGCTTGCAAGGCAGGCGCTCTGCCAACTGAGCTATACCCCCACGCCGTCCGTTTTTCAAAGTGCCTAAGTATAATAGCATTAAATGAACCCTTTGTCAACAAAAAAAGCACATTATTCCCAAAAAATTTACAAACAAAATAAAAAATTTTTTGTCCGCGTTTTTCTCCGTTTTTTTCTTGCAAAAAATTGTTCCCTTATCCTTATTATAATATACAAGAGGAAAACCTTGCTTTTTATCGTCGTTTTTTCTACAATAGTCGTATGGATGAATTCGTTTTTCATAAAATCGGCACAATCAGGAACGACTACCGGACAAAATTCGGCATTCCGCGTCAAAGCGTCCCGGACATAGGTACAGTCGGAAAAATTTTATTCGAACCCGCTTATCACGATCCGGCATGGCTGAAAGGTATCGACGGGTTTTCGCACCTTTGGCTGCTCTGGTACTTCTCCGAAAACAAAAATCGGGACAAGCCCGTTACGCCTACCGTCCGTCCGCCCCGCCTCGGAGGAAACACCCGTATGGGGGTATTTGCCACTCGCTCTCCCTATCGTCCCAATCCGATCGGACTGTCCTGCGTTCTTTCGGACGGCGTAAAAACGGAGCAGGGAAAACCCGTTCTTTATGTGCGCGGAGCCGACCTTTTAGACGGAACGCCCATTCTCGATATCAAACCTTATCTGCCGTTTGCGGACAGTTATCCCGACGCTTCTTGCGGCTTTGCCGAAGCGGTTAAGGACGATAAACTCGTCGTTTCGGTTTCGGAAAACATGCTTTCCGTTATCCAAAGCGAGAAAAGACAGTCTCTTATTCGTATGCTCGAACAGGACCCTCGTCCGCACTATCAAGCCGACGGGCGGATTTACTCTTTCGAATGGGCAGGTTTTCGCATTCGGTTTTCCGTCGACAAAAACGTTCTGACCGTCCATGACATCATACGGTACGAACAGCCTTAAAGACAACGTAAAAGGATTTATACGCGATCGACGATAATCAGGATTATCCAAGGAAGCGGTCCGAAAAAGAACCCGAGGAAAAACCACCCGATAACGGAGCGGTCCCGTCTATGTGCGGCAATAGCGGAGATGATACCGAAAACAACTCCCCAAATTCCCATGCCTATAATTGCAAAATACAATTCGGACATAATATACGAAAAAAGCGTCGTGTAGTCGACGTCTTCGATTTCCGTCGCAAGTATATTCAAAAAAGAACTCATATTTTCCTCCCTTTATCTACGTTCAAAAATCGCCAAAAGAATACAGGGAAGCACTCCGAATATCAAACCCAAGAAGAACCAAGCGAAAACGGACCGCTCCCGTCTGCGAGCGACGACGGCGGAAATAATCCCGACTATCACCCTTATGATTGCAAAAACAATCAGAATGGCCATCGCAACAAACGCGTATAAAGCCCCGATTCCGTCCATCATGGAGATTTCTCCTTCCGCCGCAAGCAAATGAAAAAAATAACTCATTTTTATCCCTCCTTATCCTTCGTAATTTTATTGTAAAATATTTTATTGTATGTTGTCAAGTGTGCATTTTATAGACCGATTTGCATTCAAATCCAAAAAGGTACACCGATTGCGTATAAAACAAGGCGCCGCAAACGCCGCGCCTTGTTTTTGTGTTTGATTATCTTCGCTCGTTCGCTTTTTACGACTTATGCGAACCGAATCAGAAATTCTTGATGAACTTGGCAAGTTCGTTGAAGATGACGTCGAGACCGTGCGCGCCCGCGTCGGGATAACCGATGGAGCGTTCGCCGACGGTACCCGCTCTGCCGAGGGTAGCGACGTGCGTTTTGGTCGCTTCCGAGCCTTCGTGAGCCGCTTTCGCGCCGAGGTCGAGACCTTCTTGAAGTTTTTTGCCTTCTTCGGCGGCTTTGGTCAAAGCGATCGCGCAGGGTTTAAGTGCGTCGACAAGAGTTTTGTCGCCGATGTCCGCGCCTTTACCGAAGGATTTTTTACCCGTTTCAAACACGCCGCGGTTGGCTTCGGTGAAGAGGAACGCGATATCTTTGAGATCGACTTCTTTCTTACCGAGCATCGCTTTGCCGGCATACTTGAACGCGCTACCCCAGATAGGACCGGACGCGCCGCCGCAGTACTCTTTGATGATTTCGGAACAACTGACAAGGAACTGACCGATGTCGCCTTTTTTACGGGTAGCCCAGTCGGCTTTCAGTTGTTTGAAACCTTTTGCGATACTCATACCGAAGTCGCCGTCGCCCATTTTGTCGGCTTCGCAGAACGGAACTTCGTTTTCGATGACGACGTCAGCCATTTTTTCCACGACTTTAACGAAAGCCGCGGTGTTGATGGTTTCGCCGATTTTCGGCTCGCCTTCTACTTCATATACGGCGTTTTCTTCTTCGGCTTCCGCCGCTTTCTTGGCTTTTTTGGCGCAAGGAGCGTTTTGAGCGGGGGTGATGTTGAGCGCTTTTGCGATCGCGTTCATCGCTTCGACAGCCGCTTCGGCTTGTTCGCTCATAGCGCCGCCCCAGGTAAGAGCCGGCGTGTTGACCGGATAGTCGATATACTTTTTGAGGTCTTCGTCCACGCGCAGTACGGTGATGGACGCGCCGGCCATATCGATCGAAGTCATGAAGTTACCGACGATGGTGCGATAAATCTTGACGCCGTCGGCTTCGAGAGCCTTGTTGACGGAGTTGTTGAGAATGTACAGTTCTTGCAGCGGGCTGCCGCCGAAACCGTTGATGAGAAGCACGACTTCGTCGCCGCTCTTGACTTTGAGGTCGTCTTCGAGGTCGGTTACGATTCTGCGAGCGAGATCGTCGCTGAACGTGCCCTTGGAGTAGTCGATCTTTTCGCGGAAACGTCCGGGTTCGCCGTGGATACCGACGCCGAATTCCATTTCGTCGTCGCCGATTTCAAAGGTCGGATGACCTGCCGCGGGAACGGTGCAAGACGTAAAAGCGAAACCGAAAGAACGGACGTTTTCGATGACCTTATTGGCTACGGCTTTGACTTCGGCAAGTTCTTTGCCCTGTTCGGCAGCCGCGCCGGCACATTTATGCACGAGTACGGTACCGGCTACGCCACGACGTCCGACGGTATAAAGGCTGTCTTTGACGGCGATGTCGTCGTTGACGTAAACGGCGTCGACTTTGATGCCGTCTTCCTGCGCGTCGCTCATCGCGTTGTTAAAGTTCATGCAGTCGCCCGAATAGTTCTTGATGATAAGAAGAACGCCCTTGTCGGTCGCGCAAGCCTTGATGGCGTTGTACACCTGTACCTGGGACGGAGAAGCGAAGACGTCGCCGCAAACGGCGCAGTCGAGCATGCCTTTTCCGACAAAGCCGGCGTGTGCCGGTTCGTGACCGGAGCCGCCACCGGAAATCAAACTGACTTTGTTGTCGTTGATGTCCTTTTTCTTGACGATCTTAAACTTTTCTACGAATTCGAGGTCGGGATGGGCTTTTGCCAAACCGTGACACATATCGTATACGAAAGTTTCGGGGGTGTTCATTATTTTTTTCATAACTTATATCTCCTTTTATAAACAAAGGCTATTCTATGCCTATAGAACAGCCTTTGCGCATTATTTTTGTCGATTAGTCGTCGAGGCCTTTGTATTCACGACCGATCTTGTCTGCCGTCTTGATAGCGGCGATAACCATGTCTTCCGTCACTTTGAAAGGCATATTGTGGATGGACTCATCGGGAATGCAGGTCTTGGCTGCGACCGCTTTGAGTTCTTCGTCGGTCAAAGAGGTACGGCCGACTTCGCCCGTCTTCTTGTTGGTCATAAGGTCTTCCAAGCAGATCGGAAGTCCGACCGTCGTGCAGAAGTCGAGGACTTCGTAGAGTTCTTCTTCGGGAGCGTTTTCGAGGACGAGTTGGCAGATCGTACCGAAAGCGACGACTTCGCCGTGGAAGTTGTTGAGATGGATATCATGAACAACCGTCAAACCGTCGTGCATAGCGTGCGCCGCGGCAAGACCGCCCGATTCGAATCCGAGACCGGAAAGAAGAATGTTCGTTTCGACGATTTTTTCAAACGCGCCCGTTACGACGTGGTTTTCGCAAGCGACTTTCGCTTTATAACCGTCGGAAATCAGGTTCTTGTAGCACAGTTCGGCAAGAGCGGCAGCGGTATGCGTGCCATAGCCGAGCAGGGTGCCTTTCTTTCTGTCCGCGCCGCAGGGAAGTCCCGCGTTGACGTTGCTGACCGAGTTAACGTTGGCTCTCGCTTCAAAATAAGTGGAAAGAGCGTCGCCCATACCGGATACGAGGAAACGCGCCGGCGCGTTGGCGATAACGTTCAGGTCGATAAGAACCACGCTCGGATTCTGACGGAAGTATGCATAGTCGTCGAATTCGTGATTGTCAAAATACATAACGGCACTGTGAGAAGTCGGAGCGTCGGTAGCCGCGATGGTCGGGCAGATGATCAGGTTGCTGCCTTGCGCGACGCATTTGGACGTGTCGATGGCTTTGCCGCCGCCGAGACCGATCGTGCATGCGCAACGGTTCTGTTTCGCTACTTCTTGCAGTTTCTTTACAACGGTACGAGAGCATTCTCCCTGGAAGATGTCGCCTGCGGGAACGAATTCAACGCCGTATTTCTTTTGCGTTTCTTCCAATTTATCTTTCACCAAAGAAAGTGCGAACGGGTCGGCAATCAGCAACGCTTTCTTGCCGAAAGTTTTTACAAAGTATCCAAGGTTGAGCAATTCGTTTTCGCCTTGAACGTACTTGGTCGGACAAATAAATGCTTTTCTCATAAAAAATATCTCCTTTTTTTCGGGCATAACCGCCCGAAGATTTTCTATAATTCAATTATACCCGATTCCAAACGCGAATTCATTGGACAATTATGCCAAAATATGGTAAAATAATTGCAATTAAATTTTCAATTAAGGAAAGGCGATATGAAAAAGGCATTGAGAGCGGATTTTGACGAAATAATGGCGGCACTTGGTCGCGGAGAACAACTCGCGGTGTATTCGCTCGATCGGGACGGACGCCCGACCAAGCGTATCAGCGTCCTGGAAGCGACGGAAAAAAAGGACGGCGAAACGCGGGAAAACGAAACGGTCCGGAAAGCGAAAGAATATATCGAGGAGAACTATTACAAAGCGATTAAGGTGTCGGACGTGGCGCGCTACTGCGACGTCAGCGTCTCCCACCTGAGCCGACTTTTTGCGGCGACGGAACACACGACGATGACCGGATACGTCCTCGCCGTGCGCATGAATAACGCCGCCTATATGCTCGTCAACGGCGACCGCAACGTCGTCGATATCGCCTCCGAAGTCGGCTGTCCCGACTGCGGATACTTTCACAAAATCTTCCGCAAATACTTCGGCGTGACGCCCCTCCAATACCGAAAACTGTTCTGATTTCTTCGCATGGGCAGTCGGATTGCCGCACTTTTTGCTTTTGCGAAAAACCGCTTCAAAATAATCGCCCCGAGCCGAGGGGCTCTTTTAAGTAATTTTTTCAAAAACAGGTTCCGACCGGGCGCGATCGGAAAAACAAAACCCCGCGCTTCGTCGTATGCGCGGGGCTTTTGTTACAAACTTTTTCTTTCCGTCAACCGTGCGGATAATGGTTTTGCGAAGAAGTATCCTCGGTCACGCCGTCGATCGTGCAAACATGGAAGTAACCGCCGACCAGTTCTTTATCGGGATTGGGCGCCGTGACGTAGGTGTTGGCGTCGTCAAATGCGTTATACCCCTCGAAAGGATAATTATGAGTGCTTTTGGCAGCAAAACCGATTATTTCGGAGCCGTCTCCGACGGTAAAGTTCTCTATCACGGTCGTTTCGTTCCCGCCGTCCGTCGCACCCTTTGCCATGACGTAGCCCATATAGGACACGCCGCCGTTGTACGGGTTGGTACCGACTTCACAGTTGGAATAGTCGGCGCGGAGCGTCCCGGTATACGAGCAGTCTTTAATGATCATTTCGCTTGCATTGCTTTGACCGATCAAACCGCCGATTGCCTGCCAGTTATTCGATCCGTAACAGGGCAGTCCCATGCTTGTTATATCGGCAAAAACATGACAGTCGGTGATATTGTGATTACCGGAATATGCATTACCCACAAGTCCTCCGACAACACGGTTGGAGACGATCGAGCCGGATACGGTCACGTTCTCGATATCAATAAAACCATCGATTTCCGAAACAAGTCCGCCCATAGCGTTATAAGTCATCGCCGTGGTGGAAGCGGTAAAGTCCACTTCCAGGTTCAGATCGTATATTCTTTTCGTATTGACTTCGTCTTCGCTGTATACGTATCCGAAAAAGCCGAAGTAGTCGCTGCAATCGATGTCGCTGTTTTTGACCTTAATGGTTTTGTTATTGCCGTCAAAGATTCCGTAAAAAGGCGTATTTTGACCGCCGTAAACGTGTAAACCTATCGGCACCCATTCGATATCTGTATAATCGAGATCTTTCAACACTTTGATCGTCCAGCCGTCATATTCGTACACTTCGTTATTGACGTTGTCGCGGAATTCGAGCAAAGAGATATTTTCCACAAAGACGCCGTTTTCGTCATAGACGGCAAGTTCGTCTTTCCGAACCGTTTTGTATTTTATTTCTTCGACATCGACGTCGGAGTCAAGTCCGCCCTCTACGTCGTCGAAAGAGGTCGCTTCCGCTTTGCCCTCTTTAAGGTTATTGGCAAGATCGTACACGATGCTCTTGGTGTTGTCTTCGAGCGTATCGTCGTTTCCGTCAAGCGCGCTGTCGTCGATAGCGATCGCCGCCTCGCCCGAAACGCCCGTGGTGACTTTGATTTGTTCGATCAGACCGAATTGATACAGATAGATATAATCCGACTCGTCGTTTGCTTTTTCCACCTCGACGACCAACGTCCCCGTAGACGGAATATCGCTGACCGCGTCGCGTTCAAACTTGGGACAAGCGACGCCCGAGGCGATGTTGACGATGATATCGTCAAACACGTTATCGACTTTCGTCTTGGTCCCGTCCGATTCGATCGCCGCGATTTTGGTGTCGATATAAATAAGGTACACCGAAGAGGTCTCTTCCAGCACGATACGCCCTTTTGCTATTTCCACAAAGGGTACCGAACCGAATTCGTGATAAGAGTGGTTGCCGACGGCGACGATATCCAACGAACCGGCTACGCCATAGTGCTCCACGACGTCGAACGGCGCATTGATATACAACGCGGTAAAAGAGCCGTTGGTACGAATAATCGCTTTCTGCGGCGCCGCAACCGACCTTCTGTCGTACGAAACCGAAGTAATATTGTCGGTGTTGCTACCGACGTCAAGCCCGGTCGTAACGTCGATTATTCCCGTGGGGAAATCGGCGACGAGATAATTGGAAAATTCGTTCGAAATCGTCTTTCCCGTTATCATCCATAAGTCGGTGCTTGCGACGATTTTTTCTCCGACCGTATATGAACTGCCCTCCGCGACGTACGCAATATATCTCGCGTCGTCGATCACTAAAAAGCGGTTCTGCGTATAATCATATAAATAACACGTCTTGCCCGAAAGACTCTTCAAACTGTCGTCGGCAATGCCCGCCTCGACAAAACGCTCGTGGACGTTTTCTTTCGCAAGCACGCTCGCCCGATCCAGTTTTTCATTGAGCCTGATCATGGTGATTTCTTCGATACTGCGCGCCTCTTTTCCGTCGTCGCCTTTCGCCTTTACCGAAGTGTCGACGCCGTCCACAAACCAGTTACCGTTCGCGCCGATCGTAATAACGGGCGTTTCGCCTTGTTCGCCCGGTTTACCTTGCTCGCCCTTTTCTCCGGTCGTGCCTTTTGCGGAAACGTTTGTATCGATTCCGTCCACAAACCAGTTGCCGTTCGCGCCGATCGTAATAACGGGCGTTTCGCCCGGTTTGCCTTGCTCGCCCTTTTCTCCGGTCGTACCTTTTGCGGAAACGTTCGTATCCTCACCGTCGATAATCCAGTTGCCGTTTTCGCCGATCGTGACGGTCGAGGTTTCGCCCTCGCCGCTGTATTCTCTGAACCATGCGTTGATATCGAACCCTGTTATCGTCTTGAACCAAGGACAAAAAATCGCCATGCACAAAGCGAGCGCAAGAACAATAATCAAAGAAATCGCTATCGGAGAGCCGTCGTTACCTTTGTGATCCATAAATTACACCTCTGTTTTTTTTTGCTTTTTATTATATATGAGTATATTTTTTACACCGTTACAAGTCAAGCGAAATAAATAGAAATATGAAAATAGTTTCGTTTTCAAAAAAAACGCTCGACAAACGTGCTGTTTTTTATTTTTCGATGATGACGGTAATCGGACCGTCGCTGAAAACGGAGAGTTCCATATGTTCGCCGAAACGACCGCTTTCGGTGTGGACGCGTTCGGAGAGTTTCGACAAAAACTTTTCGTAAAGAGGGCGGCTGATTTCGCCTTTTGCGGCATAGGAAAAATCGGGACGGTAGCCGTGTTTACAGTCGGCATACAGCGTAAAATTGCTGACGCAAAGAACCGAACCGCCGATATCGAGAAGAGAGCGGTTAAGTTTTCCGCTTTCGTCGGGAAAAATGCGGGAGCAGACGACGCGGTTTGCCACCCAGTCGATCGTTTCGTCGACGTCGGTATCGGTAAAGCCGCAAAGGACAAGCAAGCCTTTATCGGTATGCCCGACCGCCTCTCCGTCCACAAAGACGGTGGCTTCTTTCACGCGTTGCATGACGACTTTCATAATAAAATCAGTACTCCTCCCCTTCGATAACGGCGTCAACGACATCCACGAGCAAACGAAGAGATTTGTTCTCTTCGTCGTACGTAAAGCGCAAATAAGATTCTCCGTGATAAAATTCCTGCCCGACGTATACCGCCGTATACGTCTTTCCGGTCAATTCGGACGTAATCTCCCGAATGTGATAACTGCTTTTTAAGACGATCGCAAAAGGTTCGTCATTTTCCAAAACGTCAAGATCGGTCAGGATCAGATTGCCCGTAGCCGCCAATTTATTCGCCATTTCGCGCCCTGCTTGACTGTCAAGCGCCAACCCCTCTATCGACAAACCGATTGTTTTTTGCAAAAGATCGACTGACGAAAGCAGATTCCCGTAGTCGAACCCCGGGAACATACGCGCAAGATAAGTCGATTGCAGATAGTTTATATCCAAATCGATGATTTCGGTCAAATTGATAGGCAAGGACATAATGCCCCAATTTACCAACGTTTGCAACGTGTTTTTGATACCTTTAACAGTGGTAAGACGCATCTCGAACGTCCCGTCGTCGCCGAGGATGATTTCACTTGACGACGAAAAAATATTCAGCCCGTTCGGGAAAAGCGTTTCCAGTTCTTTATACGGAACGGGGATATTCATCAGGTCGGCGTCATCGAACAAGAAATGTCGAATGCCGAAAATTTTCATTTCGTCAAAGTGGTCGCCCTCGTACGTAAGCGTAGACTTATAATTGACGTCTTTTCCGTTTGTCGCGTCGAAATAGGCAAGGCGCACGTCGCGCATCATATCGCAGTCGCCGATCGTCTTGACAACGGGACTTATCGACACGATCCCGTCATACAGCCGCTTCAACTGTTCGCAACGGAGATTTTTATAGTTTTGCAGGGCGTCTTCGGAGGCAATGCCGATTTCTTCAAACAAAGCCTGGTTGACTTCGGCGATAATAGCGTGTCCCTCGTTCGTCGGATGTATGCCGTCTTCGCAAAAAAGAGTTTCCCAACGGGAAAAATTATTTTCGTAAACTTTCTCGAAAGCCGAATAAACGTCGGCAAGGTAATAGGGACGGTAAGACACTTTACCGAAAATGTTTTTTTCGGTATGGTCGTCCATATACCGATAAAGGACGTCGTTCATACGGCGGATTACTTTGTCGGAAATGCGGTGATAGTCCTGCGGCGTATACGCTTTGGAAGCAAGTTGCAATTTGGAGCGCGTGTTGATAAGAGGACTGTTTTCGCCGATCGGATTATAAACCGTCTGCATGACGACGATCGCTTCGGGATTGACTTCTCTTATCTTTTTCAGCACGCCGTCGATATTGTCGTAGGCGATTTTAAGCCGCGCGTCTTCGGTGCCGAACGAGTCGCTCGCCGCTTCGACAAGCATCCTGTTTATGTCGTACCCGAGAATATCGTTCCCGATGATGGAAATATGAATAATGTCGGCTGCGGAAACAAGCGACTGCACCATTTGCACGCCGTCGTCGCTCCGATTGACGTACGCAAGGAGATCGCCCGTCTGATAGCCGCTGACCGCGCGGTTAAAAAAATCAAACCCATTTATCGTGCCCAATATGCCGTAGTAGCCGTACGTTTCTCGCTCGGTAATGGGCGACGGTCCCGCCACCGCTTCCGCTATGGAGTCGCCGAGATACAATATCGTCTTCGGGCTCTCTTCTTCGACGTTCTGCTCCTGCTCTTTTTCTTCCGGCAACTCGTTTTCGGGCGTAACGCAACCGAAAAGGCCTATCGCAAGAAACAAAGTCAAAAAAGTCGCAATGATTTTTTTTCGCATAAAAATCTCCTTTTGCCGTCGATATAACCATATTATCATATTTTTCTTAAAAAGCAAAAGAAAACGACGGCCCTGCCCCGAAAAAATAAAAAAGCGACGTCTTCGCGTCGCTTTGTAAAATAGGAACCGATCTTTACAGTTTTGCCGCGGCTTGCTCGTCCAAGACGACCGTCACGTCGGGATGATCGCGCAGGCTCGAAGCGGGACAAGATACGTCGACGGGACCTTTTATCATCTTATATACGGCGTCGGCTTTGTTTTTGCCGGTCGCAATCAGCAGTATTTTTTTCGCTTTGAGTATTTCTCCGATACCCATGGTCACGGCAGTCCGCGGCACGTCTTCGATTTTATCGAAAAACCGCGCGTTGTCGAGGACGGTCTTTTCGGTCAACGTAACGGTGTGCGTTTTGCTCGTAAAAGGAGTACCGGGCTCGTTAAACGCGATATGGCCGTTTCCGCCGATACCCAGCACCTGCAAGTCGATTTTCGCCGCCGACAAAAGGGCGGAATAGCGCGCGCATTCTTTTTCCATATCGGGCGCGGTGCCGTCGGGAATATGCGTATTTTCTTCGGGCAGATCGATTTCGGAAAAAAGATTTTTGTGCATAAAGTAATAGTAACTTTGGTCATGCGTCTTGGGCAAACCGACGTACTCGTCAAGGTTGTAGGTCGTCACGTTCCTGTAAGACAAACCGTCTTTATACGCCCGTATCATTTCACGATACAAAGGTAAAGGCGACGAACCCGTGGCAAGTCCCAACGTACAGTCCGGCTTTTCGCACAAAACTTTTTTCACCTCTTCAAACGCCGCTTTGCCGACGTCTTCCGCTTTCACAATCACTATCTTCATCATCGCTCTGTTTCCCCCTTTCTCGGACATTAGTATGCCCGAATATAAAAAACGGATACCTCTTTTGTTATAATTCTTCGTTTTGTTCAACGGACGTGATAAAACCGTTTGCGTTGATAATGGCGTAGATGTCGTTCGCGCTCATTTGTTTGACGGTAGCAAGTTCTATCACGGCGACGCACCCGTCGTCCGTCCTTGTCGTCTTGACCTGCAAAAACTTCTTTACTTCGAATATCTCCTTGATTTTGTCCAGAGTCTTGTCGTCTTCAAGTTTTGCCGTCACACGCAAAACAAGATGGGACGTCTCATGGAAAAGTTTAATCGGACGGTGCAGAATAATCTGTAAAAGAACCAGAATGAGCGTCGATACGACGCCGATGATGTACATGCCCGCACCGATCGCCATACCGATACCGGCGGTCGCCCACATGCCTGCCGCGGTAGTCAAACCGTGCAAAATGTCTCTGCGGACGTAAATGATACCCGCACCGAGAAAACCGATACCGCTGACGATCTGCGCCGCCACACGCGCCGAATCCGCGCCGCGCGCTCCGCTCTCGTTAATCGTGATGTCGGCAAATCCGTACTTCGACACAAGTATCATAATCGCCGCCGCCATACATACGATGGCATGCGTACGAATCCCCGCCTCCTTCGAACGCGTTTTTCTTTCGTATCCGATAATAAAACCGCATATGCATGCGAGGACGATCCTTACGATCCAGTCCAGAAGATGATCGATATAAGTCAATTCAATCACCGTAAATCTTATTGCCGAAAGCATTTTTCCCTACCTCTTTTCCTTTATTTTGATTTATCTTTGTTATACTATATTTTTGTTTTTTTGTCAATGTGTCACCGTTTTTTCCGGAGTGGCATAAGCACGTTGATTTTTTGCGAAAACGAAGCGTAGTCGTACTGACGCACGTTCGACGTTTTCACAAAAGCCGAAGAAAACTATAATTTTAATCCTCATTGTATTTCACAATCTTTTTTTCGTTTTCATCAGCGTAAATAAATGCGCTTTGGACGCTCCGTCGGTTTTTTACGTTCCGCAAACAAAAAAGATCGGTAAAATCCGATCCTTAAAAGAATATTTACGGAATAAATCGTCGGAGACAACCCGAACAAAAAAGCGTACGGGCTGTCTCTTTACGCGCATTATTTTATTTTGTATAGTTGTCGAAATATCCCTGGACAAGGACAATCGGCGTGCCTTTGTCGCCGCTACCGCTGGTAAGATCGCACAAAGAGCCGATCAGGTCGGTCAGTCTTCTGGGCGTGGTGCCTTGCGACTCCATTTTCCCGACGAGGCTGTCGGTTCCTTTTTGACGGATCCTTTCACTGATAGCCTCTTTCAAAGCGTCTCCGGAAAGGTTTTTGAAATCGTTATCGGCAAGATATTTCAGTTTCAGTTCGTTGGGTTGTCCTTCGAGTCCGTCGGTGTATGCGGGCGAAACGACGGGATCGGCGAGTTCCCAGATTTTTCCGACGGGATCTTTGAACGCGCCGTCGCCGTAAATCATTACTTCGATTTTTTTGCCCGTTTTTTCAAACAGTTTTTGACAAATTCCGTCCACGACGGGTTTGCAATTACGCGGGAAAAGTTTGACGGTTTCTTCCGTCGCTTTGTTGCTGCCGAGCAAGCCGTAACTTTCATTGTAGCCGCTGCCTTCGATCGGGGCGGTCATGATGTCGTCGAGCGAAAACACTTTGTTCGCGCCGGCGGCAAGAAGCAGCCGTTTGGTGCGGGCACGCGTGTGAATATCGCAGTTAATGACGTTTTTCGTATACGAAAGGATCGAGCGGCAGTCGTTGGCAAAAACGATTTCCACGTCGCAACCGACGCTCCTTATGAGATCCTTATAATATTCGACGTAATCGACGCCCGTAAAGGTGTGCTTTTTATATCCGAACAATTCGCGATATTTCCCTTCGTCGAGGACGTCCGTCCAGGGATTGACGCCGCATCTGTCAAGGTCGTCGAGACTGACGAGGTGATTGCCCACTTCGTCGGACGGATAACTGAGCATGAGGACGATTTTTTTCAAGCCCGAGGCGATACCTTTCAGGCAAATGGCAAAGCGGTTCCGACTGAGAATCGGGAAAATAACGCCGACCGTCTCGTCTCCGAATTTGCCGCGCACGTCTTTTGCGATATCGCTCACGCTCGCATAGTTGCCTTGCGCGCGGGCAACGACCGCTTCGGTCACGGCTACGACGTCTCTATCGTGAAACCCGAAACCTTCGCTTTTTTCGGCAGCAATCACGCTGTCAACCACTACGTCGACAATATCGTCACCCTGTCTGATGATGGGGGCACGAATGCCTCTCGATACGGTACCTACCAGTCTTTCCATAAAAATCTCCTTATTCAAGACAAAAAAGTAACGGTCGGACAATGCTCCAACCGTTAACTTATTATAGAATGTTTTTTTCCGTTTGTAAACAGATTATAACATATTTCCGAAAAACTATTCGTTTTCGGCTTCCTCTTCCGCAGGCAGAATTGCGTTCGGCTCGTCGTCCGGCAAAACGACCGAAGCGGACAAAAGGTCTTTTATGCCGTCCGCAAGAAGATCGACAAGACCGTAGCGAACGGTGCCGTCCGCGGTCGAAACGCAAGCGTCCACCGCGCCGACAAAACTCTTTCCGTCCTCGGCGCCTTTGACGCAGTCGGAACAGGTCGCGGAAAAATACGCGGCGCGTTCCTTTTCGCCGTCGGGACAAAATACGACGACCTGCTTGCCCTGCTTGCAGGCTTTTCCGATTCGTTTTACGTCGGGTGCGGTTACGATAACGTCGGCGCTTGAAAACCAGTCGTCCTCATTTTCGTCGCTTGCCATATTGACGTTATACCCGGCGAGAAAAGACCTCGCTTTTTTATCCTGTCCGCAAAGAAACCAGATTTCTTCCTCATGATTTTCCGTCATATAGGGCGTCAAAATCCTTTCAAACGCCGCGCCGCCATCCTCGGCATAAACGACAATAATCTTCTTTTCGGCATCCAAACCGAGCGTTTTGCGTGCCTCTTCTTTATTTATACGCAGTTCTTCCGGGTCAACGCATTGCGGATCCAAACCGATTTTTTCTTCGCTGACGCCCCACGAAAGCAGTTTTTTGCGGTCGTCTTCCGTATTTACAAAATAACAGACGTCGTCGCACATGGGCAAATCTTCGCGACAAAAAAGGTCGGAAAACAGAACGAAAATAAGACTTTGCATGCCGTTCTTTTTCAGGACCGCGAAACAGGCGCGCAGAGCCTGCGGCGTGGATATGACGACGGCTTTCGGCATAAAGCGACGAATCAGATGCAACGTCGTTTTTTCAGGCAAACCGAAGAGCGTCCCGTAAGAAAAATCGGCTTTCCTTTTTGCCAACAGTTTTCTTCGGAAAGCAAAATATTTTTTACGCACAACCGATTCGGTCGGAACGAATTTATCGATAATCGCCGTCCTGATAAAACAGCGCAAATCCTTTTCGTTTGCGATCGAGCAGGAATAACCGGCGTCCTTATTCAGAAGCCGTTTCAGACGTTTGCCCGCCTGCCCGTCCCCGCTTTGCGGCGTAATAAATACCACATTTTTTTTGTTTTGCATACGGTGTTCCTCTTTTTTACAGTTCTTTTCTGATTATATCATACTTTCGCAACTTTTTATCACATTTTATCCATAATTTTTGCTGAACGAGTTTACAGTCGCTCACGCGGTTGCCTTCTTCGTCAAAAATTTCTTCTACCCGTATTTCCCCCACGCCCTCGCTTGCCGAAACGTATTCGAGTACGTCCCCGGCGAAAAAGCGGTTGCGTTGTTCGACAAGAATAAGCCCTCTTTCTTCGTCCCGTCCCAGAACCTGCGCGCAAAAAGCGAAAGGATTGTCGGGGTGGGACGTAACGTAGCACTGTTTTGCGTCGCCCACCCAAAAGCCCGTCGTATAATCGCGGTGTCCGACGGCAAGCGTCTCCCGAAAGAGACTTTCGTCATACTCTTTCCCGGTTAGATAGTCGTCGATACGTCGGCGGTACGCGGCGGTAATAACGCCCACGTAGTATTCCGTCTTCATTCTGCCTTCGATCTTTAACGAAGTAACGCCCGCGTCAAGTATTTTATCGAGAATCGGCATCGTGTTCATATCGGCGGAATTGAGAATATAACTGCCGTGGTCGTCTCCCTGCAAAGTAAGCGACTCTTTCCGACTCACTTCTCCGATTTTATACTCCCACCGACACGCCTGCACGCATTCGCCGCGGTTGCTGTCACGATCCGTAAGATACGACGAAAGCAAGCACCTTCCGCTGTAAGAAATACACATAGCGCCGTGAATAAACGCTTCCGTCTCGGCAATACCGCCGAGGTAGTCGACCGTTTCTTTCACGTCGTCAAGGTGCATTTCCCGCGCAAGCACGATTCTCTTAACGCCCTGCTCCGCCCAAAACTTCGCCGCATACTTATTCAGGGTGTTCGCCTGCGTCGACAAGTGTACGTCCAGCGCGGAAAAATCTTTCAGACAAAGGGAAACCAGTCCCGCGTCGGAGACAATAACGCCGTCCGCTTTGAACGAAACGAGTTCCGAAAGATACTGTTTCAGTTCGCCAAAATCGTTGTTTCTCGGGAAAATATTAACGGTGACGTAGACTTTTTTCCCAAGTGAATGCGCATAAGCGATAGCCTCGCGCATCTTTTCGGGTGCAAAATTATCGGCATAGGCACGCAGACCGAAACGTTTTCCGCCGAGGTATACGGCGTCGGCTCCGAAGTGAAGCGCGGTCAAAAATCGTTCGGGCGAGCCCGCCGGAGCAAGTAATTCCGGTTTTTTCATCATTACAGTTTTTCGACGATCACTACGCCGTCCTCCATATCGTATCGGGTGTAACGAACGCGCCCGTCGGTTTGTATCGTTTGCCACAGTTCGCGCAGAGCCATCACATTGGTACGGTGTTTATGCTCCGGCTTTTCTTCGCCGTCTACCAAGCCGTAAAACAGGACGTCGTCCATAAAGATTTTACCTCCGCTCCCGATTAAAGAAAGAACGATCGGATACGCGTCCCGATAGTATGATTTCGGTCCGTCAAGGACAACGAAATCGTAGCGGTTGTTTCCGATCGCCGGCAAAACCTTTTTGCAATCGTCCAAAATAAAACGACAGCGATCCGTCAAGCCGAACGCGGAAACGTTTTTCTTTGCCTCTTCCAACCTGTCTTCGTCAATCTCGACCGTAGTCACAAACCCGTCGCAGTGAAGAAGCGTCTCGATTACGCCCAGTCCCACGCACGTCCCGATTTCCAGAATTTGTTTCGGTTGCGTCCGTTCCACTTCTTCGGCAAGCAGTCGCGCCGTCTTCGGACGCATAACGGGAATATGCCTCTGCAAATAGTCGTTCCGCATCAGGTCCAGTTCTTTTTCGGTCATTCGTCCAAAACAATGGGAATCACGACGGGACGCTTATCCAATTTTTTCTGCAAACGCTTCGCCAAAAACTTGCGAACGTACTGTTTGCTGTTCTCAAAGCCGATTTCGGCAAGTTTTCCGCTTGTCACTTCGATTTTCAGTTCTTCCACAAGATTCAGGCGCACTTCGTCGGGAATCGTCACTCCGCGCGTGACGAGTATCGGTTCAAATTCATCCCCGCCGTTTAATTTAACAACGCAGGTCACGCACCCGTTTCCGGCAAGAGCTTTTCTGTCCCCGATCAGATTATTGACGTCTTCGACAAGATAATTGCCGTCGAAAAGCGTGCTGCCGCACGGCACATTGCACCCGAACCGAATGTCGCCGTCGTCAACCTCAACCGAATTGCCGTTTTCGACAAGCAGGATATCTTTGCTTCGCATACCCATTTCCATCGCCAATTCTCTGTGTAGTTTCAGATGGCGATATTCGCCGTGCACGGGGATAAAAAACTTCGGTTTCAGCAAGGCGAGCATGGTCTTCAATTCTTCCCGACACGCGTGCCCCGAAGAGTGTATGTCGGCAAGTGCCTGATAAACGACGTCCGCGCCGCGTTTGCACAGGTTATTGATAACGTTAAAAATCGTCTTCTCGTTGCCCGGAATCGCCGACGCACTGACCAGGACGGTATCATATTCGCAAACGGACAGTTTGGGGAAGTCGTCCCGACTCATTCTCGTCAGCGCACTGCTCTCTTCTCCCTGCGTACCGGTACAAATAACGCATATCTCGTCCGGCTCCATGTCTTCGACCTTATCTATCGATACGATCGTCCCGTCCGGATAATGCAGTTCTCCGAGTTCGGAAGCGATATCGACGATTTTTTGCAAACTTCTGCCGGCAAGCGCGACTTTCCTTCCGTGCTTGACCGAACAGTTTATGATCTGTTGCACGCGGTGAACGTTGCTCGCAAACGTCGCCACGATAAGACGTTTTTCTTTGTTTTGCATAAACAAAGTGTCCAAAGCGTCAAAAACGCGACTTTCGCTCATACTATATCCCTTTTTCTCCACGTTGGTCGAGTCTTCCAAAAGGAGCAGGATACCTTTCTCGCCGAGTTCTGCTATTCTCGTCAGATCGATATGGTTGTTATCGATCGGCGTATGATCGATTTTGTAGTCGCCCGTCATAAAAATGACGCCCTTGGGCGTATTGATCGCGAGACAATAACTGCCCGCGACAGAGTGCGTCACACGGATAAACTCAACCGACATTTTGCCCGCCTCGACCACTTCGCGATCGCCTACGGGAATCAAACGGTATTTTTCAAGACGCGCTTCTTTCAGTTTGCTCTCCAATATCCCGAGCGACAATGCGCTGCCGTATACCGGCACGTCAAGATCGCGCAGAACAAACGGCAACGCGCCGATGTGGTCTTCATGTCCGTGCGTCACAAAGACGCCGCGTACTTTGTCCCGATTGCTGATAAGATAACTATAATCGGGGATGACGTATTCGATGCCGGGCGTCTCGTCCATGTCGGGGAAAGTCAGTCCCGCGTCAACGACGATGATGTCTTCGCCGTACTCGATGACGGTCATGTTCTTTCCTATTTCCGCGGCACCGCCCAGAAACGAAATCTTTACTCTTTTTGCCATATATACCTCTTTTTTTTACGCGCGCAGAAAATCCCCTTTTGGATTGCGGAGGGCTCTTCCACACGCTATTATTTTTCAAAAATGCTTATTTGCTGTTCCGAAACAAAAGTTTTGGTATGCTAAACAAATAGTTTTGCGACGATTTATTTTCCCAACAGCCCTTTCAGCGTTCTTATAACAAGGGACTTCATCGCCTCATAATCGATATAGTCGTGCCGATCGAATACGCGTTCGTGCGCATAGTCTTCGATAATGCGTATCCCAAGATGGACGCGTTCGGAAAGGTTGTCCTTTTGCACGTCGAGTTCGCCAAGACGGCTTGCGACGGCCTGCGTCATTTCGTCTTCGATACGAAGAAAATGCGCGCTGACTTCTTTGTCGGTATGCGTCAACGCGTGCAGGGCTTCATGAATGGACGCGTTCTTTTTATGTGAAGAAACGACCGCGTCAAGAACATGTGAAAAAATGAGGTCGCAGTCAAGCGGCAAGGTCAATTCTCCGAGCATCTTTTCGATCGGCAAAAAAATGCTCTCGGTATAGATATGAAGCACTTCGATCATGATATCGCGTTTGTCGTGAAAGTATCCGTATACGATCCCCGTCGAGACGCCGGCTTCTTTGGCAATTTCCGCCGTATTCGTGTTATAATAGCCGTCGCGCGCAAAAAGAGCGTATCCCGCTTCGATGATACGTTTTTTTGTGTCGATAGCGCGTTGTTGCCGAGGGCTGCGAATTGTTTCCGACATTTTTCCAATACCTTTTTTATTATACCTTTTTATAATTTTTTTTTCAACCGTCAAAAAGAATGTTTTTAACGGAAAAAGAAACAATATGTCACGTACTGTAAAAAAAATAAAAAACTCCGAAATTTTTTTTCATCGCCGACATAAAAACGAATCCGACAAACCGACCTTTTCGCGCCGCCGAACGAGCGAAAAAAATTTTTCCGAAAAAATAAAAAAAATCGATAAAAACAGTTTACAAAACGAGTGTTAGTCAATATAATATATCCGCTTAAAAACAGAAGCAAGAAAAGGGGGAATTATGGGAAAATACAAAAAATGTCCGCGGTGCGACCTGAATTACATTTTGGAAGAAGAAAGCTTATGCAAAATTTGTCAGGAAGAACTGCGTGGCATATCGCACTATGAAGAGGACTTCGACGAAGAAATCGAAGAGACGGAAGAAGGCAGACTCTGCCCTCGCTGCCACATCAACTTATTGAAAGACGGCGAAACGGTCTGCCGTGCCTGCGCGGCGGAAGAAGCCGAAGAAAAGGGCGAAGAAGTCAAACCCGAAAACGACCTGGAACCGGACGACTGGGGCGACATCGACGAAGAAGAAGACTCTTTGGAATCGGTGGAAGACGACGACCTCCCCGAAGACGACCTCGGCTTGTCTTTGGAAGAAATGCAGGAAGAAGAGGAGTCCGAAGACGAAGAAGACGACGAAGAAGAAAGCGGCGCAAAGAAAGGAAAACGCAAAGGAAGCGACGAAGAAGACGACCTTACCGACGACGACCTTGCCGACTTCGATCTCGACTTGTCCGACGACGGAGACGACGAAGACGCGGACGAAGACGAAGACCTTACCGACGACGAAACGGAAGACGATAAACGCTGATTTTGCTTTATACCAAATAAGCAAAGAGGTCGGAAGAAAAAAAATCTTCCGACCTTTTTTATTGCTCCCCAATAAGGCAACCCTGCCCACATCCATACAAAAATCAATCTTTTATTCCGAGAAAAAATCTGCCGAAACGGCAAAAGCAAGGACTTCGCTTTCCCTTTCAACTATAAAATTATTCGATAAAAAATTACAGCGTGCGGGTAAACTCGGCGATTCGGGCAAGGGCGGTCGAAAGGTCCTTGATGCTGTATGCATAAGAAATGCGGATATGGTTTACGCCGCTTTGACCAAACGCGCCTCCGGGGACGACGGCGAGTTTTTGTTCGGCAAAAAGTTTTTCGGCAAACTCTTCTCCCGTCATACCGAATTTTTCAACGGACGGAAAGGCATAAAACGCGCCTTGCGGCTCGAAGCAGGAAAGTCCCGCGTTTCTCAACCCGTCTAAAAGAAAGCGCCTGCGAAAGTCGTACTGCGTGCGCATTTTTTCAACAGCCGAAAAGTTGTCTTCCAATCCCGTCTCCAAACAGGACAGCCCGGCGTACTGCGACGGCGTCGGGGCGCACATGATGACGTATTGATGAATCTTGTACATAGCGTGCAAGAGCGGTTCGGGCGCGCAAAGATAGCCGAGCCGCCAGCCTGTCATGGCAAAGGCTTTGGAAAAACCGTTGATGACGATCGTCCTCTCGCGCATACCGTCGATCGACGCAATCGAGACGTGTCCGACGTCGGTATAAGTCAGTTCGGCATAGATTTCGTCGCTGATTACAAGCAGGTCTTTTTCAATACAGACTTTCGCTATTTCTTTCAAGTCGCTATCTTCGAGTATCGCGCCCGTCGGATTATTCGGATAAGGAAGAATCAATATTTTTGTCCGATCGGTGCAATATTTTTTCACGTCGTCCGCCGTCAGTCGAAAGGAGTTTTGCTCCAAGCACGGTACTTCCGACGGCTTGCCGCCGACGAGAAGAACATTCGGGCAATACGAGACGTACGACGGAGACGGAATCAGCACCTCGTCGCCGCTTTCGACCGTCGCGCGCAAAGCAAGGTCGATGGCTTCGCTTGCGCCGACCGTCACCATTATTTCCTTTTCGGACGAGTAACGGATACCGAAGCGACAAGAATAGTAATCCGAAATAAGACTTCTCAACTTCGGCATACCTTTATTGCCCGTATACTGCGTGAGTCCTTTTTCGATCATACGCACCGCAAAAGCGCGCGCGTCTTTTGGCGTATCGAAGTCAGGTTCACCCACACCCAACGAAATGACGTCGGGCGCGTCGGATTCGGCGACAAGGTCGAAAAATTTTCGTATGCCGGACGGCTGCAACGAAGCGACCGTCCTGCCGATAAATCGATCGTATTCCATATCTTTTTATTGGGTAATCGGCAGACGTTTTTTCGCGCCGAGGCTCTCCATCGTAACGCCGTTTTCCTTATATTGTTTCATAATAAAATGGGTTGCCGTAGACGTGACGCCCTCGATCGAAGAAAGTTTTTCCCCGACGAAAGAAGAAATCTCGCGCAAAGTTTTTCCTTCCAACCGAATGGACAGGTCATACGTCCCGCTCATCAGATAAACCGATTTTACTTCTTCAAAACGGGACAGTTTTTCGGCAAAAGAATCGAAACCGCTTCTTGCCTGCGGCGTGACTTTGACTTCGATAAGCGCGTTAACGCACAGTTCGTCGACCATTTCGTGATTAACGACCGCCGTATAACCGAGAATAATCCCTTTTTGTTCGAGGGCGGCGATTGTCTTTACGACGGTTTGTTCGTCGCTTCCGGTCATCACCGCAAGTTCTTTTTCACTGTATCTTGCGTTTTCCTGCAACAGACAGACGATTTTCTTTTCCAATTCGTTCATAACTTAAAAACTCCTGTTTTCCGTATGTTTTTATCATAGCAACATTTGCGCCGAAAATCAATTATTTTTACGGAACCCATTCCGTATATTTTTTTTCACGTTCGTCAAAATTTTTTTTACAAGCGATTGGTCTTCAAAAAAAACTTCGGATGTGTTATACTGTAAATACAGATGCATTCGTCCGCAAAAAGGGGACGAAAAAGGAGCGGTACTTATGGAAAAACGTAAAAGCGGCGTACTTCTGAATGTTTCCTCTTTTCCGGGGAAATACGGCATAGGCGATTTTTCGTGCAATATAGAACATTTCCTCGGCGAATTTTCGGGGATGGGTTTCCGCGTGTGGCAGACTCTGCCCATCACGACGCTCGGCTGGGGCAATTCGCCCTACTGCGGCATCTCGTCCTATGCCGGCAACTATTTATACGTTGACCTCGAACGGTTAGACGACGGACTGCTGACCAAGGAAGAAATCGCCTCATGCGAACGTCCCGAAGCCTATTACCTGACCGACTACGACTTTGTTCGGGAGAAAAAAGGGCATCTCCTCCGTCTTGCCTATACGCGGCGCACCGACGAATTGCAAAAAAAGATAGATGCTTTTTCGCAAGAGAACGCCTCTTGGCTGTACGACTACGCGGCGTTTATGTGTCTGAAAGAGAAATTCGGGCAAAAAAGTTGGCTCGAATGGGATGAACAATACCGCGAGCATACCGACCGCACCGCAAAAGAAGTCTTGCAAGAAATGCCCGAAAAATTCGGCTATTACTGCTTTGAACAATACCTCTTCTTTACCCAATGGCAACGGATACGCGATTATGCCAAGGGCGTCGGCGTCGAGATATTCGGCGACGTACCGATTTACGTATGCCTCGACAGCGTAGACGTGTGGGCGGAGCCGAACGCCTTTTTGCTCGACGAAAATCACAAGCCGACCGAAGTAGCCGGCGTGCCTCCGGACTATTTCTGCGAAGACGGACAACTGTGGGGCAATCCCCTATACGACTTTGAAAAAATGAAAAAAGACGGTTATCGGTTTTGGACAAACCGCCTCAAACACCTTGCCAAACTCTACGACATCGTGCGGATCGACCACTTCCGCGCATTCGCGTCTTTTTGGGCGGTCCCTGCCGACGCAAAAACGGCAAAAACGGGAAAATGGAAAAAAGGTCCCGGAAAAGAACTGTTTGATATCCTGAAAAAAGAAATACCGTCTTTGCGAATCGTTGCCGAAGACCTCGGGATCATCGATGACGACGTGCGAAAACTGTTACGGGATACCGACATCCCCGGCATGCGCGTGATGCAATTCGGCTTCGACGGAGACAAAGAAAATCCGCACCTGAGTTACAATTACGACAAAAACTGCGTCGCATATACGGCGACGCACGACAACGATACGACGCTCGGCTGGCTGATGTCACTCGACCAAGCGACTTTGCAAGAAGCCTTGCGCTATGTCGGTTGCGACTCGCATATCGGTTGGGCAAACGGCGCCGGGAACTGTCCCGCAACGCGCGGTTTCATCCGCGAAGTCATTTCTTCCTGCGCAAAACTCGCCATAATTCCCATGCAAGACTTATGCGGCTACGGCGGAGACACGCGCATGAACACACCCGGACTTGCCACCGGGTGCTGGCGGTATCGGACGAACTATAATGCGCTCAACGAGATAGACCACGCGTTTATCAGAACTCTTCTTTCCACTTACGGAAGATGAAAATTTTTACGTTATAGCGTTTGTTTTACATCGTTTGCAGAAACTGTAAAACGAGATTTATTTTTTTGTTCAGGTCGCCTTTATAAGAAAAAGAAACGGACGGCGGATCGGTCGGATTCAGAAGCGTACCGAACTTACCGAACTTTTCCAACGCGGCAAACAGATTTTCGTCGGTCATGCAAGAACTGTCGGCAAAGCGTATTTCGCACGTTGACGCAATCCGGATCGTCTTCACGCCAAGCCGCTGTCCCATGTTTTTCAGCACGGCGATTTTTATAATATTTTGTAGATTTTCGGGCGGATCGCCGTACACCTCGCGGATATGACGATAGTAGGCTTTTCCCTCTTCTTCACTCGACAGCGTGGCGACGGTTTTGTAAAAAGAAACGCGTGCTTTCGGATCGGGCATAAATTTTTCGGGCAAGACGTAATCGCCCTCGGCGGTAATTTCGGTTTCGGCAAGTCGCACCGTCGATTTGCCCTGCATTTCGTCGATTCCTTCCTGTACGAGCCTGAGATACATTTCGTAACCGACTTTTTCCATTTGACCGTGCTGCTCGCGCCCGAGCACGTTGCCTGCGCCGCGTATTTCCAAGTCGCGCATGGCTATGCCGAACCCGCTCCCGAGCGCGGTATTGTCCATAATCGCTTCCAGTCGTTTGATAGCGTTCGACGTCAGGACCTTTCCTTCCGGCACGGTAAAATAGGCGTAAGCGAGCACGTTACTTCTGCCCACGCGACCGCGCAGTTGATACATTTGCGACAAACCGAGCCTGTCGGCGTCCAGTACGAAAATGGTATTGGCATTGGGCAAATCGACGCCGTTTTCAATAATGGTCGTCGATAATAGAACGTCGGCTTTTCCCTCGAAAAAAAGCCGCACTCTGTCTTCCAAAAGCGTCTCTTCCATTTGACCGTGCGCATACGTCACCGTCACGCCTTCCCCCAGCACGTCGCAGACGTGTTCGTAAAACGTCTCGATACCGCGCACATGATTGTACAAAACAAACACCTGTCCACCGCGCGCGATCTCTCTGCCCACGGCGTCTTTCAAAAGCGCGTCGGTATACTCGGTGACGTACGTCTCCACCGGCAACCGCTCTTTGGGCGGCGTCTCCAATACGGAAATATCGCGTATGCCCGAAAGCGCCATATGCAAGGTGCGCGGAATGGGCGTAGCGGACAAACTCAAAATATTGACGGTGTTACGGTACAGTTTCAGTTTTTCTTTCTGCTCCACCCCGAACCGCTGTTCTTCGTCCAGGACAAGCAAGCCGAGATCGTGAAAAACAATATCGTCACCCAGCAGTCTGTGCGTCGCCACGACGACGCTCGTTTGCCCTGCCGCAATGCGCTTCAACGCCTCTTTTTGCTCACTTTGGGGCACAAATCTTGACAGTATGTCTACCTTAATTTTATATTTATTAAAACGCGAGCAAAGAAGATTATAATGCTGTTGCGCCAAAATGGTCGTCGGCGCAAGCAAAGCGGCTTGTTTACCCTCGATGATGGTTTTGAAAATGGCTCGGAGGGCGACTTCCGTTTTTCCGTATCCGACGTCGCCGCAAAGAAGGCGATCCATTATTTTGCCGCGCTCCATGTCGCTCTTGATATCGGCGACAGCGGCAAGTTGATCTTCCGTCTCCGCAAACTCGAAGTCTTCTTCAAACTCTTTTTGCCACACCGTATCGGGTTGATAAATATGTCCCTGTTTTTGGTGACGCGATCGGTACAATTTCAGCAAGTCGAACGCCATCTCACGGACGCTTTCGCGGATACGGTTTTTGACGCGCTCGAATTCCGCGCCGCCCAGCCGGTGTAATTTCGGCTTATCCTCGCCCGTATATTTTTCGACCGCACTCAATTGCTCGGACGGAAGATACAGTCTGTCGCCGTCTCGGTACAAAATGACAAAATAATCTTTCTCGCCGAGAGAATTGGTTATCCGCTGCATCCCCTCCGCAAGTCCGATACCGTATTTTTCGTGAACGACATAATCGCCCTTTTCGGGCATTTCAAACACGACGCGCTTGCGCTTTTCGCTTCTGACAGCCGCCGTGGCGCGGCGCATAAGGTCATAGATACCGACGCAAACGAGTTTTTCGGTCGGATAAGAAAAACCGTATCCGATTTGCCCGACCAAAACGGACAAAAGCGCGTCCGGAGAGTTTTCCTGCACACCGATTCCGTGTTCGACAAAAGCGTCGCAAAGCGACTCCTTCGCTTCCTTGCTCGGCACGTATACGCGCACTTTGATTTCCGACACGTTATGCTGTTTCACCCGCTCGAAAAAGCCCTCGCTGTCGCTGTAAAAGCGCGGCAAAGCGAGAGAATTTACGGTAAATATTTCTTGCGGCGTAAACATGCCCACTCTGCCCGTGATACGGTCGAATCCAAGCACGGGGACGCTATAAGCGTTCAGACGCTCCATCGAAAAAATCGAATCGGCGTGTGCGGATAAATGCGTCGTTTTTTTCATTTCTTCGACGCGCGTTAAAAAGGTATTCCGTACCAGTTTCAGTTTGTCTTCGGTACGGCGCGAATCGTCAAAGACTATCATGGCGTCTTTCGGCAGAAAAGAAAACAGCGTCGTGGTATAGTCGTCAAGAAAAGGTAAAAAATAGGTATTCAGCGGAGACGACGGCGATAAAAGCAGCCGCTGCGTCTCTTCGTTCAAGCGGCTCACAACCGTGCTTGGTGCGTTCTTTTTGAATCTTTGGGCAGCCATAGCAACCCTTTTGGCTTCCTCTTCCGTTAAAAATATGTCGGTCGCGGGATAGATGACGATTTCTTCTTCCGTTCCCTCGCCAAGCATCGTTTCGTGCGAAAGCCGTCTGATTGATTCCACTTCGTCGCCGAAAAAGATAATCCGGACGGGATTCTCCGCGCCGATTTGCCACAGGTCCAACGTGTCTCCGTGCACTCGAAAAGTCGCCTGTCCCTCTATCGAACCGGCACTGTATCCGGCAAAAGAAAGACGGTCGACAAGTTTGCCCACGTCGACGACGTCGCCTATTTTGACGCGTATGATATTGCCGAGCAGTCGCTCCGCGGACGGAAACCGTTGCAACAGGGTTTCGGTCGTAACCACGACGGACGATTTGCCGCTCGCAAGATCGGAAAGGAGAGAAAGGCGAGCGTAAAGCGCGCCGTAGTCGACGCCTTTGGCCGAAATCAACGCGTCCGTGCCGCCGCGCAACATTCGGACGTCTCTGCCACTGTATTCGCACAGTCTCTCAACCGCGTTCAACGCCTCGGTAACGTCGGAAACGACGTAGACAAACGGCTTTTCGGGCAGCGTGGCGATATGCATACGCGCATTCTCCGCCGCACCGAAAACACAAACGTTTTTTTTATGCCGCAGGCTTTCTTGAATTGTATACAAAACGCCCGAAGTCGGGCTGAAAACAGGATCGAGCATTTTTACCGAATCGAATTACCCTCTCTCATCAGGCGATCGCCGTCACCCGTCGTCAGATACGTGTACAAAACGTCCGCCGCTTTGGAAAAGACCTCGGCAAAATGCGGTTTATCCTCTTTGGTAATACGACTCAAAACATAATCTTTCAAGTCGTATTCGTTCCCGCCTACACCGACGCGCAAACGACGGAACTTTTCCGTGCCGATGTCCGCCACGACGCTACGCATGCCGTTATGCGTCCCGGCGCTCCCGGATAGCCGAACCCGCACCGTGTACCGCCCGATATCGATATCGTCGTAACAAACGATCAAGTCATCGGGCGTCATGTGATAACGCGCCATCAGGCTCGCCACCGCCACGCCGCTTTCGTTCATATAAGTAAGAGGCTTTGCAAGCACCGTTTTTTCGCCGTTAATTTGCGTCACGCACGTCAAAGCGCGGCACTCTAACTTCTCTATTTTCTTCCCAAGTTTTTCCGCAAGAGCGTCCACGACCGCAAAGCCGCAATTATGCAACGTATCTTTATATTCGTCTCCCGGATTCCCCAGACCGACTATCAGCATTTTTTCCTCCTCTCGGCAAAAAAGTCTTTCATGATTTTTTCGCATTCTTCTTTCATCATTCCGCTTTCGCATTCTACTTTATGGTTGTGCAACCCGTCGCCGATCAGATTGTACAAACTTCCGCAACAGCCTGTTTTGGGCTCCTTTATTCCGTATACAAGACGCCCCATTCTCGCGTTAATCAATGCGCCGGCACACATGGCGCACGGCTCGACGGTAACGTACATCGTGCAGTCGTAAAGATACTTCGTGCCGAGTTTTTTTTGCGCTTTTTTGATGGCGACGAGTTCTGCGTGCGCGGTCGAATCATTGTCGCGGATTTTACTGTTCCTTGCCCGTACGATGATTTTTTCATCGCAAACGATTACGCAACCGATCGGCACCTCGTTTTCTTCATAGGCTTTCTGTGCCTGTTTTATCGCCTCTTTCATGTATTTTTCGTGCAATTTCTCCCCCAATCTCTTCCCACAAAGCAAAACTGCCGCGGTGGACGAGATACAGTTCTTTCAGTTTTTCGTTCGGGCACGGATGTCCCCATTCGTCTTTGCCGACCTCGATCGTCAGTCCGAGTCCGTCAAAGTGCAGACTGTACCAGTCTTTCAGTCCGCCGCACGATTTTTCGCTCCGCTTCAACGGATAGCCGAGTTTCTCGGCGGCGCGCTTTGCCTGCTCGTAGTGGCGGTAATTCCATTCGTAGCCCCAATACACCTCTTCGCCGAGGGTATGGTAAGCGATAACAAGGCTGTACCCACCGCGTCGTATCGCCTCGCACACGGCGTGTGTTTCGGGCTCGCTTTCACAAAAGGCGCCGATATAATCGGACGGTCCGGCTTTGGTCGCGTTCTTTTCCCCTTCGCCCCAATCGGCGTCAAAATTGACGTTAATGTCAACGCCCACGCCGTTTGCTTTCCACTGCGAAAAGTCTTCGCCGCCGTTCAAACGAATCAATTCTTTTCGCCACGCCCGATCGCTTACCGAAGCCGAACCGTTTTTGACAAGTTCGGCCCCGTCGATATTCAGAACGGGGATACAGTCAATGTTCGCGTTTTCCTCCATCAGCAAACGAATCAAATCGCCCGTGATATGTTCCCGCGCGTGTACGCCCCCTACGACAAGCACGTCGGCGCGCCCCTTTTCCGAGCGGAAGAGGGGTATTTCCCGTCCGAAACGGGTGTAACCGATAATTTCTTTTTTCATATCGTATAGTATACGCGTCGGAAGTTCGTTTCAGTACCGACCGACAAAAAACGCATACCGACCGATCTATTTATGATAGGGCGTGCCGCTTATAATGGTAAACGCACGGTATATCTGTTCGCAAAGGATTACCCGCATCAGGCGGTGCGGATACGTGACGCGCCCGAACGAGATTTTTTCCTCCGCTCTTTTTTTGACCTCATCGGACAGTCCTTCGCTGCCACCGATGACAAAGGTCAATTCGCTTTTGCCGATATTGCTTTTCTTTTGTATCATCGCCGCGAGGTCCTCGCTCGATATCAGTTCTCCTTTCACGTCGCACGCGATAACGCACCCGGACAGTTTTTGCAAAATTTCTTCCCCCTCTTTTTCGGGGCTTTTTCCGTCGGCGACTTCGATGACGCGCACCGCACAAAAACGCGAAGCGCGCTTGACGTACTCGGCGACCGCCTCTTCAAAGTAGGAGTCTTTCATCCTGCCCACGGCGACAATATTGATCCTAATCACCGCCACATCCCCCACATAAAAGTAAAGAGCGTAACAAGCGCCATAATCGCCGTCGCCCCGTAAAGGGAAGCAAACTCGTACCACTTCGGCTTGGCGGATAGTTTGTTTGTCGGAAGTTGACTTTTACCGAAAAGTTCGTCCACATAGCGCATTTTATCGGGTATATAATAGTTTTCGCTCCCTTCCGGGCAAGCCTCGTTCCGCGGTTCGGACAGTTTTTTTATAGCCCTCAAAAGCAAAACGATCAAACCGACCGTCACCGCCGTCGTAAGCAGTAACATAAGCCAGTTTGAAAAAAGAAATTCGTGCACCTTGCTCTGCACCGCAAAGAACACGCCCCCTCTCTGCTCCGAATAGCCGGAAACGACGCTGATGGCGTTATTGATAAAGTGGATAATCATACCCGGCACGACGCTCTTTGTACGGAGCGCGACAAGCGCGAGTACAACGCCCGCGACAAAGGCATATCCCGTTTGCATAACAAACTGATGCCCGAGCCCGAACAAAACGCCGATCAACAGCGCGACTTTTTTTTCGTTTTTGCACTCCGAAAACATCGCCATACCCAATCCGCGATAATTGAGTTCTTCAAAAATGCCGGGCAAAACGGCGGTTGTGACGAGTTCCAGAATAAACACGCCGGTAGCGTTTCGTTCGGGGTAAACGGTCCCCACGCTACCGCCGACTTTGAACCCGATAAGCGTCAAAAGAGTCTGCCAGATCGCCGAGGTGGAGATCAGCAGAATACTGACCAAAAAGCCGAGCAATATCGCGATCGGATAAACAAGCGGATGAAGACGAAAACGAATGGAGAACCCGACGGTGACGTCCTCTTTTACCCACGTCCCATACAAAACAAGCGGGATTACGCCCATACCGACTACCTGTACGAAAAAGGAGAACAACCACCCCGAAAGATAATCTCCGATATTCAGATAGGAAAAAACGATCCGCATCAACACCAACCACACCGCCGATATCGAAAAAATCGTACACACCTTAAAAGTCTTTGTCATCGATTCCTCCCCTCACATTTCAAAACTGACCGCGACGCTGATTGCCCAAAGGAGCCCCACCGCGGCGATCAAATACCCCGTCGCACGCTCGACGCCGAGGTTTTCTTTTGTCTTTTTCGGACAAAAGCGGAAAAAGCACAGCATACCGACAGTAAATAGTATAGCCCCCGCGGCGCAACTTATTGCAAGCACGGTCATGTTTTCCCATATATCCACGCCCGTTACGGTCGGCAAAAATAGCGCGAGCGCGTTATTGACGGCATGAAGAAGCATCGTCAACGTAACGTTCTTTGTTCTTATATATATAAAACAAAGTACCGCGCCCAAAACGAATTGATAAACCGTCTGCGCCAAATTATAATGAGAAAAACTGAAAAACAGTCCGCCCAGGAGTACGATGACGTACTCCTTTACGCCGTCCATACCGTCGCAAAACACTTTTCGGTACAGCAGTTCTTCCCCGACAGCCGGCAGAATGCAAATGGTAAGAACCCCGGCGACGCACGCGCCCGGAGTCGAAAAAGACGGCACGACAACCTGCGCGTTCGAGCCCGATTTCGCCAAAAGTCCGTCTAAAAACGACTGCGGCAAAAGCGCAAAAAAGAACAACCCGAGCCCCACGCAAAGAGCCATAAGAAAGTGTATCGGCGAAACGTCTTTCTTTTGTAAAAAACACGATTTTGGGATACCTTTTACGGCGCTGAATATAACCACAGTCGCGATATAGCATACTTGCGGCAGCAGATAAGAAAGATAGATATACGCCTCGTTGTATTGCGGAAGAGACAGCGCCAAAACGGCGGACATGATCGTCCCCGAAAGGACGGCGATAAGATAGCACACCGCCGAAAAGTTCTGTGAAAATCTCCCTTTTTCTATCATAATTCCACCGTATCCCTTTGCGAAGCGACCTTGACGGAAACGTCTCCGTAGCCGATCCCGACCGAATCGAGATAACGGCGCGTCGTCCAGTAAGCAAGTTCAGACAGATTATTGTTTTCGCTCAAATGCGCAAGCATAATTTTTTGCGCGCCCGAAGCGATCAGATCGGCAGCGGTCAGCGCGCTTTCTTCGTTGCACAAGTGTCCCTTGTCGGACAGAATCCTTTTTTTCAGATATTCGGGATACACACCGCGAAGAAGTAATTCTTTATCGTGGTTGCTCTCGATTACCGCTTTTTTGCATCCGCGACAAACGTCAAGCGCACCTTTACTGACAAAGCCGGTGTCGGTAAAATAGCATACCGAATCGTTTTCGTCTTTGATGACGTATCCGAAAGGGTGCGCCGCGTCGTGGTTGATCGCAAAAGGCAAAATATCGAACGTACCGATCGAAAAGGGTTTTTCTTCGATATCGACGCACTGCTTATACGAAATCGTCACGCCTGCGCCCGCCGCTTCCAAAGTATCCTCGTGGCTGTACACGGGTAACACGGACGCGATTTCGGGCAAAGAACGGATATGATCGTTGTGTTCGTGCGTCACCAGTAAAGCGTCGATTTCACCGGCATTCAATCCGATTTCGGCAAGTTTGGCAAGGATAACCCGTATACTTAATCCGGCGTCGATCAACAGATGATTTCGACCGTTGGTTATTAGGGTGCAATTCCCTTTTGAACCGCTCCCCAAAGATATTACTCTCATTCCTTCCCTTTTTACAGCAACGGAATATGTCCGAGATAAATGACGTCGGAGCGATCTTTTGCGTCGCCTTCGGCGAGGACAAACGCTCTGCAAACGGTTTTTCCACCTGCAAGTTCAACGATTTTTTCCATACCTGTCAAACTTCCGCCCGTGGAAATGACGTCGTCGACGATAGCGACTTTTTTCCCTTTCAAAAGATTGACGTCGTGCGCCGAAAGATACAAAGTCTGTTCGCCCGCCGTCGTTATCGACTTTGTCGTCGTGGATATGCCGTCCTGCATATACAGTTTTTTGCTTTTTCTTGCCACGGCGTAAAAACTTTGTCCGAGTTCACGCGCGACGCAATGGGCAAGTTGCAAACCTTTGCTCTCGGCAGTCAGGACGACTTCCGCGCCCGTCTCTTTTATTCTTTCGGCAAGTTTTTTGCCGCAAAACTCGGTCAGTTCTTGCGCGCCGTGCAAATTGAAAAACGCGATAGAAAGGTTTTCGCCGATTTTATAAACGGGTAAGTCCTCTTTCCTGCCCGCGATGTCTACCGTATAATAGGTACTCATTTTACAGCCTCCATAGTGTATATAAACTTGATTTTTTCTTGCAAACTTCTTTCGTATTCGACGCTCGGATCGACCGTGACGTTCACGTCGGTTTCGAACTGTCCGTCGATAGCGCTTATCTTGCGACCGAGAATCAGCAGACTTCTCAAATCGATATCCTCTTCGCCCTCGTAGCCGACAAGCGTCCAACTGAGCCCGTTGGTCCGCAACGTAAAGTCGCCCCACCGTACCGTCGTCTCTTTCCCGAGAAAAGCGTTCACGATATCGTCGCCTACGATCTGATTATTGCTGCCGACCGAAGAAGAGACAAGCACAAGTTCCTGTCCCGACATATTCAGATCGGACAAAGAAACGACGTCGGCGTTCCCCAGATATTGAATCAGATTATAGCCGATCGTCTGCAAAGCGCCTCCGCTCTGCCCTGCGACCGTTCTTGTCAGGTTGACGATCAGGTAGTCCCCGTACAGGTATTCCGCCGAGTAGACGGTAAAGAAATCGTTTGTGCCGCGCGACCAGTTCGTCACAAAACTGCCGCAGGTCTCTTTCGGCGCGACTATGGCAAGCCCACCGATCACGTTTCTGCCGGCACCGACAAAAACGTCGCTGCCCAGAATGCCGTCGCGGTAATTGAATTGCAGTCTCAAACGCGCAAGCGAGACGCACTCACGGAACGCGCCCGTCTCGATAGACGTCACCGTTTCGGGCAGCGTTACTTCCTGCAAAGAAGTGCAGTTGTAGAAGAAATATGTCGGTACGACTTCCATATAAATGGGCAAGTGTACGTCGGTCAAATTGGTACAGCCGTCGAATATTCTTTCGCCGAACCGGAGCGGGTTATCCGTCACGTTCTCGTCCCGCACGATGTAGCAGTCGGAAGACGAACCGGGCAACCATATTTCTTTAAGACTTGTGCAACCGGCAAAAGCGTAGTCTTCAAGCGTGGTCACGCGGGAATTTTTGGCGAATGTGATTTTTTCCAGCATCGGCGTGCCGAAGCGCGCGGTGATCGTTCTCGGATAGTACGTCACATTCCCGATAACGACAGTTTCGGGTATTTCAAGGACCTTTTCGGTTCCCCGATAAGCGGTAAGCGCGACATAGGACGTACCGGCGATTACTTTATAAGAGAAGTCGCCCGTCATACTGTTGACGACGATGGTCTTTTGCGACCACGGCTTGCGGGATACGTCGTCCGTTCCCCTTTCGTAATAACTTAATTGCGTCGCGGGGACGTATACTTTCGTATTGTTGTGGCGTATGGTATTATTGACGCCGCCTTCGTTTACGCCGAATACGGTAGAGTCGGTCTCCGTGGTATCCGCGACCGAAGCGTTCAGACCGCGGAACAGATAAACGGAAAGCAGGTTCTGACAGTCGGCAAAAGCAAAAGAGCCGACGCGCGAAGTTTTTTGCGGCAGTTTTATTTCCGTAATCGCCGTACTCAAAAACGCGTATGCACCAACCGTTTCCAGATAGACGTCGCCGACCAAAGAACCGTTATCGTAGAAGTCGTCGTTGTATGCAACGCTTGTGAGGTTAACGCACAAAGCAAAGGCTCTTTCTCCGAGCGCGGTCAGTTGTTGCGGCAAGGTAAACGATGTCATCGATTCGCATTCGGCAAAAATCTCTTTTCCGAAAACAAGACTCGACGCGTTAAGATCGGTTATACGGAAGCCGGTATCTCCGCCGTTATAGCCGGACAGGGCGGCGCAACCGAAGAAGGCTCTGTCCTTGATTTCGCGGACGGTCTTGGGCAGGTATATCGTCGTAAGCGCGATACAGCCGCGGAAAGCGTCCTCTTCGATCGTCAGCAGTCCTTCGCCCTCGATCGCGACTCTTTGCAAGCCTTTACACCCGTAAAACGCGTCCGAACCGATCGTTTGGACGCTGCCGGGCAAAGTAACCTCGACCACATCGTTGGAGACGACGTTGCCGTTGGGCATATCTTCGATATTGTTCTCGTCTCTGCCGACACGGACGACTTTATAAACCGTATTGTCGTCAACGCGGATTTCGGACGGGAACGTCACGCGCGTGTTCTTGCCGACATAGCCGAAAATCGTAACGGAACGGTTTCCGCTGTCGAATATGGAATAGACAAAGTCGTTATAAATCATATTGGCATTGACAAGTTTGCCCGTTTCGTTGACGATATTTTTTCTTTGCCAGTCGGTACGGAACCGCGCCGCGATTTCCGCCGTCGGCAAAACGATGAGCAACTTGTTACACCCCTTAAAGACGTCTTTCACGCTCGAAGCAAAGATCCCCTCGACCGGATAGTTCTGCGCTCTCGCCACATAGTAATTCAGATAAAGCGCGGTCAGGTTGTCGCAGTCGGCAAAGCACCCCTCGCCGATATGGGAAACAAAGACGTTCAGTTTCAACGCGAACAAACGGCTGTTCTGTGCGAAAACATATTCGTCCAGATATAACTTTTGTCCCAGCAGTCCTTCGACGTCGTCATGCTCAAAAACGATATTCTCAAACGCCATTATATGCTTGTCGTCGCACGAGAAAGCGTATTTGGAAATAGTCTGCACGCTTGCCGGCACGAAAAATTCTCTCATCTTTTCGCAATTATAGAAAGCGTGATCGCCTATCTCCGTCAGCACGCCGATTTCGGTTTCGCGATAGTACACTTCGCCGATGTCATACACTCTGTTCGCCCCGACAAACGTACCGTCGCTTTGGCGCACGAAGAACCCGTCGTAGTTCATCTCCCAGTCGTATGCCACCGCCGCCGCTTCGTCCGTGGCAAGGCACATATACGTCGCGCGGTAGTAGGGCTGATTCTTGATATAAGACGTACTCGCCATAACAAAGGCGTTCCCGTTCCAAACATAAAAACGCATATAATTCCGCGCCCAGTCTCCCGACGCGTTCGACGCTTCTTTGTCGGCAGAGAGATACTGCGCCATCGGGTTCTCTTTATAGTAGGTCGTCGTCGCGTTGTACGTCTCGCTTGCGCGCGAAAACTTTCCGTCTTCTCCGCGCACATAGTAGCGACTGTAATTACGGCTCCAATCGCCCTTGAACGTCGCCGCCTCGGCGGTCGCTTCGGTCGTATACGTATTCTTGTAATAGACAAGGCTCTCGGAATAAACATTGCCGGCTACGATATACTTTTCTTCGCTCCGCACGAAGAACCGCCCGTGATTTTTTTGCCAGTCGTTCTTATACAGCGCCGCCTCAGCGGTCGCTTCGTAGTATTGCGACACCGAACGAAGTTGTGACAAATTGGCAAAAGCATAACTGCCTATCTTGACGACGGACAGGGGGAATATTACCGTTTCGAGATTCTTTGCGTACGTAAACGCGTTATTTTCGATTTCTTTCACGCCCCCTTCGATCGTCAGGTGTTTTATGAACTGACCGAAACTGTTTTCGCCGATGACGGTCACCTGCACGTCCTTACTGATATAAGAAGCGATCGAAAGAGTGTCTTCCGAGCCGATATACGCGACGAGTTTGTATTCGGTACCGCCGATATTTTCCAGAACGTACCGCCCGAAAGGCGCGTCCAAATCGGATTGCATCCCTTTGGACGAAAGGATTTTATCGATATGCTTTCTCCATTTGTTATTCGTCCCGTATGCGCCGAGCGCGTCGTCCGGAACGAAGAAGAAAATGCTTTCCGGTACGCCCGAGAAAGTCTTGTCGGCGATCGTGGGTACGGCGTTTGCTTCCATACGGATATAAATCAGATTGTCGCAACCGCGGAAAACGTACGAGCCGAGAGAAGAAAGACTGCCCGGCAGCGTGATTTTTGCAAGAGCAACGCAACTTTCAAACGCGTTGTTGTCTATACTTTCGAGGCTTTCGCCGAATGTGACCGTCGCAAGGCGGCTGTCGCCGGAAAAGACATACGAGCCGAGAGACATGAGACGTTCGGGCAAAGCGATTTCTTCCAGCAGCGGACAATAGGCAAAGGCGTACGAACCGATACTGCCGACCGAACTGTTGTCCGAGAAAATAACGTTTTTAAGGGAAACGCAACCGTAAAAAGCGTAGTTCTTTATACTCGTTACGTTCTCGCCGAATTCCACCGTCCGCAAGCCGGTACAACCACGGAACGCGCCGTTGCCGATGACCTTGACGCCCGAGGGTATGGATACCGACGTCAGATTCTTGTTGTTCATAAAGGCTTCTTTATCGATACCCGTAATGACGTACGTTCCGTCCGGAGTGGATATGCTCGCGGGAACAACAAGTTCCGTTTGCGTCCCGAGATAGCCCGTCACATAGTATTCGCCCGAGTTCTGCACCGTCAGAATGTACCCGTTGAGGTTGTCTTTATAAGCCATTGTCGTTCTGCCCCAGTCGTTGGCAAATCCGACGACGTATACCGACGGAACGTATGCCGTCAGGTTGCCGTTCGTCTCGTCCAGCGCCTTTTCGCCGAGCGCAACCGACTTGTTGAGCGTCAGAATACCGGTAAGGTAGGTGTTGCCGTAAAAAGCGTAAGGTCCGATTTCCGTCACATCTCCGAGATCGATGAACGAGCCCGTTTTCCCTGCCGGATAAAAGACGATTTTTTTCTTGTTCTTGGAATAAAGCACCGATTCGTCCGCCGCAAAAGTATACGCGCTCGTGCCGAATTCTTCAACGGAGAAACCCTCGTAAAGCGACGTCGCCGAATAGGCGAAACCGTCCCCGACCGAAAGGCGACTGCATTTTAAGCGCAATTCCGTCATTTTGCCGCAATCGCCGAACGCAAAAGCACCGACGGTCAGATTTTCATACGAAACGACGGAAACCGTGACAAGGTCGGAGCAGTTTTCAAAGGCGCTCTCGCCGATAGTGACTTCCTCCGATTCGTATTGCGTCGAAATCGCTCTTAATCCCGACGTAAAGAAGGCTTTTTCGCCCACTTCTTTCAGCGTCGTGACGTCGCCGCCGTCAATGGAGAGAAAAGCGCGAATCGAACTTTGCGCAAAACTTTCTCGTCCGACGACGTGAACGGCGGGACCGATGGTGACGGTATCGAGGAAAAGGCAGTTTTCAAACGCTTTATCCGCGATTGTGTCGCTGTTATAATCGAGCACCGCGGTTTTGACAAGCGAAGACGAGAACGCCCCCTCGCCGATGGAATCGATACGGGAATTCAACTCGACACGCTCCACGGCGGTTTCGGCAAAAGCATAAGGACCGATTTTGACGCAGTAGCCGTAGTTGCCGGTTTCTTCTTGCCGGTATATGTCGCCCACTTTACGGAAGACCTCTCCTTCGATCGTCGCTCCCTTAACGCACCGGGCGATCGGGTTCATCACATAATACGAACTGACGCCGCTGTACGTCCTGTCGGTCGTCGGGACGTAGTCTTTTTCCATCTTTTCGTAAACCGTCCCCGTAATCGTTTCGCCCGCGCGATAATCGACGGTGGAGACAAGGAGACGCGCCGTATAATAGCCGCTGTTATAGCCGATTTTTTCCACCGCGGACGCAAAGAACGCGCGCTCTTTGATTTCCACGAGGTTGTCGGGCAGATTGACTTCTTTCAGATTGCTTGCTTCCGCAAAGGCATAACTGCCGATAACGAGTTCCTGTTTGCCCGATTCAAACGTAATTTCGGACAGATTCGTACGAAAATAGGCTCTTTCGCCGATTTCGGAAACGTAGTGCGGTATGGTCAGACTGTACAAATTGCTGTCGCCGAGAAAAGCTTTCTCGGGGATTTTCAGCGACTCCGCCTTCGTCAGACTTTCGGGAAAATAGAAATACGTCAGACGGGTATTCGCCGAAAAAGCGCCCTCGCCGATTTCCGTGATGTTGGACGGCAATTCCAATTCGTACAGGTAGTGATTGTTATAGAAAGCGTACTGTCCGATAGACAGCGCTTCCGTCCCTGCGTCGGCTCCCGTAGAAAAAAGCGCGGTGCCGAGGTTGTAACAGCCCGAAAAGGCGTAATCGCCCAAAGAGACGAGCCGAGCGGGCAGAGAGATAGAAAACAAAGCGATATCGCCGTCGAAAATATGCGCGCCGAGAGTCAGACTGTTTCCGTTTTCGACATATCCCGTTTCGGACAAATCGACGTCGGCGAGATTATAGCAGTCGCGGAAAGCGCCCTCGCCGATTTTTTGGACGCGCTCGGGCAGATAAACCGCGCCGATCGTCGTTTGATAAAAGGCGTACGCACCGATCGTCAAAAGATTATTTACAAATTTTTCTTTATCGATAAAATAGTAGGTCTCCCCGTCCACGACTCCTTCGTCTCTGTAATAGGGACTGTCGATGACCAGATCGGTCAAAGCGCATTGTTCGAAAGCATAGTCGCCCACTTTTACGACGCGCGACGTAAGCGTCACGCCGGTCAACCGACTTCCGGCAAAAGCGTATTTGCCGATTTCCACGGGGACAAAATCGACGCGGTTGTTTGCCGAACCGTTATCGACAAAATCGAGTTTGTCCGATTCGCACCCGTAAAAAGCGTAGTCTTCAATTGTCTGAACCGTTTTTTCGATGGAAACCGTCCCCGACTTTTGCTTCGCCGTCGGAAAAGCGTATATGTCTTCACGCGCGTTTGCGTCGGTTTCGTCATAATAAATCACACCGTCGTATACAAAAAGGTGATTCTCGTTTCCGTTCGGGAACGCAAAAATCGCCACGGGACAGCCGATAAAGGGATTTTTGACAAACCCTTGACCGTTCGTTTTCAGACCGAGCGATTCGGGCAGATTGACGGGGACGTAAACGGGGTTGCCGTCGATATCCGTCTTCGCTCCGAGCGAAGTACAACCGGAAAAGCAACCTTCTCCGATCGTATGCAAAGAGCACTTGTTGTTCTCGCTTTCGTCGTCCTTACCGCTTGTACGCAGATAAATCACCTCGGAAATCGCGGTACAGTCGGCAAAGCACTCTTTCGGCAAAACGGTCAATTCGCTCGGAATGTATATCGTAGACAGTTTTACGCACCCGGCAAAGGCTCTCTCGCCCAAAGTCGTCACCGACGAAGGCATAATCTGCGCGTTACCGCTGTTCGACGAAAGGGACGTACAACCCTCGAAAGCGTGCGCGCCGATCGTTTGGATCCGTTGCAAACCGACCGATTCGTCCTTGGCGAACGTGACCTTTTCCAGCGCGGTACATCCTTCCATGGCATACGCGCCGATTTCGGTGATATTCGTCTGAAACGTGATTTGCTTTAATTCGTTACAGCCTTGCAAAAAGCCGGTGGGAATGTTTTTATAAGCGTCGTACGCGCTCGTCATGTTGAACGAGAACGTCGTCATGGCGGTGCAGTCTTTGAACGCGCATTCGCCGAGTCCGCCGCTTACTATGGTGCTCGGCACTTTGAATTGCGAAAGAGAATTGTTGCAGAAAGCGTACTTCCCGATTCTTTGCAAACGTTCCAGGTCGTCGTTATAATACTCTTTGACAAGCATTTTTCCGCTCTGACCGCAGAAAGCATAGTCGCCGACAGTCAGAAGAGAGGACGGCAAAATCGCCGTTTCGAGGCTCAAACAGTCGCAGAAAGCATAGTTTCCGATCGAAGCAAGCCGATCGCCGAACGAGACGTACACCAGCGTCATGCAGTCATAAAAGGCATAATCGCCGATTTCTTCCACCGCCGTCGGTAAGGTCACCGAGAACAGACTCCGACAGCCGTAAAAGGCGTAGTCGCCGATTTCTTTCACTCTGTCCCCTTCGAACAAAACGCTCGTCATCATATAGTCGCCGCTGAACGCGTTCCGCCCCAGTTCGGTCAGTTTCGCCGGCAAAGAGATTTCTCCCAAAAGCGTACAGTCTTCAAATGCGCTCGCCCGAATCGAAGTCAACTGCGAATTGCTCTCGAACGAAACTTTTGAAAGCCGTTTGCAATCGCTGAAAGCGCCCTCGCCGATCGTTTCGACCGAAGAAGGAAAGGCGATTTCGCGCAGGTTGGCGTTACCGCGGAAAGCGTTCGCACTGACCGTACGCACGCCCGTCGCCACCGCAAAAATACCGTTACCGCAAACGGGATAATAATGCAAAACGGTACGGTCGGACGAATACACGACGCCGTTTTCGGAAATAAGACTGCCGCCCGAAGTGACGTTGACGCTCGTCACGCCGCTTTCGGCAAAGGAAAGATAATCGATGTCGTCATACGTCTTCGGCAAAGACAAACGTTTTAATTCGGTCAGCCCGTAAAAAGCATACGAACCCACTCTCGACAAAACCGAGCCGCCGCCGACGGTAAAGGATGAAAAAGCCATGCTCGCTTTATACTGCGCCGCTCCGCGCCACTTTGTCGGCATCGCGTCCTCGACCGCTTCGGAAACGACGCCCGTTTCGCGCGACGTGATTGCGGCAAAGGCATAGTCTTCTACCGTCGTCACCTTGACGGGCAACGAAAACGAAACCATTTTTTCGCATCCGGCAAAAGCGCCTTTCCCGATGTAGTAAAGGTCGCTTGCGGTATTGAAAATCACCTCTTTCAGCGCGGTGCAGTCAAAGAACGCCCACGCCCCGATCAAACGGACGGACGACGGCACAAACACGCGCGTAACCGTCACCGAACGGAAGACGCGCAGATCGTTTACCGACTTTTCGCCCTCTTCGTCGGCATATCCGATCGCCGTTACTTTCTTGCCGTCCAGAGTCGCGGGAATACCGATTTCCGTCTGATACGCGCCTACCGTCGTAAGCCCCGTAATCGTGACCGTCTCGCCGTCGTCGTTGACTTTATACGTAACAAAGTCGGTCCCGTCGGGCACCTGACGGAAAATCGCGTAAAACGTGAGATTTTCTTTCCCGATTTCGGTCGGAAGCGAACTCTCCGTCGCTCCGCCCTCGGCTCTGCTCCAACCGACAAAGAAACTGCCCTCGCCGGACGTCGGTACTTCGGGCAAAGTCAAAGCCGTGCCGCTCTTTCCTTTCGCCGACAGATACTGCTTGCCGTTTACCATATACGAGACGGTGTATTCCGTCGTTGTTTCTTCCTGCTCTTTGACGTACTTTGCCGTAAAGGTCTTATTCGACGTGACGGTGTACGTCCCCTCTTCTTCCCACACGTATCCGTCGTATTCGGCAAGGGACGGAAAATCTTTCTTCTCGATCTTCGCGCCGTACTTATACGTTCCCTCTCCGATTGTTTTGCCGCCGACGACAAACTGCACGCTGAACTTCGCTTCGCGCCAGGAAGCGTAATACGTCACCGACCGTTCGGGAAAAGACGCCTTCGGCAGAGGATTACGGATCGATTCGCTACCCCCTCTGTCGGCACACCACTCGACAAAGATATACCCGTCTTTCGTCGGCTCGGGCAAAGTAAGATAGTCTTCCGCATATTCGGTAATATCGATAGGATCGCACGCCGAACCGCCCTGCGCGTTGAAGGAAATAACAATTTTACCGGTCGAGCAAGCCACCCCCGCCATCGAAAACGTCAGAAGCGTCAAAAATGCAAGTACAAGCAAGATTCCTTTTTTGTTTTTCATATCTTATTTCCTTCCTCGTGCGCGCGCGTAAGCGAGCGAATAAACTTTTCTATACTAATAATACTATTATATTGCCTTTTTGTCAATATCACGCGCACCGATTTCAGCAAACGTCAAGCCTATAAAAATATCCCCCGATCGCTCGGGGATATTGCCATGAAAAAAGGTTCGGATTTTTTTATCCGAACCTTTTTTGTTTGTTTACCTTTTACGCCGCATCAGTCGACGAGTTCGAGAACGCAGAGTTCCGCGTTGTCGCCGTGTCTTCCGCCTTCGCGCACGATACGGGTATATCCGCCGGCAGTGCCCTTGTCTTCCGCTCTTTTGGCGTATTTCGGGGCATATTCTCCGAAGAGTTTTTCGATCAACGGATGGTTGATATCGGCAGTTCTCTTGCGAAAACTGTCTTTGCTCTCCTTCGGGGCTTTTTGTTCCTGCAAGTCGGGAAGAACCGCCATCATCGCTTTTCTTGCCGCGAGTTTTTTCGGTCCGTCGTTGGTGAACTCAACGTTGATCTTTTCGTTCTTTTGGTTGAGTTTTTCTTTGGTTACCTTAACGGTGTCCGTATACGTATTGATCGCGAGCGTAATCATCTTTTCGGCGATTTTGCGCACTTCTTTCGCTCTGTCTACCGTGGTCTCGATTTTGCCGTACCAAAGCAATTCCGCCGCCTGATTATTCAGCATAGCCATTCTTTGGTCGCTTCTCTTTCCCAATTTTCTATTCTGTGCCATTTTATTTCTCCTTACTCGTCTTTGTTGCTCAACGACAGACCGAGTTTTTCCAGTTTTTCAATAACTTCGTCAAGCGATTTGCGCCCGAGGTTACGGACCTTCAACATTTCGTCCTCGGTTCTTGCGACGAGGTCTTCAACGGTGAAGATGCCGGCTCTCTTGAGGCAATTGAGCGGGCGGACGCTGAGGTCGAGTTCTTCGATGCTCATATAAAGCGTCTTGTTTTGCTCGTCGTTATCTTTGCTGACGAGGATGCTGACGCTGTCCATATCGTCCACAAGGTCAACGAAAAGTTTCATATGATCGCTCATGATCTTGGCGGCGAGACTCAACACCTTGCGGGGCGAACTCGTCTTGTTGGTTTTTACGTTGATCGTGAGTTTGTCATAGTCGATCGACTGTTCGACACGCGTCGCTTCTACGGAATAACTGACGGCAACGACCGGTGAAAACAGCGAGTCGATCGGAATATATCCGAGGGGCTGCGAGGTGGCCGGTTTGTTTGCCGAACAGGGGACGTATCCTCTGCCGGTGCCGATATTCAGTTTCATATCCAAAGTATAGCCGTCTTCGAGGGTGCAGATAAACGCGTCCGGATTCATGATTTCGATTTCGCTTGTCAATTCGATATCACGCGCCGTAACGATACCGCCCGTCTCTTTGTGCAGTCTGACTTTTTGCTGGGTGAACAAGTCTTCCGAGAAGACTTTGACCGCAATTTCTTTCAGATTCAGAATAATCTCCGCCACGTCCTCTTTGACGCCCGGAATCGTGCTGAATTCGTGTCTGACGCCTTCGATCTCCACGCCTACGATTGCCGCGCCGGGAAGGGCGGTGCAAAGTATTCTTCTGAGCGCGTTGCCGATGGTAGTACCGTATCCGCGTTCAAGCGGCTCTACGATAAAACTCGCCTGGGATTCGTCCGCTCCCACGATTTCCGTCAGTTTTGGTCTTCCGATTTCCATCATTGTGACTAAAATCCTCCTGTCTATTTATGTCGTCGGCGACGATTACTTCGAGTACAACTCGACGATCATGTGTTCCGCTATCGCCATATCGATATCGCTGCGTTCGGGCAGACGCTCGATAGAGCCGGAAAGCGTGGACGTGTCGAATTTAACCCAAGCGATCGCGTTGCTGATTTTGCTGTCTTTCAATTCGGTAAAGAAAGCCTTTTCTTTCTTCGTCTCTTTGACGGCGATGACGTCGCCCGCTTTGGTAAGATAACTCGGAATATTGACCGACTTGCCGTTTACGGTGATATGTCCGTGACCGACCAACTGACGCGCTTGCGCACGGCTGACGCCGATACCCATTCTGTATACGACGTTATCCAGTCTTCTTTCGATCAGAATAAGCATGTTTTCACCGGTATTTCCGCGCATTTTTTCAGCCATCGTATAATACTTGTGGAATTGCTTTTCGGTCAGACCGTATACTCTCTTTGCTTTTTGTTTTTCACGCAACTGAATGCTGTACGAGGACGGTTTTTTTCTGCCCGCACCATGTACGCCGGGCGCGTTGGGTTTCTTGTTCAATCCGCATTTTTCGGAATAGCATCTATCCCCTTTCAAAAACAACTTGCATCCTTCGCGTCTGCACAAACGGCAGACGGGACCTGTGTATTTCATATTCTACCTCCCTTGATTACAGTCTTCTGCGTTTGGGCGGACGGCATCCGTTGTGCGGAATCGGCGACACGTCTTTGATCAGCGTGATGTCAACGTCGCACGCCTGAATCGCACGGATACTCGGTTCTCTTCCCTGTCCGGTGCCTTTAACATAGACTTCTACTTTTTTGATGCCGTGCATTTTGGCATCGTTGACTGCCTTTTCGGTTGCTTGCGTAGCGGCAAAAGCGGTTTCCTTACGGGAGCCCTTGTATCCAAGAACGCCGGCGGAAGCCCAGCTGATCGCGTTGCCTTGCAAGTCGGTAACCGTCACGATCGTATTGTTATGAGTCGTATGTACGTGAACCTGACCTTTTTCAATACGCTTCAAGTCCTTTCTTTTCTTAATTGCAGACCTTTTTACCGTAGCCATAGTTACCTCCCTTATTCTTTCTTCTTACCGCGACCGACCGTCTTCTTCGGACCTTTGCGGGTACGCGCGTTTTGTTTCGTGCTTTGTCCTCTTACGGGCAAATTCTTTCTGTGACGGACGCCTCTGTAGCAACCGATATCTTTCAGTCTCTTGATGTCAAGCGCGACGTCTCTTCTGAGATCGCCTTCCACCGAGAGGTGTTCTTCGATGTAATCACGGATTGCGGCAACCTGATCTTCCGTCAGATCTTTTACTCTGATGTCCGGATTGATTGCGGTCTCGGCAAGAATTTTGTTCGAGGTCACTCTGCCTATACCGTATATATAGGTCAATCCGATTTCTACTCTCTTTTCACGGGGTAAATCTACACCTGCTATACGAGCCATCTAATTTTTTCCTCCAAAATTTTTTTTGTCAATCTATATCCATTCACGAAGGAAACCGCCCTTTTTTGGTGGTGTCGGGTCGGTTCAGCCGCCTTCATCTTGAAATTCGATTTTCCTTTTTCGCCGAAAGTGTGCGAAAATACGTTTAATTTCCGCAAAAAAATGTCCTTTTTCGCGGAAAACTTGCTTTATTACTCTCCGAACGTGCCTTTTGGGTTACTTGTTTGCCGCGCCCGAAAAAGTATATACTATGCCCAAAGGCTGTGACATTATATCACAACCTTTTGGATTTAGCAAACGTTTTTAGCCCTGTTTTTGTTTGTGTTTGGGATATTTCGAGCAAATGATCATCACTTTGCCATTTCTCTTAATAACCTTACATTTGTCGCACATGGGTTTAACCGACGGTCTTACTTTCATAATTTACCTCCAAACTAACTTAAATTCTGTTCCTGTAAGTAATTCTTCCTTTGTTCAGATCGTATGGGCTCATCTCTACTTTAACCGAGTCGCCCACGCAGACCTTGATGGTGCGCTGACGCATTTTTCCGCAAAGATATGCGGTGATGATGTGGTCGCCGCCGTTCAAACGGACTTTGAATGTAGTCCCCGGCAGGACTTCGACGATAACGCCTTCCACTTCTATTACGTCTTCCTTTGACACAGTGCCTCCGAATTAAGAATTATATTTCCGTAACGCGCTGAATATTTCCGCGTCGTAGATTTTTGCCGAGGTCAGCACCTTCGCGGCGATGCCGTCGAGCACCTCCCCGGTATTACGCAAATGCTTTACTTTCTTTCTTTTCGGTCTTCCGAGTTTTCTTATGTCGCCGTCCACAATCGAAACAAAACTGTCATCGACTATTTCCAGCACCATAAAGAACCTTCCTTCATCTCTGCCGGCGGTGCTGTATACGACCGAGCCGACCGTGATGGGCCTTTCCATAACTCCTCCTCCGCTCTTTTCTCACAAAGTGAGGATTTCTACGCCGTCCGCCGTGATAATCACGGTGTTTTCATAGTGCGCGGACGCTTTTCCGTCGGCAGTCACGACCGTCCATCCGTCGGGCAGACACTCCACATGGTATGTCCCCAGCGTGATCATCGGCTCTACGGCAATCGTCATATTTTCAAACAGTCTCATGCCCCGTCCTTCCGTTCCGAAATTCGGCACGTTCGGATCTTCGTGCACGCTGCTGCCGATACCGTGTCCGACAAGGTCGCGCACCACGCCGTAACCGTTCTTTTCTACGTGCGTCTGAATCGCGTGTCCGAGCGTGCCGAGACGCGTTCCGCTTTTCAGCACTTTCATCCCTTCGAAAAAACTCTCCTTGCACACTTCGGCAAGACGTTTTTTTTCGGGCGAAACGTCTCCGACAAGAACCGTCCTCGCCGCGTCCGTATGCATTCCGTCGATTCCGACGCCGCAGTCAAGTTTGACCAGCATCCCCGATTGAAGAATCCTTTTACCCGACGGGATACCGTGTACCACTTCGTCGTCAAAGGAGATGCAAACCGTCGCCGGGAACCCGTCGTAATGCAAAAACGACGGAACCGCGTGATTTTTTTTAATGTACTCGTACGCAATGGAATCGAGTTCTTTCGAACTGATCCCCGGTACCGCTTTTTCCGTCAAAAGATCCAACGTATCGCGCAGAATTTTGCCCGCTTTTCGCATGGCGTCCAACTGAAACGCGTTCTTAACGGTTACCATTCAGAATGTCCTTTATATCGGCGTACACGACGTCTATCGGTCTGTTTCCGTCCACCGTCGTCAGTTTGTTCCGCTCGTCGTAATACGCGATGAGGGGAGCCGTCTGTTTTTGGTAAACTTCCAACCGACCTGCGACCGTCTCTTCGTTGTCGTCGTCTCTTTGATACAATTTGCCGCCGCATTTTGCGCAGGTGGGCTTATCGTAGGTGGAAATGTGATAACTTTCTCCGCACGCGCAGACTCTCCGTCCGCTTATACGCGCTTTGATCGCCGCAAAATCCACGTCGATATTGATAACAAAGTCGACGTCGGTGAGTTTACCGAGAGCGTCCGCTTGTGCGACCGTACGGGGAAATCCGTCCAAAAGGAAACCGTTTTTGCAGTCTTCTTTTTGAATACGGTCGGCGACGATCCCCACGACGACGTCGTCGGGCACGAGTTGACCTTTGTCGATAAAGGTCTTCGCGTACTTCCCGAGTTCGGTCTCCGCTTTGATATTCGCGCGGAGGGCGTCGCCCGTGGAAATGTGGGCGATGCCGAAGTCGTCGACGATTTTCGTTGCTTGCGAGCCTTTGCCCGCACCGGGTGCTCCCAGTAAAATCAGTTTCATCATTTTATTTCAAAAATCCCTTGTTGGCTTTGATCATCAACTGGCTTTGCAACTGTTTGTCGATTTCCAAAGCGACGCTGACGATAATCAGCAAACCGGTCGCGGTAAACGAATTGTTCAAGCCGAGCCCTTCGAATCCCGGCAGTTTCAAAAGGTAAACCGGGATAAGAGAAATGACGCCCAAATAAATCGCGCCGAACAGCGTAATACGGTTGTTGATCTTGCGCAGATGGTCGGCAGTGTTTCTGCCGGGACGGAAACCGGGAATGGTTCCGCCGTTCTGCTGGATCATACGAGCGATGTCGTCGGGGTTGAACTGAATCTGCGCATAGAAGAATGCGAAGAAGATGATCAGAATGAACATAAACAAACCGTAAAGATGTCCGCCTACGCCCATCCAGGTGTACCACCACTGGACGAATTTGCTCGAATAGTCGGGATCGGCAAACTGCATGATCATCTGCGGGAACATGATAAGGCTCGACGCAAAGATGATAGGCATGACGCCGCCCGAGTTGACCTTGATCGGAATAAAGGTGTTCTGTCCGCCATACATTTTGTTGCCGCGTACGCGCTTCGCATAAGCGACAGGCACACGTCTTTCGCTCGAATCGATGAAGACGATCAGCCCGAACAAAAGGATGATCAGAGCGATAAATCCGAGAAGATACCAAATACCCGTCGTATCTCCGTTCTTGACCTGACTGGGAATGACGGTGTACATCGCACCCCAGAGCGAATTGCCGAGACTGGAAACAATACCGACGAAGATGATCAGGGACGAACCGTTTCCGATGCCGTATTCGGTGATTCTTTCACTGAGCCACATGACGAGACAACTACCGCCCGTCAGAATGACGACAATAAAGATCATCGTCATGATTTTGCTCGCTTCGCTGCTACCGAACACGCCGCTGATACTGGATTTCCAACTGATTACGATACCGATTCCTTGGATAATCGCAAGCACAATGGAAAAGATACGCGTATATTGATTTATCTTTTGTCTGCCTTCTTCTCCTTCCTTGGACAGTTTTTCCAATTTCGGGAACACAAGGGTGAGCAACTGCATGATAATGGACGCATTGATGAACGGCAGAATGCCGAGTGCAAAAATGGTTCCGTACTGCATCGAGCCGCCCGTGAAGGTACTCATCATGGCGAGCAAATCGTTTGCGCTCGTCGCCGTGTCGTTGAACGTAGCAAAGTCAAGACCGGGGATCGGAACGAAACAACCCACTCTGTACAACAAAAGTAATAAGAGGGTAATCAGTATTTTCTTTCTGATGTCGGATGCGGTAAAAGCATTTTTCAGAGTCTGCCACATGATTACAGTACCTCTGCTTTGCCGCCTGCCGCTTCGATTTTTTCGGTTGCCGACGCGGTGAACTTGTTGGCTTGAACCGTCAATTTTTTGGTTACTTCGCCGTCACCGAGAATCTTCAACCCGTACTCCTCTATTTTACTGATAATACCCTTTTCCAACAATGTTTCGGCGGTAACAACGTCACCGTCATTGAAAGCCTCGCAGATTACGCCCACGTTTACGACGCTATATACTTTGGTAAACAACGCGTTCTTGAATCCTCTCTTGGGGAGTCTGCGGGTGAGAGGCATTTGTCCGCCCTCAAATCCGGGACGAACACCGCCGCCACTTCTTGCCCATTGTCCTTTGTGCCCTTTACCGCTGGTCTTGCCGAGTCCCGAGCCGATTCCTCTGCCCAGTCTCTTGTCCTTGGTATTCGCGCCCAAAGCCGGTTGAATAGTATGCAATTTCATAACTTCTTTCTCCATTAGATTTCTTCTACTTTAACAAGATGGCTGATCTTGGTAATGATACCGCGGACAGCCGGAGTATCTTCTTGCACAACGGTCTTGCCGATTTTGTTGAGGCCGAGCGCTTCCGCGTTGGCTTTTTGATTCTTGATACGACCGTTCAAAGACTTTACGAGTGTGATTTTGAGTTGTGCCATATCGTCCTCCTTACAGATCTTCCACGCTGATACCGCGGATTGCCGCGATTTCTTCGGGCGTACGGAGCGCTTTCAAGCCTTCGATCGTCGCCTTGACGCAGTTGATCGGGTTGTTACTGCCGATGCTCTTGGTACGAATATCTTTGATACCGGTTGCTTCGAGTACCGTACGAACGGGACCGCCGGCAATAACGCCGGTACCTTCGCTGGCGGGCATAAGAAGGACCTTGCCTCTGCCGAATACGCCTTCGATGGTGTGCGGAATGGTTTGGTTGACGATCGAGATAGTGACCATCGCTTTCTTGGCGGCTTCCGTCGCCTTTTCGATCGCTTCCGGTACTTCCTTCGCCTTGCCGAGTCCGCAGCCAATTCTGTTCTTCCCGTCGCCTACGACGACGAGCGCGGCAAACCGCATGTTACGTCCGCCTTTGACGACTTTCGTAACGCGGTTGATAGATACCGTCTTCTTGATCAGCTCTTCTTTTTTATCTTCTCTTCTGAACTTTTCGTTTCTTGCCATAACGTCCTCCTAAAACTTCAAACCGGCTTCTCTTGCGCCGTCTGCGACAGCGGCCACACGACCCGTATAAAGGTATCCGCCTCTGTCGAATACGACTTCGGACACACCTTTTTCCAGAGCGCGTTCGGCTACGATCTTGCCGATTTCTTTGGCGGCTTCGGTCTTCGTCATTTCGGCGACCTTGGCGGCGATTTCTTTTTCCACGGTGGAAGCGGCCGCGAGCGTTACGCCTACGCCGTTGTTGGCGGAGTCGTCAATAACCTGCGCATAAATATGATTCAAAGATCTGTACACATTCAAACGCGGTTTTTCCGCCGTTCCGTTGATGCGGAAACGAAGGCGATCATGTCTTGCTTTTCTTACTTGATTCTTATCGATTTTTCCTACCATAATTTGCCTCCTTATTTACCGTTGGTCTTGCCTTCCTTACGGATGATGGTTTCATCTTTATAATGAATACCATAACCATGGTACGGCTCGGGCTTTCTGATAGCCTTGATATTGGCGGCGATTTGTCCGACCAATTCTTTATCGATACCTTTTACGACGACTTCTTCGGGCTTCGGGCATTCGAATTTGATGCCGTCGCACGCTTTGACGTTGACCGGATGAGAAAAACCGACGTTCAGGACGAGGTCACTTCCGGCAACCTGCGCTTTATAACCGACGCCCGCGAGGACGAGGCTTTTTTCGTAGCCTTTGCTTACGCCCGTCACCATGTTTTGGATAAGGGCTCTGTAAAGACCGTGAGCGGCTTTGGTCGTTTTGATTTCGTTCGCACGGACGACATGGACAAAACCGTCTTCGATTTTTACGTCGATATAGTTGTTTTCGACAGCCTGCGTCAGTTTGCCGAGTTTGCCTTCTACCGTTACGACTCTGTTATCGAACGCGACTTTGACGCCGTCTTCGATCTTAATGGGCATTTTACCTATTCTTGACATAGCGATACCTCCTTACCATACGTAGGCGATCACTTCGCCGCCGACTTTTTCGGCACGTGCCTTTTTGTCGGTCATGATGCCCTTCGATGTGGATACGATCGCGATTCCCAAGCCGTTGAGAACTTTGGGGAGTTTGTCATAACGCGCGTAGATACGAAGTCCGGGACGGGAGATTCTCTTCAACCCGGAGATTACTTTGCTGTAATTTTCGCCGTATTTCAATTCGATCAGAATGGAATCCTGAACGCCTTTTTCATCGGGAACGATGGTCGCGCTCTTGATATAACCTTCCTGTACGAGGATATCGGCGATAGATTTTTTCATGGAAGACATCGGGACGATAACCGACTCGTGTCTTGCCGTAAGCCCGTTTCTGATACGGGTGAGCATATCCGCAATGGGATCTGTAAGTGCCATAAGTCTACCTCCTCTTGCTTACCAGCTTGCTTTTCTTACTCCGGGAATTTCGCCTTTGTAAGCCAATTCTCTGAAGCAAACTCTGCAAATGCCGTATTTTTTAAGAACAGCATGGGGACGACCGCAAATCGTGCAACGGGTGTATTCTCTGGTAGAGAACTTCTGCGGACGTGCTTGCTTGTTTTTTAACGCTGTTTTTGCCATATCCTACCTCCTATTTGGCAAAAGGCATACCGAGCTGTTTCAAAAGCTCTTTCGCCTCTTCGTCGGTCTTGGCGGTCGTAACGATACATACGTCAAAGCCTCTGATTTTTTCGATCTGGTCGTAAGAAATTTCGGGGAACATCAATTGTTCTTTTACGCCGAGGGCATAGTTGCCTCTGCCGTCAAAACTGCTTGCCGGTACGCCTTTGAAGTCGCGGACGCGGGGAAGAGCGATGCTGACGAGTTTGTCAAAGAAGTTCCACATTCTTTCGCCGCGAAGGGTGACGGCCGCGCCGACAACCATTCCGTCACGAACTTTGAAGTTGGCGACCGATTTCTTCGCTTTTGTCAGGACCGCTTTTTGTCCGGCGATCTTTTCCAGTTCGGATACGGCAGTCTGCACGCTCTTGGAGTTATCTTTGATATCTCCGAGACGCATATTCAGAATGATCTTTTCCAGCTTAGGTACCTGCATTACGTTTTCATACCCAAACGTCTTTTTCAAAGATTCGACGACTTCGGAATCATAACGAGCCTTCAATCTGTTTACATATTTTTCAGCCATTTTTATAATCCTCCGTTATTATGCGTCTTCGCTCTTTTTCTTGCGGATGACTCTGGTCGCTTTTTTGGCTTCCTTCGGTTTTTCCGTCGTGAGGACGGCTCCGCATTTGCAAACACGCACCTTTTTGCCGTCAACGATCGAGTGCTTTACGCGAGTGGGCTTTCCGCAGACGGAACATACGGGCATCACGTTCGAAACGTCATAACTACGCGGAAGATCCACGATACCGCTCTTATCGTTGGCTTTTCTTGCTTTTACGGCTTTCCTGTTGATGTGAAGGTCTTTTCCTTCGACGACAACTCTGCCGTTTTCGGCGTCAACCGAAATAATCTGACCGAACTTACCTTTGTCCTGTCCGGCAATGATTTTTACATAATCATCTTTTCTGACACTTAATTTCATCTTTTACCTCCTACAGCACTTCGGGAGCGAGAGAAATGATCTTCATATAGTCTTTTTCTCTCAGTTCTCTTGCGACAGGTCCGAAAATACGGGTGCCGACAGGCTGCTTTTGCGCGTCGATGATGACGGCGGCGTTATCGTCGAACTTGATGTGCGAGCCGTCTTCTCTCATGAGCCCCTTGCTGCTGCGGACGATGACCGCTTTCACAACCTGCCCTTTCTTGACCGTCCCGCCGGGAGTGGCGTTTTTGACGGACGCCACGATGACGTCTCCGATGTTGGCAAATTTGACGCGCGATCCGCCGAGGATCTTGATGCACATGATTTCTTTTGCTCCGGAGTTGTCTGCAACAACTAACCGCGTTTGTGGTTGTATCATACTGCAATCCCTCCTTATTTAGCCTTTTCAATGATTTCCGCCACTCTCCAGCGTTTATCTTTGGAGAGAGGACGCGTTTCGATGATCTTCACCTTGTCGCCGATACCGCAGGCGTTTTCTTCGTCGTGCGCCTTGAAGGTTTTGGTTTGGGTGATATACTTTTTATACAGCGGATGCTTGACTTTGGTCACGACCGCGACGACGACGGTTTTGTCCATTTTGTCGCTGGTGACAAGTCCGATTCTGCTTTTTCTCAGATTTCTGGTTTCTTCCATAATGGCATTGCCTCCTATTTCTTCTTAGCTTTCTTGGGAGCCTGCGGTTCGGCACTGATGCCGAGTTCGCGTTGACGAAGAATGGTCATGATTTTGGCGATGTCGCGTTTGCATTCGACCAGTTTCATCGGGTTCTCGAGTTGGTTCGTTGCGTGTTGGAAACGAAGGTTGAACAGATCGCTTTTCTTTTCGTCCAATTGACGGCTCAGATCGGCGGTGCTCATTTCAAAAAACTTAACTGCTTTCATCTTATTTATCTCCTTCGTCTGCTAAATCTTCTTTTTTGACAAACTTGCATTTGATCGGCAATTTGTTCGCGGCAAGTCTCAGCGCTTCTCTTGCGGTTTCTTCGGGAATACCCGCCATTTCGAAGAGAACTCTGCCCGGCTTGACGACTGCCACCCAGTATTCGGGGCTACCTTTTCCGGAGCCCATTCTGGTTTCCGCAGGTTTTTTCGTAACGGGTTTGTGCGGGAAGATGTCTACCCATACCTGACCGCCACGTTTGATGTATCTGGTCATAGCGACACGGGCTGCTTCGATCTGGTTGCTGGTAATCCAGCTCGGCTCCGTCGCCACCAAACCGTATTCGCCGTAAGCCACGATATTACCCTTGTTGGCTTTACCGGTCATTCTGCCGCGTTGTTGCTTTCTTCTTTTTACTCTTTTAGGCATTAACATAATCAGTTATTACCCCCTTTCGCATTTTTTCCGAAGACTTCGCCTTTATAGATCCATACCTTGACGCCGATGGCACCGTATGTGGTGTGCGCGGTCGCAAAACCGTAATCGATGTCGGCACGGAGCGTTTGCAGCGGGATACTTCCTTCGTTGTAGTGTTCGCTACGGGCGATTTCGGCACCGTCGAGACGGCCGCTGACCATGGTTTTGATACCCTTGGCGCCGGCTTTCATTGCCTTGCTCATAGCTTGACGCATAGCGCGACGGAATTGGATTCTCTTTTCCAAAGCGTCCGCGATGCTTTCCGCGGCGAGTTGTGCGTCGGTGTCCACTCTTTTGACTTCGTGAACGTTGATGTTGACCACTCTGTCGCCTTTGACGATCTTTTCGACGACTTTCTTCATGTCGGCAATACCGGCGGCGTCTTTACCGATCGCTACGCCCGGACGTCCGCAGAAAAGATTGACCGTAACCGAGTTTGCCGCTCTTTCGATCGTGATCTTGCTGATCGCCGCATTATAATACTTTTTCTTCAACGTGGTTCTGATGTCGCTGTCTTCCTTGATAAACGTAGCAAACGTCTTCTTATCGGCATACCACTGCGTGTCCCAACCGGAAATAACGCCGACTCTCAAACCATGCGGATTAACTTTCTGACCCATAATCTCCTCCTTACGCTCTCTTTTCGTCAAGCACGATCGTGATGTGGCTGGTGCGTTTCAAAAGTCCGCCCGCTCTTCCGTGTGCTTTCGGAATATATCTCTTCAAGGTAGGTCCTTGGTCGGCATAGCAGACAGCCACATACAACGCGTCGGTATTCATACCTTGGTTGTTTTCGGCGTTTGCGCCCGCACTTTTGAGTACCTTGAGGATCGGTTCGCTGGAAGACTTGTTGAGGTTTTCGAGGATACCTACCGCCTGACGATAATCTTTACCCCGGATGAGGTCGAGTACCGCTCTTACTTTATAAGGAGAAATACGAATGTATTTTGCCGTCGCTTTCGGTCTGTTATCGGCGTTTTCCGCTCTCTTAACAGCCTTCAAATAACTTCTACCCATTGTTTACCTCCCCTTATTTGCTGCCGGCAGACTTGCTGCCTGCGTGACCGTGGAAAGTCCTCGTCGGGGCAAATTCGCCCAGTTTCAGACCGACCATATCTTCTGTGATATATACGGGCACGTGCTTTTTGCCGTCGTGTACGGCGATCGTATGCCCGACGAATTCCGGATAAATGGTGGAGGCGCGCGACCAAGTCTTTATCGGCTTCTTCTCGCCGCTCGCATTCATCGCCAAAATCTTCTTTTTCAGGCTTTCGTGAATATACGGACCTTTTTTTGTAGATCTGCTCATAATTCCTCCTATTAGTTGATACGTTTGATGATGCTCTTGGTAGAATTCTTCTTTTTCTTACGCGTCTTGTAACCGAGCGCGGGTTTACCCCACGGAGTAACAGGACCGGGAAGACCTACCGGGCTCTTGCCTTCACCACCGCCGTGCTTGTGGTCGCACGGGTTCATGACGACGCCGCGGACAGTGGGTTTGACGCCCATGTGTCTCTTTCTTCCGGCTTTACCGAGGCTCACGATTTCGTGTTCGATATTGCCGACCTGACCGACCGTCGCTTTGCAGGCAAGCGGGACGTATCTCATTTCGCCGCTCGGCATACGGATCGTCGCCTTTCCGTTTTCTTTTGCCATCAACTGCCCCCAAACGCCCGCGCTACGCGCGATTTGTCCGCCGCGGCCGGGTTGGAATTCGATATTATGAATCTGCGTACCAACGGGGATATCGGCAAGGGGCAGGTTGTTTCCGACTTTGATATCGGCTTCCTTTCCGCTGACGACTTTGTCGCCCACGTTCAGACCGATCGGAGCGAGGATATATCTCTTTTCGCCGTCGGCATAGCAAAGCAAAGCGATGTTTGCCGAACGGTTCGGATCGTATTCGATCGTCTTTACGGTAGCCGGCACGCCGTCTTTATTCCGCTTGAAGTCGATAATACGATACTTTTGTCTGTTTCCGCCGCCGATATGACGAACGGTGATTCTGCCGGTTGCATTTCTGCCGCCACTCTTGGACTTGCTTTCGAGCAAACTTCTCTCGGGCTTCGTGGAAGTGATTTCCGCAAAATCGCTTACCGTATAAGCACGACGCGAGGGCGTATAGGGCTTAAATCTTTTAATTCCCATAATTTACCTCCAAAGATTAGGACAAACTTTCAAAGAAAGCGATCGGCTTGCTGTCCGCAGTCAGTTTGACGAATGCCTTTTTGTAAGCGGACGTCTTGCCTTGCGTTCTGCCCATGCGTTTGAGTTTGCCATCGTAGTTTACGATATTTACTTTTTCCACGTCCACGCCGAAAGCCTTTTCCACGGCGGCTTTTACGTCCGTCTTGGTCGCTCTCGTGTCAACGATGAAAGCATATCTTTTTTCGGCGATGCCGCTGTACCCTTTTTCGGTGAGTACCGGTCTGATAATAACGTCGTATGCAGTCATTATTTATTTGCCTCCTCGATTTTTTCGATTGCTTCTTTGGTGACAAAGACTTTTCCGGCGCGTACCAGGTCGTACACGTTGATCAGATCAACCACGCATACGTCCGCTTCGGCGAGGTTCTTCGTCGCGCGAAGAACGGTTTCGTTTTCCGCACCGATTACGAAGAGTGCCTTTTTGCCGGCGTTGACGTTTTTGCAGACGTTTGCCATCAATTTGGTTTTGCCTTCGGCAAGAACGAGATTTTCAAGCACGATGAGTTCTTCGGCGCGTACTTTTTCGCTCAAAGTACCGAGCAACGCGTTTTTCTTCATCACCTTGTTGATTTTTTTGGAATAGTCTCTCGGCTTCGGCGCAAAGACGATACCGCCGTGACGCCATTGCGGCGCGCGGATGCTTCCTTGACGGGCTCTGCCCGTGCCTTTTTGTCTCCACGGTTTGATTCCGCCGCCCGATACTTCCGTACGGGTAAGCGTGCTCTTGGTTCCTTGACGTTTGTTGGCGAGTTGCGCAACAACGACCTGATGCACGAGGGCTTCGTTGTATTCGGCACCGAAAATTTCGTCGCTGACGGTCATCACGCCGCAGTCTTTCCCTTCGGTGTTAATCACTTTCAGTTCCATAATTGTCCTCCTTACGCTTTCACGACGACAATCGCACCGTTTGCACCGGGAATGCCGCCCTTAATAAACAGCAGGTTGCGGGCTTCGTCGATACGCGCCACTTCGAGATTCTTGATGGTGACGTTTTCGTTACCGTATTGACCTGCCATATGTTTGTTCTTGAACACTCTGCTCGGGTCGGAGTTGGCTGCCATAGAACCTACGCTTCTGTGGATAGGACCGGTACCGTGAGACATGGAGCCGACGCGCTGCGCGTTCCATCTCTTAATAACGCCGCTGTATCCGTGACCTTTGGTCTTGCCGCTGACTTCGACTTTGTCGCCGACGGCAAAACTGCCGCAGGTGATTTCCGAACCGACGGTGTACGCCGAAATGTCGTCAAAGCGGAATTCTTTCAGATACTTCTTGGGCGTTACGCCCGCTTTTGCAAAATGACCTTGCGCCTGCTTGCCGATACCTTTGTATCTGTTCTCGCCCTGCGCTTTGGGAGTGTCAAAACCGACCTGAACGGCGTCATAGCCTTCTTTGGCTACGGTTTTGATTTGTACTACGGTATTCGGGCCGGCTTCCACGACCGTCACCGGGATCATACGTCCGTCCGCCGTGAAAATCTGGCTCATACCCAATTTACGACCTAAAATTGCTTTCTTCATTTTAAGCCTCCGTTACAGTTTGATCTGAATATCGACACCGGCGGGAAGGTCGAGTTTCATCAAAGATTCTACCGTCTTGCTCGTCGAATTATAAATGTCGATTAATCTCTTGTGAGTCCGAAGTTCGAACTGTTCTCTTGCGTCCTTATACTTGTGCGTCGCACGCAAAATTGTTACGATTTCCTTTTCGGTGGGAAGCGGAATCGGACCGGAAATACTTGCGCCGGTGAGTTTAACCGCTTCGACGATTTTCGCCGCCGAATTGTCAATCAGATTGTGATCATAAGCCTTAAGCTTGATTCTGATCTTTTGACCTGCCATTTTTTACCTCCTGATTTTTAACCTAACTTGTATTTTTGCCGTCTTTCTCGATTCGGGTGGCATCCCTCCTCTCAGTTAGTCATACTCGTCGTTGCTCGTATGTAAGTCCCCGAAAACTATCCGCGTGTGTCAAACCGTTTCACGCAGTAACCTTTCGGATCTACCCTAAGACAGCCTATGTATTGTACCGCACCAAGCCCGTTTTGTCAAACAAAAATCAAAAGAAAAATAAAAAATTTATGAAATTTTCGGGGAAAACCTTCCGTGTGTGTCGCAAAAACAGGCTTTTTGCGCGACCAAAACGCTTCGCCCGACGGAAAGGATAAAAAACACAGAAAAAAACCGCAAAAAACCGTGTTCTTCAAGCGCCGCCGTACAGGAGTACTGCAAACGGAAAAAAAGAAAGTGTCCTGCGGCTTTTCAGTAAGTCAAGGTAAAGGACGTAGGAAAAAAGTCGCAGAATCCGCGTTCTTCAAGCGACGCTGTACAGGAGTACTTAAAACGGAAAAAAGTATATATATTTCCCTTGGCTTTTAGCACGTCCTGATAAGGACGTAGGAAAAAAGTCGCAGAATCCGCGTTCTTCAAGCGACGCTGTACAAGTCGTACTGCGAGCGCAAAAACGCGGATGTCTGCGGCTTTTTAACACGTCCTTATGAGACGACGGTTATGCGCATGACAATCGAAAACTTGCTTGTCCCGGTCGTCAGATTCTCTTCCTCTTCCCGTTCGTTATAGTCGTACAGTTTGATCTTGCTGTCGAGCCAATCCCAACCGGTTTCGAGGTATTTCGCTTTATCGACAATCTTCGGCTTCTTATAACTGTAAGTCATATTGAAGTTCAGTTTGACGGCATAACTGTTGCCGGCGGTCGAGGTATCTATTTGTTCGAAGCCACCGAGATAGTTTTCGCCGGTACCGTCGTAGACTTCCATGTTCTGCCACGGCAGCATCATGCCGGTAGTGCGGATTTCTTCGATCTTCTTCTGATCGAATATCCAACTCATCAGCAATCCGCCGAGACCGAACGCCATGTCGGCGATCGTGTCCATAAAGTAACTCGTTTCGGCAAAGTTGTACCCGACTTTCATGATCGGCATGTACTGCAAGTCAAACTTCGTACCCGCTTTGATTTGCAGGGTGACGTTACGGGAGTTGCCGTAGACGCCGTCGGTCGATTTCAAGACATATTCTTCTTTACCGTACGAATAGGTGCCGGGCACCGAAACGCCCGCGGTAGAATAAGCATAAGATACGTTGGCGTTGTCGGTCGGTTGATCGGTGTTGGGTTTCAGCAGGCTGAATCCGCCGTTCGGTTCGACCACACCGCCTTCACGCAAAACGCTCTTATAAACCAATAAATAGTCTTTCCATCCGTCTTTCCCGACGCTGTTGGAGTCGAAGAAGTACCGGATCATACCGCCGTAAGTACCGGCGAGAATGGAGCCGGAAAGTTGATTTGCCGAGCGCGGATAGACCGCCCCTTGCGCGTCGATATTCCACTTGATACGGACGATCTGCGAGTCGTTGAGGACAGTCTTCGTATCGCCGTCGTCTTCGGTTTGTCCTTTGGCGTAGACATCCCACTGCTGCATCTGCGAGACGCTGTCGGTCATAAAGCCGGTCGTACCTTTGACGTAATAGGTATCGTTCACGTTGACGATCCTGACGCCGTCGGCAAAGACGCCGTCGCTCTTGGTCAGAGACTGCACTTCATAGGTAAGCGGAATGTAGATATTATCCGCCGTATGGCTACCGCCCTTGAAGTATTGAATCAGGTTGCTCGGCAATTTCGAACTCGGATCGAGGCTGTTTATGTCTTCGGGGTTGATATTGTCAACGGAAGCGATAACGAGGGACGGGATATTGCTGTTGATTTGCGTACGGGAATTATCCAGTTTTTGGAATTCCCATTTGATTTCCTGCCCGCCTTTACCGCCGAAAGTCAGCGTAGCGTATTGATACTTGCTCGAATAGAAGTCCACGTTTCCGAAGTACCACTTATTGCGGTTGTCACGGAAGGTACCGCCACCGCTGATGTTGTGTACGGTCACGCTGTAATTGTGCGTCGAGCCCGTGAACGGATCCTTAACCGCAAATTTGAGCATATAGCCGTAGAAGCGGTCATAGTGGATAGCCAATACCGAATTGGTGTTGTAGGTAGCGTCGCTCGTATAAGCGTTACCCTGATAGTCGTTGCGGTACAGAACGGCAAGGTCGGGCGAAGCGTCTTCTTTCGTCGGCATCATGATGATGTCGTCCGGTCCGTACGTATCGGTGCTGATAAACGCCGTCACTCCGCCTTCTTCGCCTTGGAAGAGCCACGGTACAACGTTTATCTTCATCTTATAAACCTGATCGTCCAGACTCATATTGAAGGTGGGTGTAACTTCGGTCGCATTGTAGTTGATCTGGACGTAGTTGCTGCCGCCGCCCGACCAGATAGTCGAGATGGGACGCGCCGTGTCGTTCTTTGTGTACTCGGCGATTTCTTTGATGTCGCCGCCGTTCCGCGTCGACCAATCGGCATACCATAACGTATAGTTGTCGAATCCTTGATAACTTTCGCCTTTCTCAAACGCGTCGAGCGCTTCGTAATACTCCGTCCAACGTTCTTTCGTCGTAACGGTAAGCGCGGTAAAGTCGGGCATACGCAAGCCGCCGGCTACGATGAAGTAGTAGGGACTGTTGACCGTCCACTTCCCGGTGCGCGTATCGTATGCGAGGACGTAGTGATCGTCGTCCACGCGCAAACTCGTCTTGACCGTTCCGTTGGAATAATAATCGAATATCCTGTCGCTTCCCGCCGCCCATGCGTCGTCGTACATGTAGTACACGTCTCCGCGCATTTCTCCGCGGAAGGCATTGTCCGCGACTTCGTCGCCGTTGTGGTCCATCGAATTGATGTAGTCGGCAAAGAAGTTCGCCCAAGCCGAACCGTATTCGTCTCTGACGCCGCTTTTTTCAACGGAAGCGATACGCTCGAGTTCGTCGTTGGCACCGTCTACGCCGCGCGTCGGAATGCCTCTGATAATGTACTGCTCGGTTTGTTTGAGTTTGATAACAAGTTTCTGCTGTCCGGCTTTACCCAATTCAAAGCCCGGCACACGCATATAAACCTGCATTTCCGTGCCTTTGTAACTGAGTCCGTACGTGTTGTCGATAGCAAACGCCATATTGATACCGTTCTTATGCGACGTGCCGGTCGAAGAAGTATAAGTCATTTCTTCTCCCGTCAATGCGAAAGTGTATCCTGCGCCGCGCGCGTCTTTCGTATCAACGGCTTCTTTGTACATCGGGAACGCGATCGGATATTCAAAGTCGCGATAGAACACATAGACCGCCTGCGCGTCGCTTTCTTGCGCGAAGAATGTTTTGAGCAGTCTGTCGCTGATGCCCGTTTGTCCGATATAGTCGTACACGCTGAGCGCGTTTTCAAACTTGGTTTTATCCAGACGATAAATCGTCTTACCGCCGACGGTAACCGCTTTAAGCAGTTTGCTGTTGAAGACGTTGACGAGGAATCCGCCGTACACCGTCGAACCGTTCCTTTCTTCCGAGAACATTTCGTAATAGGTCGTCACGCTTCTGTTGAGCGAGCCGTCCGTATTGACGGGGTGCGTACCGTAATAGTAAACGGTTTCGCCGCCGATGACAACGGATTGCAAAGTGTCTCCGTTTTTATCGACGCTCGCTTGGTTGAGTCCGATCTGACGGGAACTGACGTAAACCTTAATCGGCAGGATCTGCTCCGCTTTGCCGGAACCGATATGCGCATAAGCGGTATACGTTCCGCCGCCGACTTTGAAGCGAACCATATCGTCGTTGACGGTGACGCCGATCAGGTTTTGTCCGGCGAGTTTGTAGGTAAAGTCGTCGCCGTCTCCCGATCCGGTCGCCATCGCTCTGTCGATGTCGGTCATAGCAAACCGCAGTTCGGGCGAATACTGTCCGCCGACAAAATAGCCCTGCGTCGAGCCGGAAACATAGCCGTCCGTCGAGTTTTCATAATCGCGGTACGGATCGAAGACGAAACGTTTTTCTTCATCGTTGTAGCACGGCATATTGTCTTTATCGTAGACGATATCGAGGACGGTTCTGTCCACATATACGACGGGTATATCGTATTTCTGCACACCGGCAGTCGCTCTTTCGCTGTCGTTTCCGAATATAACGATCAAGCGTCCGACGCCTCCTGCGTAGGTGATCGGTTTACCGGCGTTCACACCCGTGTTCTTCTTGTACGTGACGGAGTCGAGATCGACCTTTCCGCTTCCGTTCGAAGCAAAACCGGTGAGCGTGTAATAGTTGGTGTCGATTTCGCTTCTGTCAAGGATAACCTGACCGAACGTATGGCTGACCATCTCGCTGCCGTCGATCCAGTAGTATGCCGCCGCGTCTTTACCGCGAACGGTTACTTGCGTCTTGACGCCGCTTGCTTTGACTTCGGTATCGAACGCCTGAATGACACCGTAGCGGTCGACAAAGTACATGTCGTTGATACCGCTGTCCGTCAAGCCGTTGCCGCGTTCATACCGCATATCCAGAATACGGACTTTGATACGGTCTTCAAAGACAAGATTGCCGTATCCCTCTTCTCCGATTGTCGCGTCCGTCGTTTGCGTGGACAGTTTTCCGTACGTCTTGGGCGCGACGGTCAAGCCGATTGCGTCCGCCGCTCCGATGATGTCTTCGTCGGTTTCTCCCGTCACCGCCATCAGACGATAAATAACGTAGTCACCGTCCGACATCACATACGAGTTCGCCGAATCAAATGTCGAATACCGCACGTATCTTCCGCTTGCGCTTTCGCGCAGATAATAGTTGTTCGCGTCGTCATACAGGGCTTCTTCGGTCGGATTCGCATAGTAAATATACTCGCCGTTTACGACGAAACTGTATCCGAACAATCCGCCGTTTTCGGCAGTCGGCATGACTACTCTGACGTATTTTTCGGTAAAGGAACGTCCGACCGTCAGATTGACGACGATGTCTTTGCCGGCATACAGGTTTTGCGTGTCGGTTGAGCCTTTCGTCGCGGCGTCAAAGATACGGTACATATCTTTACTTAAATTATAGGTGACGACGTATCCGTCGGAGCAAACCAGTTGAACGCTGCGGAAATAACTGAAATTGCTATCGTCGAAGTTTTCGCTGTACGACGCGTTACCCGTGTTCGAATAAGAGATACCGTTGCCCGTAGATACGGGGTTCTCCAAGGTGTACGGATCGAGCAGCAATTCGTACGTCGTGCTTGCGCCGTCGTTGTACGTCGTGTACAGCAAGTCGTCGAGCGCGACAAAATGTACGCCGTCATAACTGACTTCATAGCGTTGCACCTGACGATCGCGTACCCGTACGCTGACGGGGATGCTCTGCGCGTTGACATATTCGCCGTTGTCGCCGATACCGTCGTAAACGGTCGCCGTCACGACAATGCCGCCCGCGTTCTTGTCGAACAGACCGCCGTTGACGGACATCGCTTTCTGCACTTCGTCATAGTTCCAGCTGACGTTGACTTCTTTCACCGTCGCCGCCACGTCTTTGCCCGTACCGACATCCAGATAAGCAAGCAGTTTATCCGGCAAACCGTAGTCGGAATAGTCGATCGCGCCTTGTTGATCGGCAAAAGCGATATCTTTGACGTAATTTTCGATCGAACCGCCTTCCCCTTTCATTCTGCCCGTCGTCGCATACAAACCGTAACGGATAAAGCCGATGAACGGTTCGATGACAAGTTCGTTTAATACATAGTGGTTTTGATCGTCTTTCACATACGACAGCATATCGTTGTCGCCGACGATATATCCCGATCCGGTCGAAACGAGATTCTCGCGGTAGAAAACGAATTTTCCGTTTTGTTTCTCGTACGAAACGCCGTTTTCTTTCGCCGCGAACGATACGTACTCTTCGCTCGTCGTCTTCTTGACGAACAGTCCCTGCGAAAGAGCCTGCGCGTCGCTGACCGTGCCGCTTACTTTCGTATAGGCGGCAGGTACGGTGCCGAGGTACAGCAGTTGCGCCTTGGTTACGACGACTTTGACTTCGACCGACTGTCTCAATTCGGGATCGTTACTCTTGATCGTGGCGTTTACGAAGTATACGCCGCCTGCCGGCGTGTATTCGACGGTATCGACGTTCTCCCAAGTGATGTCGCTTGCGGAAACTTCGGTCGGCTGCGCCGCGCTACCGTATTGCAGATAGTATTTGTACTTCGAGAAATCGAATTTATCGTACATATTGCCCGTTGGTTCGACGGTATTGCCTTTCTCGTCGCGGATAAAGATCGCCGTCAGTTTTCTCGACCACAGTTTGGCGTCAACGGATACGGCATAGCGGACATCGAAGAGTTTTTTGCCGTTCGCCGTTTCGCGGACGGAAGAACCGATATTGAAGATAATCTCATACGTCTTTTCGCGGAAATCGTCTTTCCGATAGTCGACTTTATCGATACCCGACGTATCGACGGAAATCGACATCGTCTTGTACTGAACCGACGAAGACAGATGCAGGAATCCTCTCGTGAAGGGCGTATAGTTGAGAACGGGTTGTTCCCAATCCCAAACGATATTGCCTTTTTCGTCCATCGCCATTGTCGGCATCTTCGTTACCACTCTCGCCGTCTTGTACCGGGCTGTCGCCGCTTGCGCGTCGGCACTGCCGTCATACATATCGATATAAATGGTATCGTTTTCGGGCAAATCGGCTTCGTTGATGTCGCTGTACTCGAATCTTTCGGGAATAATCCGCAAACCTTCTTTCCGTCTGATGATACCGAACGTTTTGTTACCGATTTCGCAAATCGCCGTCGGGACGGTTCCTTGCGCCGTCAGACCGTCGGCGTCGTACTTGTCGATACTCGTCCATACGACGGGCAATTCCAGCGTAACGGTTTCAAAATTCATCACGCCCGTTACTTCCGCCACCGAAGGCAGCATGGAAGAAACGTCGTCGAATGCCGACCAATTATATTCTTCCATATCGACGGACACCTTGTTGCCGTTGCCGTCTACCGCGAAGTACTCGACGTTGCCGACGGAGGAGAAGCGGTATCTCTGGCTGTTGCACAGATAAATCTCGATGACCTGTTTGTTGTTTTCAAGATCGCCGATCGTTATCGTCGCCGGGATATAAGAACGATTGTAGAAATCGTCCACATTGATATTGAGTCTGCCGGGAAGCGTGCCGACCATATTGACGCCGCCTGTTTTCTTTTCGTAAACGACCGTCAGGGAGACTTCTTTGGTCAAGTCGTAATAATACGGATCGAGCGTAACGACGTATCTGCCGTCCCGTTTCTCGCTGTCCATTACGATACCGTCGCCGCTGTAATCGCCGTTCGTACCCGACACGACCGCTTCCATGGAAGAAAGTCCGATGACGGTGTTGTTCGTAATCACATTGGCATATTGCGTCTCGCTTATGCTGTTACCGTAAGCGGCGTGCGCGAAGTCGATCGTCACCCATTGCCACCACTTGTTGCTCTCGGACGCCGTCTTGCTCTCATAGCCTTTGCTGCGCACCAAAACGCGGATTGCCGTCGAGCCTTCTTTGTTGCCTTCCGACGCGTTATAACTGATACCGCCTTCCGAGACGTATTGCCATACCACCTTCTCTCTGCCGGTGGACGGGTCGATTTCGGTCGCGAGTTCCCATACGTTGCTGCTGTAATAAACTTCGCTGCCCGATCCGGCGGCGTTGTTTTCTTTGACAACGACAAACATGGAGTCGTTATCGGCCCATACCGAACCGTTAATCTTCTTCATCGAATAGACCTGCGCGAGATACAGTGTGAGCGCTTTATCGATCGTCGTGCTGTCGTACGGATCGATGTTGACCGCGACTGATTCGCGGACGCTTCCGAACCATTTATATTCCGCCGCCACGCTCGGCGCACTCTGTTCGCTTCCTTCGTAGATACCGATATACTTGGAGAACTGGACTTCAAGCGAAGCGTATTCGGTGCCGAATTCTTCCCCATTATACGTCGTGCTGTTCATACTGCCGCCGCTGTAACGGATATGGAGGTACTTGCCGTCCTTTTCGCCGTCAATGCCGTTGCCGAGGTTCCGATACCAGGTAAAGTCGGTCTTCTTCAACGTCTTTACGACCGTTTCGAAGTTACGTCCGTTACCTTTCTTCTCCGCGATACCGATATACTCGTTGACTTCGGTCGAATAGTTCGAACCGTCGGCGGAACCGGAATAACGGATAAAGGTATAGGTATCTTCTTTGTCGTTATAGACGGAAGCGTTTTGATTATACGCGTTGACGCCGTCGTTGTAGTAGACGTTCGCCACGTCGCCTCTTGCGATATTGTTGATAAAGACTACTTGCGTAACCTTGATGGAATCGAGGTAAATCGGAACGTTACGGACGATTTGCTGACCGAAGAAAATGTCGTTCAGGACGATTTCCGCATAAAGGATCGCCCCATTGTAGCCGATATTTTTATTGATCTCATCGACCAGACGATTATCGTCGTTTACCCAGGAGATATAGACGTTCTTCGTGCCTTCGCCGCTCGTTTCGCCGCCGTTGAAGTATACGCCGTGGATTTTGCTCAACATATCGGCTTCGATCGCCTGACTTGCGGTGACGTTCATCGTCTTCGGACTTGCCGCCGTCGCTCTCATTTCCAACGCGGTACGCGCAACCGTCTTTTCACTGCGGCAATAATCTTTGTACCACAAATCCCACACGATGGCTTTGCATTGTACCGATGTGTAGTTATTGCCGTAATTGTCTTGCGTTTCGCTGAGCAGTTCGGCAAGTTTTTCGGTGGAAACGACTTTGCTGACGTTCATGCGGTTATAGCCGTTGGAACGGATCGTTTCGGCGTTCAGTTCGGTATAAGCAAGTTGCTCTCCGAGCAGGATCATATCGAGTTGCAACAGATCTTTCGGGCTGTAATTCGGATTGACGCCCTCTCCGTCGAAGCGCGCATACCATTCGTCCCAAGCGTCGGACTTGTTACGGTTGGTCGTGCCTTTGGCGAGCGCGGACAGCATTTGTTTTTCTCTTTCGGACAGAACCGAATAGAGGGTGTCATACGCCGCCGCCTTGGCTTTAACCAAAGAGTACGAAACGTTTTCTTTCGCCGAAGTGATGGCGATCGCCGTCAGCATTTCGTTCATGTCGACCGTCGTATACCCTTGCGAGCCGACATAAACGCCTATATCGAACGTGCCGGTCTTATCGTACGAGGTGTACGGTACAGAATAACTCAAACCGTCGGTACCCTCGATATAAATGATACCTTCGACTTTGAAGTGACGCTGTGCGTCGGTCTTCGTTGCGTCTCCCGGATACAGGTCTTCCGCCGAATAGACGAGAATCGGTTCGTACGTCAGCGTCGCGTCGGCGCCGAGTCTGACTCTCTCGGAGAAGCCCGATTCGTAAGTGATCTTTACGTATTCGTTGACGCCGGGCAGATACAGTTCCTGCAAGAGTTTGGCAAGCGTCGATTGTTCGAGCAGTTGCAAACTCATACCCGTCGCGGTGACGTAAGGAGCGATGGTGATGTTCGCCGTACGTTCGTACGCGTTCTTCACGCCCGTATCCTGATTGGTCACTTCACACAGTCCGAGATCGATATCGACAATCTTCGCCGACTGGATCCGCACATAGATCTTTAATTGCTGCACCTTGCCGAGATTGTCGGTCAGGCTGTAATAGACGGAGTATTCCTGTTCCGAAGTGTCCAGACTGTCATATTCGGCGAGCGTCTTGCCCTTGCCGTTCTTGGTGACGGCAAAACTGCCTTTAATAACATTCCAATCCGGAATCAGCGTTCTGCCGTGCATAACGGTCGCGTTCACGCTCGTGACGCCCATCATCGTTTCGTACGGAGCGGTATTGCTGAGCGGGTTGATCGTAACCATACCGATATAACCGAGATCGATCAGTTTCGAGCCGCCCATCGTCGTCGCGTCGGACGTGACGGAAACGATTCCGCCGACCGTGCCTTCGATATCGGCGTTGACGTCGATAACCGTGAGATCCCATACGTTCGGAATGGAGAATTCCATCGTTTCATACGGCGTATCGGACAGCATGGAACCGTGCGTGCGATACGTCAAACCGAACGAACCGGCTTTTTCTCCGCCGTAGGCTTGCGTGAAGGACAGATATTCGCGGATATCCGCATTGTCGTACATAAGGTAATAACCTTGCGCGCCTTCGATACCGATGCCGCCGACCGTAGCGGTAAAGTACGACGTCCCCTTTACCGAATCGTAATAAGCGAGCCAGCGCAGATATTCGCCGTCGATATAACCGATATTCTTCGGATACTCGTCAAACTTGACTCTGCCGTCTTTCGTCCACTTATTCAAACCGAATTTCTCGATACCGTACAGTTCCGAACGGTATGCGATTTCGGTAAAGAAGGAAGTGCCTTTCGCTTGGTCGTACGCTCTGACGGAGTCGAGGTACGCCTTGTTGAAGACGCCCGCGCCCGCCGGTACGTCGGCGTTTGCGATGGAAACCGTCTTGCCGGTGCTATCGACATAATACCAGACGTTGGAGATCGACGACTGATAAATCATACGGTTTTTCGCCGTGTCGAACCAAGCCGTTTCGCCCGTTTCGTTGCCGCCGAGGTAGAACCAATAGGTGTTGTCCACGCCGTCTTTCGGCGTCGTGTCTTTGGCAAAGAACCAGTACGTCTCCGTTTCGAGGTCGAACCAACCGTTGTCGGTGTAGAATTGCGGTCTGTTCATATCGATGACGACGGTCGCAAAGCCGCAACCCTTCGTCTTCGCTTTCACCGTGTTGCCGTCGTTGGTGACGGTCAGCAGTGCTTTTTGTTCGTCGCCGAGGGTATCCGTGTAGTCGGCGTTGATGACGCCGATCATCTCGGGCAACGCCGCCGGGGACGGATAGACCGCCGCGCCCGTATCTTCGTTGATATAGTACCAGCCGCTTTCCGCCGCTTTCTTGTAATACGTGACGCCCGTTGTCGGATCGATCCAGACGGTAACGCCGATTTCGGAGCCGTTGACGGTAAAGAGATCTTCTTCCGCCGTTTCTTCGTCGTTACCGACGCCCGTATCACGATAGGTAACGTTCCAGATAAGATCATTGAAGATATACGTCGTTTTACGCGTCGTTTCGCCCGTTTCCGAAACGGTTTCGTGTTCGTACACGAACATTTCGGGCAACGCGCGCAAAATATCGTCCATCGTATATGCGATGACTTTGTAGCCGACTTCGCGACCGCCGGGGATCTCTTTGATCGGCACTTCTTCGAGCATCATCGCGTCGCCGTACGAGCCTGCCGTCAGAATATAGGTAAAGCCGTCCGTCACCGCGGCGGAATCGACGTTCGCCTTATAATCCGTCCAATACGTCACCGGTATGAAGACGTCGGAGGCGACTTGCGCAAAGTACGAAATACCGCTTATGCCGGTGACATAATCGCTTTCCTGATAAACGGTTCCGGGTACGTAACGGACGTATTCGCCCGACGCTTTTTTGCACAGATAGTAGTTGACCTTTTCCAATTCGGACAAAGGCTTTTCTTCTTTGTATCTCTCGTAAGTCAACAGACGGTAGTACTTCGGCGCCGTCGTCTCCTCCCTCGACGTATATTCGATAAAGGAGCCGCCCACGATCTGTACTTTCGACAAATCGTCCAGAATCGGCGTCTTGGACAGGTCGGAAAGGATCTCGACGGGATCGCATACCACGCGAATCTCGGCGTAGATTGTATTTCCGACGTAGCCGCGCAGATACAGCCCGTCTTCTTCCCGAACGCCCGAAGCGGGGAAGTTAAGCGCGTTAATATCCCACGAAATATCGATACCGTCGGTACCGACGCTCGTGCCGTTGGTAAAGTATCCGTATACGCGCATCGGCAAAATCGATCTTGCGTCAACGTTCGGATTGCTGTTCGTGCGGTAGTCTTCTTCGCCTTCCGCCACCCAACTGCCGCCGTACGCGGTAAAGTCGGTCTTGTCGTACGGATCGTGGAAGACTATCTTCGTCGGCGGATCGTACGGTCTGAAATCCCAATCCCCTTCGAGGCTGCCGAAATACATTCCGTCGGTCGAAGAAACGTTCAGTATCTTGTTGATACCGCTCGTCTTGTCGGCGGCGCCCGCCGTCACGCGCAAGTCGAGTCCGGTGTTGACCAGTTCGAGTTCCTGATACGTGTCGTCCTTGATCGAACGCGATTTACTCTTGTTGTAGAGCGTATATCCGTAAGAAACGTTGTTATCGCCGTCGATATGCCGATCGAGTTTGTAGAAATCGTAATTTATGTTGAGTCCGCCGTAGTCTTCGTTGCTTTGACTCTTATCCACGTTGCCGCTGATGACGTAAGTGCCTTCTTTTTTGAGGAGATACACGACTTCTTTTTTGTCGTTTATCGATTGTACGACGTCTTGATTGACGACGTGCGTCCCTTTATCCGCCACTTCGTAATAAGTACGCGTCGAAACGTACGATTTTTCGACGCACGGCACATAATATACGCCCGCGCTGTCGGTATAGCGCAAGAAGTATCTGCCGACCGCGTAGTTTGCCTGCACGGTGCTGTTGGCGACTTTGTTCATACTGTAATAGTGCTCGCCGTCCACCGTCTTGGGCGTGGTCGGTTGCATATAACGCAGTTTTTCGCGGACGTACAGAATGGATTTCTCGCCGTCCGAAATACCCTTGATGATGTCTTGCACCGTCAATTCGATCTTCATGCCCGACGCGTCTTTCACGACGTCTTTGATAAGCCCCCACCAGTCTTTGCCGCTGATGTCCTTAATTAGGTTGACGCCGTCGTCGATATCCATACCGAGATCGATATTGGATTTATACGGGACGTAGCCCTGCTTATGCACGTTACCCGTGGGGTTCGTTTGATTATAGTCGTAATAATCATAGTAGTTATACGCGGTATCGACGCTGTCTTCGAGGGTGAAGGAATCGACTTTCTTATAACTGAGCGCTTTGTCGTCTTTCTTGCGATAGAAACTGCCTTCGTCCTCTTTCGCATAGTCGTACGGTTTGGTCGCCGCGCCGTTGTCATAAACGTACGTTACGTACTTATCGCCGTATGCGTCGAAGATAAACACTCTGTCATAGACGACTTTTTCGCCCTCGTCGGTAAAGTAGTACGCGTCGACGATCATATAGGACTGGCTGACGCCCGTCGAAATCCAATCGTTCATAAAGTCGCTGTACGTCTTGAAAACGGGACCGGTATGGTCGGCAAGGGAAGCCGTCGTGCTGTCGCCGTACTTGACGTCTTGTACCAACGAACCGTCCGCGTTGCTATATTTGCCGTCGAACGTTATTTCCTGTCCTCTGTCAATGACGCGCATAACGCGGATATCGGTCGCCTTAATCGAATACTTCGCGCTGCTGTCCGTCTTGTAGGTGACGACTTTTGTCTTTTCGTCCGAGCCTTCTTCGACTTCGGCTTTGAAGTAAGCATAATTACTGCCGTCGTTTTCGTAAATGCCCGACGAAACGCTTCCGTCGTTGGTTTTGTCACGATCGGAATAGCGAACGTAACTGCCGTCCGAAGTCTTGCGCAAATAGTAATTCGCCCTTTCGTCTTCGTTCAGATTCGTCGCGCCCGTATCCTGCGTGTAGGTCGTATTGGAATAGGTCGTGATCGTCTTGGTAAAGAATTCACCGACTCTTCCCAAATATTCCCAGTATTCGTAATTCGCCCACTCGTTCTGATTCTGCTTCGTCTTTTCGCTGTCGCTCGGCTCGTATCTGTTTTCTTCCGCCAGTTGAGTCGTTTCGGCGTCGGAATTGAAACTTGCGCCGTTTAAGAGGAGCAATACGTCGTTCAGATATCCCGTTCCGCTCGCCGCGTCAAGCGTAATCTTCGCATAAGACGCACGGTCGAATTTCTTCGTTTCGCGGTACATGGTGACCTGTTCGCTCCCGACGGTGACTTTGTCGCTGTACGTTATCTGTTCGTTGTCTTTACCAAGGAACAGTTCTCCGATACTCTTCGTCGTTTCGCCGTAGACGGGATCGTTATACGTATAAGACGCACCGTTCAGGGGGCTGTCCGTCAGCGTATACGTCTCGAACATGTTATAACCCATATAAATCGGCAAAGCCGACGACAGAACGGAAGCGAGATCCATCAGAAGGTTACTCAATTCCCGTCCGAGTTGTCCGAGGTACTTGGTCACCGTGCTGACGTAGGGGATATTCTCCCATGCGCCCGGTGCCGCCAGCGTAAACGCGATCAGGTCGAGCACGCCGATTTGTTCGATATCCGCCGTGCCCTCGTCAACGAACATCGTCACGACTTTGGCAAGCACGTCGGTGCTGTATTGATGCAGTTTCGCCACGTCTTGGAAAACCATCGCCATAATAAAGTGGACAAAGCCCGCGCTCATCTTGGCGGACGCGCTGACCACAGCCTGATAGTATGCGCCCGCTTCCTGGTAAATAAGGTCGCCTACCGTAAAGTCGGCTTCGTTGTATTTGCCCGAATACGCCATATATTCGGCACCGAGCGCGTCTTTCGCACCCTTGCCCGATTCTTTCGGATTATAGAAGTTACCGTCGTATTCGTCTTCCTGGAAGGTGCTTCCGAGCGCAAGATCGACCGGTTTTATCGACGCGGTGGGACTGATTTCGGTAATACCGATCATGCCCCAAAGCATGTTGAGTACGCCGAGAAGAATGTTATTCAGTTGCGTCGTATTGACCCACGCTTCGATATACGTATAGTTGTTATACATGTCAAACGCGCCCGTTTCGATATCGAATTCGGTATCTTTGGTCGTGCCGCTCGACATTCCGTATGCGGTTACGCCGTCTTTGACGTCGGCGCCGAGGCGCAGACGAATGCCGGAAAGCAGGCTTTCTTCCGTCGTGAAGACGTCCGTCCACGTCGGCAGCGTCCTCTTGACGAGTTCGACCGTCACGTGGAGTTTTGACTCGTCTTCGTAATACGCTTTCGTCGAAGATCTTGCAAAACCGTCGGTGTACTTGACCGAGGACGCGCCGCTTGCACGGTTCGCGATTTCAATATTAACGTTCTGATAGACGGAAGAGCGGAATTTGATCCGATAGTCTTTATTGAGCGTACTGACGTCTTTGAGTTCCACCTCGCCTTTCTTCAACATCAGATCGAAACTGAAATTGCCCGTACTGTCGACGTTCTTGGCAAAATTATCCGGTACGAGCGTACGATAATCGAGGACGCCGCTCGTCACCCAATTCGCGCCCGTGCCGCCGTCGGCATAAGCGATCCACATCTCGTAGTCGGACGACGACGGAACGGTCTTCTTATAGTACTTCTTGTTGGAAGCAAAGGTCGCGTCGCTCGTCTTATTATAGGTGTGATTTGACTTATCGTATTCGTAGTATTCTCCGTCCACCGCGGACTTGGGCAGAACGGCGACTTCTTCGTACGTAAACACGTTGCCCGTTATCTTTAATTGGGTTGCGGCGCTCTTTTTCAGAATGACGTACATCGTGATATTGACTTTATCCGTTCCGTCAAGTTCGCAGATTTCTTTTATTCTCGTATCGACGCCTTGCATATCGCTCGAATTATAGTAACGCCAACTGTCCGTTCCCGGCGCTTCGTAATGAACGACAAAGCCGCGTTTTTCATAACCGTCCGCTTTGATATCAAACGAATGGTACATATTCCGTCCCGCCGTCCCCGCGTTGACCGCCTGACGCACTGCGGTATATTCGGTCAGATTAAAGCCGAACAACCCGCGGAATTCGTCTTCGCTTCCGCTGTACGCAACCTGTTCGCCTTGATTGTAAATAATCTTGACGTCGCCTATCTTATCGTTTTTGGAAAGCGAAGTCAGTTTGGAGCGAAGTTCCGCCGTCGAAAGGGAGGAATAATCGCTTTCGCTGTTTTTCCACGAAGCGACCGTCATACCGGTAAGCAGAATGTCCTGCGAACCGCTTTCGCGGCAGTCTTGCAAAATGCAGTCGTACATTCTCGCAAGATTACCCTCTTTCGGCGTAATAATGATACCGTCACGGCTGTCGGTGCTGTAACCGGCTTTCGACACGTTCAGGGTACCTTTCGCGTTTTCGTAGTAATAATATCCGTTACCCAGATAGCGATATTTTACACCGCCGTAATCGAACACAAAGTCGTCCGCTTTCAGTCCGTTACTGTACGCGCCGGTATAGGTTTTTCCGTCGGGATAAACGCCTTCGAAAGCGGGGCCCGCTTCGAGTTTCAGTTTTCTTCCCGTTCCGAGGTCGATACCGCGTTCCAATTCTTCGCGAAGTTCGGTCGCTTGTTCGTTCAGGTCGCTATCGCTTTTGTCGCCCGTCCAGGTCGTCGTGTTTTGCACCGCGTTAAGGTGTTGCAACAGCGCCTTATCCAGCGTGCGAATGAGATATTTATCGCCGATATCGGCGTGCGCGGTCACTTCGATTTCGAGGAAGTAATACCGTCCGTCCTTATCGGTGACGGCCTGATATATCGCCTTGCTTTCGCTATCGGTCTGTCCCAATAACAGACTTTCCGCGCTCGTCGCCGTGTAAGTCACGGTTGCGCCCGGTATGGGATTGCCCTCTGTGTCGTGTACGGTACCGTACATACGTCCGACCGCGCCCATACCTTGAACGGTCTCTTGCGCCGTCTCCATCATGTTATCCGGGAAAAGCGTGACGGGCAGAATCAGACCGTTACTTTCAAAGGACGGTCCGGGATCGGCTTTAATATTGTCCTTGGCAAGGAGCGTCCCGAGCAGTTTTCCACCGAGGATGGTCCCGAAGTCAAGCGTGAACAGCCCGAACAGATTGAGAGACAGTTCGCACGTGACCGCCACCGCTAAGAAGTGGTGCTCCACGTGTGCCGAAATATCGCCCTTGCCGCTCTTGTACGACGGTGCCGTCAGCACGGCGTCGATTACGTTGCTGTTCGTCTTTTGTACGACGAGTTTGGCTCTCGAATACGTATTACGGTGCAGTTTCGGGTAGTTCAGATAAGAAGAATCCAGTTGCCCCGTTATACTCTTGATACCGTCGTACAAACCTTTGATTGTGTCATATAGATCCAATAACCCGGACGGGTTCCAGGAAGCGAGTTTCGCGATTGCCACAATCAGTTTGACCGCTTCGATAATGATATTGATGGCTTTGATGATATTGGAGAACATCTCCGCGTCGGTACCGTCGTACCCTGCGTCGTCGTCGGCGTACGAGAACGGACCCGTATCGGCGTTGACTTTCGGATACCAGGAGTACAGATCCTTTCTGTTCCAATAGTCGGTGCGGCTTTCCAGACTCAACGTCAGACCGTCCACCCACAGGTTGTCGATAATCGCGTTGACGAGGTCGTTCGTCTCCAATTTCAGACCGCTTTCCGCCATAAAGATGCCGTTCAGTCCGCCGAATTCGTTAAGATCGGGGATGTTAAGTTCGGCAACCTCGAAGAAGGACTTGTCTTTCTTATTGACGCCTTGTCCGACGCCGATATTGAATTTCAGGGCAAGCCCGTTTTCGGGAATGGCAATCGAAATACGGTTACTTTCGTCCAGTTTTACGGTAACGGAAATGTTATTGAAGTTGTTGGACGAAATAACGATGGAATTCAGTTCGGGCAGATTCATGCCGAGGAGGTCGCCTATTCCGGCGAGTTCGGGAGAAATCGTGACCGAGTCGTTATAAAGAAGGAGGTTAAGGCGAATCGCCGCGGGCGTCTTCTCTTCGACAAGTTGCGCTTCGTTCCGCACGCCCGCCGCCGCATATACGGCTTTTTGCGTGCTTGCGTACATCTCGTTTGTCATTTCACCCGGATAAGCGGCGCTCAACGCTTCCAACGCGACGCGAACCTCTTCTTTGAACAGGTTTTCTTCGTTTGCGTCGAGGTCGTCATACATGCCGTTCTGCGCGTTGGCGGTATACTGCGCGATCAGACGGTCGCGTTCGGCAAGGAGCAGAACGTTCGTCTTGTCGGGCTCCTCCGTTTTCGTCTGCGTTTCGGTCGGGCTTTCGGCGGTAAGACTCAGAATATCCTGAACAAGTCCGCGTACGTCCAGACCTTTTTCGCCGTCGAGCGTAATGCCCATGCCGCCGAGTGCGTCGCCCACCATGCCGTTCAGGAACGCGCCGAGGTTGACGCCGTTTGCGTTCGCGCGGAACAGCCCGAGCGCGCCGAGATCGATATAGGTGCCGCCGTCAACGTAATATACGCCGAGGAACGTCTCGTCCTGATACATGATGTCGATCAGAATGACCGACTTCGTAAAGTCTCTCAAATCGATGGCTACCTGCAACGAAACGTCCAGTTTCATATAGGTATCCTGGCATTGCAAATCGACCGAACCTTCCGCCATGCCGAGCATTTCTTCAAGCATGTTTTCAAATCCGACGATAACGTCGCTCTTATGTCCTTCGTCGTCCATCGTGTTGATGATGACTTCGAGATTGAGTCCGAGGAAGACGTTCTTGATATTGTCGATTGCGGTAAATCCGGCAAAGTACGTCTTCTTGTCCGAAGAGTAACTGATACTGTGCGTGCGCGCGTCGTCGTATTCGGTGTTGCTGTTCGTCTTGATTTTCGAAATCGGCGCCATATACGAGAAACTCTTACGGAAACTGTAATTCAGATTAAACTGTTTATGATCGTCGATAACGATACGAATACCGGAGATTTCGTCCTTTTCATAACCGATTTCGAGACTTGCGAATTCGGGGGCGAACGTGGGGACTTCGATGACGTAATCGAGTAGCGTATAGATAAGCGAACCGGTTATCGCCACGTTGAAAATATCTTGCGTATAAAGCAGGAACAAAACGTTGGCGGTAAAGTCGGCGTCCTTGATCGAATTGTATTGATACGCCTTTTGCGCGTCCGCGCCGATCGGATTGTCGGTAGAGCCGCTTGCGTTGAACGCGCCGCTTGACGCTTCGTCGTCCGATCCCGTCGTCAGCCCGTTCAGAATACCGCCGAGCATGTTTTTCAGATAGTGTCCGAGATCGATATTCGACAGGTACACCTGCGGATAGCCGAGACCGCTCAGATCGAGATAAATCGTACCGTCGTTGTACGCGCCCTCGAACGTTATACCGAGAATTACGTTGCCCGCTTTGCTCTTGATAAGCAGTTCGAGCGAAAGCGCCGACAAGTCGGAGAAGTTCACTTCGGTACGCAGTACGAAGTCAAGTTCGAGGTCGAGTTGATCTTCGTTGCTTTGCAGTTGCATTTCAAACCCTTCGACAAGACCGCTGGTCACGTTGGAAAGATCGATGAGGGTATTGAAGTCGTCGTTAATGACAAAACGGCTGTTGACTTCGGATATCCAGACATAATCCGTGATCTCTTCGTAACCGCGGAACTTCTTTTGAATACTCTGTCCGTCACCGAGGAAGTCCACCGCTTCGCCGATGTGTATATCGAGTCCGCCGATCTTCATACCGTAGGACACCTTACTGTCGCTGAGCGTATTGCCGTCTTCGTCCTGTACGGCGACGTCGAGCGGGAAAGTAAGGGCGATCGAGTTATCGACAAAGTCGATGTCTACCGCGATATTACCGATATCGCAGAACGTCCAGTCGCTGTCAAGCAATTCGATGATCGTATTGACCGCGGCGGAACTGAGACGGATACCGAGCGTTTTTTCGCCGATCGCAAGACTGTCGAACACCTTGCCGAAGTCGATTTCCGATATGTCGGTCGCCGAGTCGCTGCCCATGATGCCGCTCGCATTGGAACTGTCTACGTTCATCAACCGCTTGATATAGTTATCGTAGTTGGTGGCGGTCGTACTGCCGAACAGGCTCAAAAATACGTAAATGACGTTGACGTCGAGGAATTCATAGAATTGCGTCCCGTCGACGTAGTACTTTTCGTCGCCGACTTCGCCCATATCGAAGTAGAAGACCGGGTTCATCTGTTGCGCTTCGTCGGTGTTCAAGTAACCGCTCATTTCGTAAATGTTAAAGATATTGACGTTGTCGCTGTTATAACCGCTCAATCTGACGTCGAAATAAATATCGCTGATATCGATATCGGCGCTGATTTCCAGACGAATGTCGCCCGACGCGTTATCCATCATCTTCATAAAGAAGTACGCTTCCACGCCTTCCGTCTTCATCGCGTCGAACAGACGGCTCCAATCGATGACCGTCTTCAATACTTCGCTCGACATCGTAAGAGAAAGGTTGACTTGCAGACGGGTACCGAGGACGTCGGTCAGCATTTCCGAAACGCCGTAGTTCTCGGGCACGTTGCCGTTGATAAGGTCGCGGACGCTGAACGAAGAGCGGTAATAGTCGTCGAAGAAGCCTTGTCCTTCTTTTTCGCCGATATTCCGAGTAAAGACGTCGAAGAAGTCCTCTCTTTGATCGTTTGCCGATCCCATCGAGAACTTGGTATCGTTCAATAAGCCGAACGTAAACGAATAAGCGAGGTTGTCGCCCGTTCCGCCCAGTTTCTTATTGTTATCGATATTAAGAAGCAAGCCGAAGTCGTTGCCGTATTCGATCGTCAGATCGCCTTGCGTAAAGACCATGTTGACAAAGTCGACGAAGTTATCGGAATTGACAAACGCGACGGTGGTCGATTCGGAAGGATCGTCGGTACCGCGGATCAGTTTGACGATAACGCGCATCGCTTCGAGCAGAATATCCACCGACAAAATGAGGCTCGCTTCCGAACTGCTCATTCTGAGTATCGCCTGCAAACCTTCCGCCCGGTTCCCCGTCAAAGCGGCGTCGGCAAGTTGCGCAAAGGGGTTCAGTTTACTTCCCGAACCGAATACTTCGACGATCTTTTCGATCGCAGCGGCGTTGTCGCTTTCACTCGGCGCAAGTCCGAGCAAAGAGCGGACGAGGGATACGACGTCCAGTTCGAGCGCGATTTTCAGATTGGTATCGAAGATTTCGACGCCGGCGTATACATAACCGCCGCTGATATAGATGGAAATAATCGCCTGCTCGAATCTGCCCGCTTCGCCCGTGGAATCGTAACGGAGCAATACGTAATTCATGAGCAGACTTGCCGTCAACGATTCTTTTACCTCGTTCGAATCGTCGCTGAGGGCTTTTTGCATATCGAGCGCAAATTCCGCTTGCAAACTGCCGCCGAGCACGGAGGTGGACAAGAATTCCAAATAGATTTCGGACATATTCAGTCCGCTGAAAAGCATGTTGATAAGGGGTACGACGTTACTTCTTCCGGCGTCCATACCGAATTCCATAAATCCGCCGAAAGACAGATACAGTTGCATTTCGTCGAAGTTGACAAAGTCGTCCGGATTGGTGACTACGTCGGTCGGCGTCGATTTTGCGTCGTACGCGCCGATCGTCGTATCCTGACCGCGGATACCGATAGAAAGTCCCAGGTCGGCGACCGTCTTTGCGTTCTCTTCTTTGGCAAGGAAGTCGGCAAACATCGCCTGCGAAATTACGTTTTTATCGGTCAGATACGTTCCCATCGCTTCGGACGCGTTCTCGCGGAGCAGTCCGACGTATTCGTCAAGAATTTCGCCGTCGTCGGTAAAGGTCAAATCTCTGAGAAGACGCGCGACCTCTTCCGCCGTGCTGTTCGTATCGATTTTATCCACTTTGTACACAACGGCAAACTTGCTTTCCGCTTTCGAGTATGCGTCGCGGTAAGACGCGAAGTATACTTCGTCCGCTTCGACAAAGAAGGATTTTTTCACGTAAACGTTGCTTCCCGCGACGTTCGATCCGCCCTGTACCGAAGGCGTCAGACGGTAATAAACGGTCTTACCGTCGGCATAGTTATCCATAGATAAGGTATAAACGCCGCCTGCGAGTTCGTACACGTCGCCGTCAATTTCTTCGCAGAAACCGAACGAAACGGGCGCAAAGGTCGCATAAGACGCTCCCGATTGAACCGGCGTACCCGCCGCGACCGCCATAAACCCATCACAAAGGACATAGTAGGTCGAGGGCAGAACGGTATACGACGTAACGCGCGTAAACTTCTTATAAGCCGAGCCGCTGAACGAACCCGTCGCCGTTTCGAGTCCCGTATCGCCGTTTTTGACATACCAAACGCCCTCTTCTTCGGGAATCGGATCGTTTGCCGTCACGGTGACGCTTTCTTCGGTATAATACTCTCTGTCACTACCGAAGTATCTCGTCCAAAGGGCAAGGTTCATATACGTTTCGGGTTCGGAAACACAATGTAGCAGATAGAACAGGCTCGTTCTCGCGTCCTGTGCTTGCGCGGCGTCTCCGTACCATGCGTGCAACTGTTCGGTCACGACGGCGTCTTCGATATGTCCGTCGATATACTGCGCGATACCGAGGATAAAGGTCGCTTTTTCACGGTCGGACGCACTCAAAGCCGGATCGGTAAGACCGGCGGCGGTACGGAGAGCGACATTGCCGCTCACCGAAAGGAAACGATCGTATTCGCAGACAAGCGCGGACACATAATCTTCGGAACGGTAAATAAGATACTCGTATATCGAAGTCATCGTGGAATAAACGTTGAATTCCCCTTTGACGGCGTTGGTCACGCCGTTCAGTCCGTATGCGTTTCTTGTTTGCAAATCGATGAGGATTCTCATCTTTTGGGTTGCCGAAAGCGCGTCAAAAGCAGCCTTGGAGCCCATAAACGCGGCGGCGTCTTCCATTAGCGCCACGGAGCCCGTCATGTAAGCGCTAATCTCGGCGTATCTTGCGGAAGCGTATTGCGCAAAGAGTTTGTCGCCCTCGATTTTCGCCGTATCCAACCCGGCAAGATAGCCCGCGACAAATTCCTCGTAGTAGTCGGCGACGCCGTCTCCGTCCGGTTTTGCCGTAAAGAGCAAGGTGTAGTACGCGTCGATCACGGCGTCGTACGCCTGTTGCATGGCGGTTGTCATCGGAACAAAGAACACCGCGTTCTCGATATCGTTAATGACTGTTGCCCAGACCGAGCGCAATTCCGCCGCCGTTTCGTGCGGCAATTCGCCGATTTGTTGCGCAAACCGTACGAGCCCCGAATCGGCTTTGTAGACGCCTGCGTTCAGCGCGCCGATCGCTTCGAGCACACCCGCAAACGAGGTCGACGGATCGAGGGCGTTTTCGCTTGCCCAAACGGAATTGTATTTGTTGACAAGTAAGGACGCAAGCGCATTCGTAAACGCGGTATATTGCGCGCCCATCACGGTCGTCAGCGTGGCAACCGAATCGTAGCCGCTGTAAACCGTGTTCAGTTGTCCCACGACGTCTTCAAAGTACGCAAGCAGTTGTTGCCCTTCCTCTTCGCGATACGTGTTCATCCACGTCGTATAATCGCCGAGGCGGAATTCTCTCGAACCGAACGTCTCTGCGAACGCTCTGTTGAGAATCGCCGCTTCTTCGGCGGAAATGACGTTATAGACGGCGTTATAGATGATTTCGTGGAAAGCCTCTTCATAACCGTTTGTTTCAAACCAATCGCGGAATAAGCCGTACAAAGAACGCGACGAGTAACCCGCGGCTTCTTCGTATCCGTACTTGACGAGTTCTTCCGCCGCCGAATCGGTCGCCGAATATCCCTTGTCGCTGTACTTGTCGATAGTCAGATTGGACAGTTCCTGTTTGAATGCGTCAAACAGTTCTTTCATGTTCTTTCTGATAATCTGATTTCCGACGGTTATGTCGAACTTGTTATTCATCCAACTTACGCCCGTACCTTCTTTATAATCGGTATAGGCAAGGTAAAGCATACTGCGCGCCTCTTTGGGCGTAATTGCCGACGCCTTTCCTTCCAGCAACGTCGCCAGATACCCGGAAACGGCTTTTGCCGTAACGACGGAATCGCCGCCGACGTTATAACCGCTGTCCGACGTCAAAGAAGTCGCCGCGATATACGTCATCTGTTCGATCTGTTCGTATTGCTTATAGAAAGACAAGCCGCCGATCGCCTCGTAATCGATCCAATCGGAGAGAGGTTGCATCTTGACGTTTTCGTCTCCGAAACTGTACGAAACGGGCGATTTTACATAATAGATTTTTCCCGAAGAAACGACGGCGTCGCGCGTCGGTTCATACGTCTTGAAGACGTCCGCTCCGACCGTTTTTTGTTCAAAGTACACGCCGGCAGGTATTCTTGCGTCTACTTCGAGCGTCTTTTGCTCGGGTTTTTCATAACTCCAACCGTTCAACGAAGTAATGATCTTATCGGCGAACGAAGCAAGGAGTCCCGCCGAAGTGATTCCGCTCAGGTAGTCGTTCAACTTGGTCTTCATGCCGTCGATATAAGTGATGATGTTATTGATGTCGTTTTCGTATTGTCCTTTCAGATCCGCCACGACGCCGCTGCGGATACTCTTAACCCAGTCGTTCCACTTGGCTTCTTCTGCGGCGTAAGCCTCGTCCTTATTGTCGCTTGTCTCCTGAGACGCGCTCGACGCATTCTGCGCCGACGCTTTGAAGGCATACGAATACATCGTCGTACTGCCGTCCTGATAGGTCAGCGTCTTCGCATATTCGCTTTCGATCCAATGCGACTCGACTTCGTACAGGCTGTTCATATCGGTCGAATTCGACGTTTTGAAAGTATAGTAATAGCCTTGTCTGTCCTGATAGAACAAGTCGCTTGTCTGCGTATACTCCGTCGCGTCGCCCGGGTTGACGACGTACATCGCCGACATAATCGGTTGATCGACAAGTTTCGCCGTGACTTCCTTCGCCGTCTTTTCGTAATACTTTTTGTCTTTTACGCGTTCGGTATCCGTCGTCTTCTTATACGTCTTGACGCCGGTCAGGTTGACGCCCTGCGCGCCGATGATACTTGCCAAAGAAGAACTGCCGTAAACGGAAGCATAATTGATGGCGTTGACATTGACTTTCATCGTGACGGTATAAGTCTCGACGTACGTTACTTTTGCCGTACCGCTTATTTCCTCGCTCCCCTCGGGCGTAGGCGGATTCGGCTCTCCCACGGACGAACCGCTGCGATAATACAGCGTCTGCGAACTCTCCGTTTTCAGAAGTCCGCTGTCGATACTGTACACTTCGCTGTTATACCACTGCGTGTTCAGAAGACTCTTCGCGTCCGGAATCGCAATGTTGTCGATCAGTTGTTTAACCGTCTTGTTGGAATAGTGCGTCGCGCTGCGGTAGTTATCCAGAACGAACTGTTCAACCGCACCCTTGTACGCCGCTTCCACGCCGCGGATATAATTCAGCAAGTCGTCGTATCCCGCTTTTACGAGAGCGTCTGCGGCGGTCGTGCCGGCATAAGAATCCAGCATGCTTTCGGCGTAATATTCCAGCGTTTCCGCATAGTCGGCGATACATTCTATCGCGTCGATAAAGGTATTGATTATATCTTTATATACGCCCGTCGTCTCGTGCATAACGCCGCCCTGTTCGCGTTCGGCAAGAACCTCGTCTATCGCCAAAGCGTAGTCTTCGGCGGTAAACTTCATTTCAAAAACGCTCTGCGCGAGGCTTTCTTTGACCGTTTCAAACAAAGAAGCGACCGCGTTCGCCCCGTCGAGGTCATATTTCAGATTGTCGTACAACGCGCCGATTGCGGTTGCAAACTCGTCGTATAACATCATAAAAATATCGATATTGTCGGCGGAATAATAACTCTTTTCGCCCGAAATCGCTTTCATTATGCCGGCGATAACCGTTTGCGCGGCATCGGTAATGGTGTCTTTCATCTCGACGCGAGTCTTTTCGTCGTTGACGTACAGATATTCGAAAATAACCGAATTGCGCACGTTCTGCAATTCTTCATAACGGTCTGCCGACGCGCTGTAACGGAGCAGCAATTCAAAAGCCTTGCGATAAACTTCATTCTTGAAAGCAAGTCCGCCGTCCAGAATGTCATAGCGGTATTCCACGACCTTTGCAAGCGCCTTGTTCGCCGTGGACATACCGGAGACAAAGTAGTCGCTCGAAGCGAGATCGTCAAAAGCGTCCGCCGTCAATTTGTACGAATCGACGGTATACTTTTCTTCCGTGTACAGGTTGTAATACTCGATCGCCTGCCGTTTTACCGCGTCCGCAACGTGATCGTCGGCAAGGAGCGCGCCATAAGCGACCGCATATACAAGAATATCGTTATTAAAGTAATCCAGCACGGGCGAGTCGTCCGACGTACCGGCTTTATTCAGATATTGCGTGGCTTTTACGACGGCGTCCGCCGTACCCTGCGCGCCATTCCGTTTTGTCTGCGCGAAAGCGAGCGCGGCGGGATAGACGTACATATTGACGGTAAACGGATAAGCCGTACTGCCCAGCGCGCTGCCGGCGATACGGTACGCAATATTGGTTGCCGTCTGTAACTGCTTATTAGCGTCGGAACTGTCGTATTTCTGCGCAAACGCATTGATTGTCATGGCTCCGTCGAAAAGTTGGGCAAGGAGCATGTTCAGTTCTTCGTCGCCTTCGCTCAAAATCGTCGCATACTGTTCTTTATAAATATCGTATATGTCTTGCATTACGGTACGGAAGTATTTCGTATCTTTGGACGATTTTCTGACGCCGTATCCGAGGTTCTCGTCGGCGGCGGCGTCGATAGCGGCTTCGGCGGCAGCGATAAAGTCGTCGAAGTTGTCATACGAATCGAAGTCCACGCCTTTTACGAGCGCGTCCCACGACTCGGCGGATATGTTCCATTCGTCATAGCCTTTGTCGATCGCGCGCGTCAATGCGAACAGTTTTTCGATCAATCCGACATATTTTGCGTAAACGACCTCGTTCGCCTCGGTGGCGGTCAGACTTTGCACGCTGTAAGCCGTTCCCGTCGCGTCGTTCACTTCGTCGACGATACCCGACAAAATGGCTTTTCCGAGAGAATCGATAAATCCTTTTCCGACGCGATCGATCACGCCTTGCAACATAGAAACGGCGGTCTGTTTGCCCGTTTCTATCGGCGTGGAGTAGTTCTTCGCGATAAACAGGTACGCTTCCGACGTATCGGTCAAAAGATAATAAGTAAGCGCAACTTCCTGCACTTCGGTAAGCATAACGCCGACCGTCTTGTTGTACTCGCGAATCGATTTCGGAATCGATTGCAAAATCGTACGGATCGCATACGGATCGTTTGCCGCAAAGGTTGCGTCCGCAAGCGCGGTAAGCGTCGCCGCGTCCATATAAGAATAGACGACCGCCTCAAACCAGGAAGTATACAAAAGCCCGTCCGTACTGCCGTCGACAAGACTTTCCATCAGTTTGGCGGCATAATCGGATTGATACAACTGCAAATTATCGAACGCCGCTTCTTTCAGCAATTCGGCGTCGTCTTCGCCGACTTTAATCCGCGCGTTGTCGTAAGCGAATTCGCTCAACGCATAATTCCGCTTCGCTTCGTTTCTTTCCCCTTCGGTATAGCGTTCGTCCGCGCTCTTTTCCGCCATGCTTTCGCGGTACGCGTCCCACGCCTTTACTTTCAGGCTCCGCATCATTTCGTCGTACTTCGCGCTGTGCACTTCGATCGGCGGTTCGGAGGTAGTCGTCGTAGACGTCTCTTTGCCGATTTCCACAAGCCAAGCGTCCTGAACGATTACTTTTCCGCGTTCGTAAGCCGCGGCAAGTTTTTGCAAAGCGATCCGTTCGTTTGCCGTATAATCGAATTTTTCATCGAGGTAATCGGCAAGGAATCCTTTTCCGTCGTCGTAATAAGCGACGATCGCGTCCGTAATCGCATATTGGTCTTTGCCGTCCGTCATCGAATACAGTTCGTCGACATATTCGCCGTATTCCGCTTTGGTCGGTTTGCTGTAAAGTTCGATCGCGAACATGTCGAAGAGCGCGACTTTGCATCCGTCTTCGTCAAGATAGGAATAGCGGCTCTGCAAATTGGTCAGCCACTGACGGAGCGTCAGCCCGTTAACGATCAACGCGGAATCCAGCCATCCGTTGACGTCTCTGACTTTTTCAGCCGACGGCGTCGTTTCCACCGCTTTGTATAAGCCGGTCGAACGGACGATGTTTTCCACGGCATCGTATACCGTAATTGTCGTTTTTGTGCCGTAAGCGGCTACTTGCGGGATCAAAACGCCTTGATAATAGGTGTTTTCCGACATTTCGCCCGACATATAGCGCGACAGCATTTCGTCGTATGCGTCGATCACGTCCTCGGCGACGGTCAGATAGGCGGAAGACGCTTTGATATCGTAAGCCGCCGCACGCATATAGTCGACAAGAGCGTACAATACGGCGCGCTTTTCGGTCGCCGTCGCATGCGCCATACCTAAAAGGACGGCTTTCAATGTGGAATATCCCGTTCCGTCCGTACCGCTCGCGCCGCTTATCCACACGTTTTGCAAGTCGTCGTAAGCGTTTTCGAGAGCGGCTTTATACGTCTGAATGACGTCGGTCGCCGGGTAGTTGATCAACACGTACTCCGATACCTCTTGCATAAGGTCGAGACGGAAGTCTTTTTTGAGTATTTCCGTCGCGTACCCGATCGAGGTAACCGACGCGTCGGGATAAGTATAAGTCAATCCGGATATCGTCAGTTTTTCACGAAGCGCGTTCAGCGTTTTTTCTTCGTACCCTTTATAAATATCGTTGTACAAAAGCACGTCGAGCCCGTTATAGCCGTAGTAGTCTTTTGCCTGCGACATATATTGCTGCAACAAAATCAGTTCGTCGTCGTTATAAATCGTCGACGGTACGTTCAGATTCAGTTTCACGTCCACGTTATAATCGATACCGAGAGACAACGACGGATTACTGACGTATGCGACAAGTTCCATCGTGTCGGCGATATTCTCGTCGATAAAGGCCTTTAAGAACCAATACAGCGAGCCGTAGAAGACTTCCAGCCCCAAGCCTTGCGCTCCGCTGAAACGGAGATTGATGACGGCGTTAAGGACTTCGGCTTTCGACAGCGCCTGCGTCGCGTTCTCTGCTCCGGCGAATGCTTCCTGAATGGACAAAAGCGTATCTCTTACGTCCTGCGGGAAGCCGGCGCCCTGCGCCGAAGAACCGGTCAAAGACGAAACGATGTCAAGCACCGACGCTATCTTCACTCTGCCGAGGGAAGAATTAAGTTTGCTCAAATCGATATAAACGTCTCCGCGCACGAAAGACAAAACGATGATATTTTCGCGCAAACCTTCGTCCGTCTGAACCGAAATCGCTATTTGTGCCTGCAAGTCGTCGAGCAGATTGCCGTTTTCATCCAAAAATGCCGACGGATTGACGCGAGCGGTCACTTTGACAAGCAAAGTCGCGCTGTCGTCTTCCATAAAGTCGAGCATGGGATAGACTTCTTTCGTCACGCCGAACGACGCGAGATCGACGACGTTTGCCAAAAGTTCGGCAAGCGTGTAGCGACCTTCTTCGTCGGTAAGTCCCATGGTAAGGACGGTACTGACCTGGACAAGTTCCAATTCGTCGATCGAAACGTAACTCGTTCCGTCGGTGACGCCCCATTCTTCGAAGTTTTCAAACCCGACGAAGAAGTCGCGGATACCGACCGTCAGAGCAAGTCCGCCGCTTTCAAGCAGGGAAGAATCGTTGTTATTGTAGAAGGTCTCTCCGATTGCCGCGGTAACGCCGATGGCAAAACTGATGACCTTGTCGTTTTCCACGCCGAATCTGTCTTCGATCTCGTTGGCTTCGATAAAGACTTCGGCTCCGATTTCGGGCAAAATGTCGAAACCGCCGAGGTTGAAGATATTTAATAAGGATACGACCGCACTGCGGAGAGCGAGCGCGTAAAAACCGGTGGACTTCCATTCGAGATTGAGGTTCATGCCGATACTTGTACCCGATACGGCGGCTTTCCAGTCTTCGGCAATCGCCGTCCAGGCATTGACCGACGCCGCGTCGGAGGGGAAGACCATATCGGCTACGTTATACATGACGAGTTTCAGCGGCGTTTCGCCGTCGTCGGTGTTAATCGGAGTGGCGTTGACGTACAAACTGCCTTCCTGATACGTCACGGTCGCCCACACTCTATCCGATTCCTGCCCGTCGGAAGTATGCCATGCGCGGATACGGATACGGATAACGGAACCATTGATAATATGCGCGAGGTAGTTGCTGTCCTGACCGTTGCCGAGTTCGATCTCGGCGTCGATATCCAAGGCGAAAGTCACCATGTGGTCGTCGGCGATATAAAGCATCAGACTGCCGAGCAAATCGGACAAACCGCTGCCGACGGGAAGTCCCGATCCGAACGTGTCGAGAAGATCGCTTATCGGCGACTTGTTCAAGTCGGTCCCGGCGAGTTTTTTCAGGTTGGCGGTGATATAAATCGTAGTATGTACCACGATATTGGGCAAATCGTCGTCGATTTCCGCAATACGGGCGACATCCGCTTCGTCCACGTCGGTCGTGCGTATCGTCTGCCCCTTGTATTCGTCGTAGTAGGTATAGTAGACTTTTCCGTCCTCTTTATGAATCGCCACGAGGTCGCCTTCACTGTTGCGGGTAAGTCCCAAAGCCTCTTCGAGCGACTGTCTCGCTTCGGCGATTTCTTCGCTTTCTTCGGTCGCGTCGCCTACGGTGACTCCGAGGATTCTCTTCGTCTGATCGAGGTCGAGTTGCATGTTATGGATGGAGAAGTCGAGCGAAATACCGTTGCCGCTGGTCACGTTGTTGGCGTCCAAAGAGTCGTAAGACACACCGAGACGGATAAGGTCGCGGTCGGAGTCGTCCCAGTCGGCGGTTATGTTGATATCTTCGGCAAGGCTGAAAATAGCAAGATCGATACCGAGGTCGCCCGACGCCCCGAGGAAATCTTCCAGCGCGCTCATGTTAAGCATGTCGAGGAATGCGAAAATCGCCATACTGCCGATCGCCGTACTTAATCCTCTTTCCTGTAACAAAACGGACAAATCGACGTATTCTTCGTCGCCTTCTTCGGCGTTCGCCGCGCTTGCAAAGTAGGAATAGAGGAAAACGTCTTCGATAATAGCCGCCATGCTTTCTTCACCGTACGGATCGAAGAAAGCCGGTCCGAGATTGTTTGCCATAAGCAGATTACGGACGTAGTTAATGGCGTTCCGGATATACAGTTTTTGAATGTTGAAACGCGACAGATCGACGAAGACGAAACTTTCGCTCTCGCTCAAAGAACCGAGAACGATCTGAATAATGTCGTCGTCGTAGTTCACCGTGATACCGTCGCTGAGAATCGGGTTAAGGGTGATGGCAAAGTCGATCGTCGACAAACCTTTTTCGATGTCTTTCATCAGGTTGAAGACGTTGACTCTCGCTTCGATCGTCAGACAATAGTTCTTGCTGATTTCGGACAGGATGTCGATCAGGACGTTTGCCGAAATATCATAGCCGTTGATCGAGAAGTTTCCGCCGAATCCGGACATAACCGTCTGGATCAGGTTCCCCATGTCGTACGACGTTTCGTCGGCGTTGAACGAGAAGTTCAGTTCCAACTTGGTATAGACGTACCCGAAGTCGCTGTCAATGGAAATAAAGAAGCCTTCCTCGTCTTTTTCGGCGATATAATCGGAAACCGATTCTTCCACGATTTCCTGTTCCGCGCTCAAACCGACGTCGTCGCTGACGATTTCGTATTCTTTCCGGATAAGTCCCGTTTTGTCGTTCGAAAATGCGATATTCGCCTGTACGAACTTGATTTTTATGTTAAAGTTTGCGACGGCAAGCAAGAGGGAAAGGAGGTTTCCTTCGTTGAACAAGCCGAGTTCGACCGTGCCGACGCCGTTCGCCGTGTCGATGATCAATTCCGGCATGGCGGAATACGCTTTGGTATAATAACTGTCTTCGTTTGCACCCGTCAGAACATCGGGCAAGACGGAATCGACCGTTTCGAGATACCATACGCTCATACCGTCAACGAGGGTATCGCTATGCGTCTCCGAGTATTCGCCGCCCGACAAAGTCACGCTGTATTTCGTCTGCTTGCGGACAAGATAGCCGTCCTGCGTGCCGTTCAACGTCGCCGTCGATACTTCCGAAACGTATTTTTCCCACACGTACGGGTAGATATTGCTTTCCACGACGGTGCCACGCGCGTTCCGCAAAGCGCGATTTCTTTCGTTCAAGCGGTATTGCGTCAGCGTATCTTCGGCAATGAGTCCTTTCTTTTCGAGATAGTCCCACGCCATCGCCTTCCACGCGGGCGAGAACGTCTTTACATAATACTGCAAGTCTCTGACAAACAGCCCCGTCGCCTCGACGTACTCTTCGCCGCTCTTATAATACAAACCGTTCGGGACGTTCTGTCCGACGATAACGGATACCGCCGTATACTCGTTGGAAACGTCATATTTGTCCGCCACAAGCAAGAAGGGCTGAATCTCCAACCCGAGAGACGAAACGGCGTAGTTGTTCGTATACTTCATGGCGGCAAGAAGCGCGTCCTGCATCGCCGTTATTTCGTTATAAGCCTGCTCCCACGCCTTGCTGCCGGCAATAATGTCGGTCGCCGCCGTTCTGCGATAGTTTTCGTAAACGGCAGTATATGCCTCTTTGTCTTCGACGGACAGGTTCGGATTGTTACGGAACAACATGAACGCGTCATTGTTGATTTCTTCCGTCTTCTTGGTCCCGCCCGCCTGCGTCGCAGTCTGTTTGGATTCGATAAGGACGGAAACGAGCCCGTCAACGTGCCAATACAACTTGTCGAACGCCGCCGCCGAAATATAATAGTCGGCATACTCTGCGGCGATGGCAAACGTGGACTCGTCCAAAAGCGTCGAACTTTCCGCACCGTATTTGACCGCTTCGAGTCTTCCGGCATAGTCTTCGGAAACGGAAACTTTGCTTGCAAACCCGGTCATGTTAACGAACCGTTGGGCATTGGTCTCGCCAAAGATCTGTATGATTTGCAGATACGACACGCCGACGATATCCCAATAGTACGCGTACCATGCCATTTCTTTCATTTCCGATTCGGTAAGCCCGTAATAGTTGGAATCGGTAATCATGCGATAAACTTTCTGCGCTTTTTCTTTTTCCTCGACGGTCAGATACTGCGCCGTATCGGCGGTCAGGTTATCCCATGCGTCTTCGACCGAGCCTTCGACAAGACTTTCCATCGTGGCGGCGATCCCTTCCAAAAGGTCGATCTGTTCTTTATAAGAAGCGGTTATTCTGTCTTCCGCCATACCCTCGAAAGCACGGGTAGCGATATTTTTATCGTCGTTGAACAGTTGATCCAGTACTTCGACAAGCACTGCCGCGACGGCGGTCATCGTGATACCGTAGCCGTTGCCGATGGTAAGCAGGAGATAGTTCTCCACCGCTTTGCCGTCCCATGCCTGCGCCTTTTCTTCGTCGCTCGCCGCGTTGAACAAAGCCGCCTGTTCGGACGCCGTCACACCGGTATAGAGCCTGAGCATATCCATTACACGCTCTTGTTTTCCAAGGTCGCCCGCCGCGTTCTCCGCGTCTCCGCCGCTCATGATTTTTTCGATATTTTCAAATAAATCGGCTCCCACAGAGGCGAGATTGGTTATCTTTATCGGGCTGATATGGAACACCGAGAAATCGATATACAAAGACAGATAGCGATTCGTCGTCGGCCCCTCTTCGATAAGATAGATACCCATCAACACGTTGTTTGCGACGATCAGTCCCGAGTCGTCGTGTTCGCGCGAGGTGATTTCGATATAGGCTTCCAAACCCATTCCGTTCAGAAGTCCGAACACGTCGCCCACGCCGCCGATTGCGTCAAGACTCGTCAGCGTATTGAGCATTTTCAGAATATTGAGTTTAACTTCCAAAGTAAAGAACAAATCGGCGTCGATCGTTTCGAGCGTCTCGATCATCACATCGATGGGGAAGTCGTCCCCGACGATAGAGCGGATCAGTTTGCCGAGGTTAATTGTGCCGGACACTTCGCTGTCTTCGTTTTCGCCCTGCGCGGCGATCAGAAGTTGTCCTTCCATATTCAGTTTGACTTCGGGTTTTTGCACCCACAGATCGTCGATCGAAGTATAATAATCGGAATAGATGTTGTCCTCGCCGATGATCTTTTCGCGGACGGTAATAAATTGCGCTCCGCGTGCGACGTCCAACGTCGGATTATCGATACCGAGGGAGAACGTCAGGAAGTTGTCGAGCGCGAGTTCGACGTTGACGAGTTTATACGTCTCGGACTGTTCGTCCCAGTCTTCGAGGTTGACCGAAAGGTTGGGCGAATAATGAGGCAGATAATAGTCGTCGTCTTCACTGGGCTGAACGTCGCCGAAGTATTTTTGCGTACCGCTGTTGCCGAGCACGCTGAATACCGAATAAATAGCCGCGCTGGTCGCCGATACAAGCAAGAACTGCTGATACTGTTTGGTGTTGAGCGCGATCAGAATCTGGTTGGCGACGACGCCGAACGGATCGCTGTCGGTCGCGGCGTTGCAGAGCGCGCCGACCGAAGGAACGGATACTTCGTTATTTTCTCCGAAAGCGACGTTTTGCGCTTTCAGTTCGCCCGGGAAGAATACGGTACGCCAATCAATACCGAACGTTTTTGCGACCTGCTTGACGACTTCGCTGACGTCGTCGATCACGATCGGTTCGACGTTCAGAAATCCGAGGTCGATATAGATATAACCGCGACCTTCTTTGTCGAGTTCGACGTACATCCCGAGGATATCTCCGAGGTAATAGTCGCCGCACTGTCCGTACAGTTCGTTCCAGTATTTCTCGTAATACTCCTCGTCGGTCAGTCCGGCATAAGCGGTACGGAGATACTTGGTTATATCATTCATAATAAGATACGTTTGATAATCGTATTGCAGTCTCTTATAGATAGGATCCACCGTATTGCCGCCCTGCGCGCCGCTGCGCAACATGGTAGAATAGGTCATCCAGGCTTCCTGATAATTATTGTCGCAGTCGGCAAGAACCTTCATCATTTCTTCTCTGCGCGCACGCATGTACGCAAGATCGTAAATCTCTCTTTGCGAGCGGGAAGTCATGGAAATATACAGCCCGATGTCTTTCAGCGACGACAGCGTCTGCAAGTTGATGTTGCCTTTGATATCCAAATAAATCTCTTCTTCGATGTCGGTATAATCGGGTATATCCGCTTGGAAACCGAGATCGAGGCTTCTTTCCAACCAGTACCGGGAGAAGATATTGACGGCATAGTCGAAGTTAAAATCGGCTTGCCCCTCGGGTTTGTCGACGTCCGTTTCGGTTTCCGTCATCTTGATTTTGAGATAGCCGCCAAGCGCGAGCCCGATTTTGGAGAACTCTTCCATCGTGATATATTCTCCGCCGTCCGCCGTTTCGGGTACGGCTAAATCGGTCGTAACGCCGGCAAGTTCGTTTCTGTCGCTTGCAAAACCGACGTTGATACCGCGTACGCCCAAAGAAATGGCGGTGGTATCCTGCACTTTGCCGCTTTCGTCCTCGCGGAAGTTCTGCGCGCGGATTTCATTATTGGCAAAATCGACTTCCACACCCAAACCGAAGTCGTTTTCGCCGTAATCGATACCGACCGAAAGTCCGAAATCGAGATCGGCTATCGCGTCGGCGATATCGCCGTCGGCAAGCACGTAAACGAGGGTAATAAGCGATGTCTTCAATAACTGAACGGCAAACTGTTTCTCATTGAAAAGAATATCCAGATAGGTATGCAAGTCGGTAGCCGCGTTTTGCGAAGAAGCGTTCGATGGCGCCGCGCTCTGCGCCTTTTCCGCCATGCCGAAGAAGTCGCGCACGGTATCGGAAATATTGCTCATGAAGTTAATATCGAGGGCGCTGTATATCGATTCGACCGCGCCGGTGACGTCTTGCATCATGACGTTACCGAGTCCGAAGATACCCGACGTCAGGTACACTTTGCCGGCAAACTCCGACGTCGAAGTCACTTCGCTGCCATCGTATAATACGGCAAGAACGGTCGCTTCTTTGCGGATATAATACGTTTCGCCCGCCGCAAACTTGTACGTTTCTCTTGTGTTTTCGTTTATGCTCTTGTGCAGGGTATATTTCCCGTCGGACAAGGTATAGAACCGCCCTTCGGGGATCGACTGTCCGATATAATACTGTTTGATGTCGGTCGGATCGTAACGCAATTCGTCAACGGCAACCGCCTCTTCGAATTCGCCGAGGACTTCTTTGGTCACCGTCACTTTCAGGCTGCTTGCGTACAAATTGTTCATATTAAACCACAAATCGGCATAAATATGCAGACTGTCGTCCATTTCTTCCAAGAATTCGAGCAGAACGTCCAGTTGCAATTCGTCCATATGGATACGCACGGAAGAACCTTCCAGTTTATCCCATGCAAGAGCATAGTGCTGATTACTGAATTCCGCCGCGCCTTTATACTTACCGTCGGCAGAACCGGTAACGATATCTTCCCACGCCTGCGCCACGTATTTTTCAAGTTCGGCTGTCTTCGCTTCCGACGTACGGGTATCGGTTTCTTCCTGCAAAGACCTGAACGCGGTCGCCTTGATGGCGATGACGGCTTCGTCCGACTTCGTATCGGCAAAAGAACTTTCCGTTTTCTTATAGTAGTCTTTCAGATCGGCAAGGACGAATTCGGAGTTCGTCAGAAGCAAGGTCAACAGATCGGACAAGTCGTATATCGACTCTTCTCCGGTATTGTTCGTCGCCAGTTTATTCAGCATATTGATATAGGCTTCCGCCTTCACTCTGACCGCGCTCGGCACACCTTCCACCGCCGCGCCGCTTTCGTCGGTCGGGAGCGTCACTTTATAGTAAGACGTCGAGTCGTTTTCGTCCAGACTTGCGCGCAGGGACAGGATACCGACGGACACGTTATACACGTCGAATATGTTGATCGCAACGCTCGCGCCCACGCCGTCGGTCAAATCGATCTCGGCGTCAAACGAACGGAAAACACGGTATCCGCCGAAGTTGATATGCAGCGTCAGGAAGAACGCGTTGATGACTTCTTCGGCAAGGCCGAGGGTGATTCTGCCCTTGTTATAATTCATTTGCAAAGCGATTTTGCCCGCGTCGGACACTTCGGCGTTGGACGCGACGTGAATATCGATCGGCGCGTTTTTCGCATAGTATTCGTATACGTCGAACACCGCCGCGTTGTATACGGCGATAGGAGAAATATCGGCGTTGCGATAAATTCTGTACCACGTCACGGCATTAAGATAGTCGTCGCTGAGAGAACCGCCGGAACTACCGAGGAAGGAGAACAACTGGCTTTGATTATAGTTGTTGTATAAGTCGTTCACCTCGTCTTCGACCATTTCCGCCGACATTTCGGCATAAATGCGCTTATATTCCGCCGTCGCTTGCAGCACTCTCAACGTGGTGTATTCGTAAGCCGGATACGTTTCACGCGTTTTGTACGCCGCCTCACTCGCCACGTCGGCAAGTCTCGTCGTATAATCGGCACTCGCTTTGAACGAAAGCGTCAAGAAGTTTTTCAGTTCGTCTATCGTCGCCTGCTTTTGTTCGTCCATATAAATTTTTACCGCTTCGGACGCCTTATTGTAGGTCGCTTTCCAGTTTTGCGAGAATTTTTCCTGCCGCGTATCGAACAAGGAATACGCTTCCGATTTCAGCATGGCGTCAAACAGCGCCTCGTTATACGAAGACTGCCCGTAGTTGTTGGTAAGCATTTTGTTTTCGATATCGTATACGTCGATACGATAGTATGCGCCGTCACGCATAAGAGGCGTAATCTCAGCGCGTGCGCCCGCACGACCGGCTTCGTAAACCGAGATCGTCCCGTCCGAAGAAATAAGATAGTACGAATAGTTGGGGAGCAGTCTGAGTTCGTTATCGTCCGCGGTATAGGTAAAGTATGCGGACAAACGAGACGTTTCGTACAAATAAATGTACCCGTCGGTCAACGTCATATATTTGTAACGCGTCGTCGAATACGTCTTGGCAAAATATCCCTGATTGTACTTGTCGTACTGTTCGCTGAAAAAGTAGGAAAGGATCTCCTGTTGCATAACGCCGCGGACAAAGTTGTTACCGCTCGTAAAGTGATTTTCGGGCGAAACGCTGTCCGATTTTCCGGCGTTGACGTACGAGTCCCACATACCGGCAATAATGCCCTGATACGTGCTCTTGACGTCGTTTATTTTCAAAAGGTCGATGTCAAAATAGGTAAGATCGAGGATGCCTTCGCCGTCTTTTAAGTAAACGCCCAAAAGCACCTGATAAGAAATGCCGTCGTTCGCCGTATATCCGCCGGCGGAACGAACGCGTTTATCAAAGATAACCACCGCAAGTTCGCTCTTGAAAAGGTCCTGCAAGCACGCGGTGCCGCGGACGGCAAGACCGATTTGCAAACCGCCGAGAGCCGTTTCGCTGTCCGTCGAATCAAACAGCGTACTTGTCAAACGGATAACCGCCGTTTGCAACACCGACGTAATCGTGGAGTTCATGCCGGAAGCAAGCCCCGTTTCGGTCAATAATTGATACACCTGCGCCCAGGCAAACTGTTCGGCATTGGCTTTGACAATAAATTCCGTCTCCACGTTCAAAGAAACGTTCAGCGCGTCGATCCATTCTTGGAAAGAGCCGTAATCGGTCGTACTGAAACTGCCCTTCGGCGAAACCGAATTGGTCCTCGTGATATTGATCGTGTCGATCAGAATCCAGTTGAAATAGAAAGATTCGACCAGTCCCTCGTTGCTGTCGATTAAGCCGAAATGAACCTCGGCAAACTCTTTGTCTTTCAGCACCGGGTTGAGTTCGAGACTCGTCACCGGCAGTTCGGTCGCGTTTCCGTCGGCGTCATAGACGATTTCTTTTTCCTGCTCGGGATCGAACTTGACATAATAGATATTACCGTTCGTTTGCTTATAGTAGGTTTCGCCCGTTTCCGTCTTGGCATATTCGGTACCGATTTGCAGTCCGACGCTCGCTTTGATGCCGGGCAGTCCGCCGTTGATGCCGATATCCAGCATGGTGATGACGGCGTTCAGGACCTGTTCGTTGACGATAACGCCGAGCAGACCGTCCGTGACGGAAACCGACGTGATTGCCTGCCCGATAAGAGACATGACGTCCAGACCGGCGTTACTTGGCATAACTTCGACATAATCGCTGTTCTCGGTCGTCGTCAAAGCGTCTTTTCCGATATAAAACGCCGCGTTCGACGCTTTTTCGGTCACGACGCCGATCGCCGAATACAAATCGCTTATATCCAGGCGGATCGCGCCGAGCGCCGTGCTCAAACCGAGGTTGTCGATGGCAAACTTCGGAATCGAACCGGTCAGCACGTTGGTTACGTTCAGAAATTCGTGCAGTTGCGACACCATATCGTTATCGGGGTCGACTTGCGTATTGACGTACAGCGTATCCGCCGCGCCACGGTAATACAATTCCACAAACGGCGCCTGCGCGTGGACTCTGACGTTGTCTTTGTCCATAAAGTACAGGTCAAGAATAAGCGCGGTCTGGCTCATATCGGTCAAAACGACGCCCAATTGCAATTCGTATCCGATATTCATTTCGCTGCCCGTCGCGATTCCGAAAGAAGCGATCAGCGACTCGGACACGAGCGCGACCAAAGAGTCGAGGTTGATGCTCGTATTGTCGTGCGAACCGACTTTGACCGAACCGGTCATCGTCGCGGTATAGCTCAGGTTTTTATCCAGGTCTCTGTACGCGCCGCGCAAAGCCCGCGCCGCGGTTTCCTGATCCTTGTTATCGACCGTCAAGGAAGAATTGAGCCCGAGCGCTTCCATTTCAAACGCCGGACGCGAAAAATAAGAAAGTCCCGTATTGTACGAACCGTCTTCGTTGTGCGAGCCGATTCCCACATACATAGAGGTGTTTTCGGTAAAATCGACCGTAAGCGCGATCGAATCGAACGGACGGGTAAAGTCGATCGAAAGCGTAACGCCTTTCAAACCGATACCGTTTTCGTAAAAGCCTTCTTCGCCGTCGTCAACGAAACGAACCGTCGGCATTATCATCGACAACACGCGGTTGAGCCCCGAATTGTCGAATTGCACTTTCAGAAAATGTTCCCCGTCCCGTTTGGGCAATTCCAGATATTTATACCCGTCGCCGCTTTCGTTCCGCTCGATCAGCATGGCGATGATCGCCATTACGTCGAGTCCGCCCTCTTCTTCGTCACCGTCGGCGTTTTGCGCCGCGTTCCTTGACGCCGAAGAACTGACGTACGGATCGAGATAAGCCATCAAGTCGGAACCGAGGAGCCCCGTAACGCGCTCCGTAAAGTCAATATTCGTCTGCTTGGTATTCGGGAAAAACTCCGCCCCGCCGCTTGTCAGATGCGACGTATCGAAATAAATGGACGTCGGCGTGAACGTCTTATCCCCGATCGTCACCTGATCGAATTCGGGCGCGAGATATACCGACAAGACCTCTTTTCGGTTATATCGGTACGTCAGTTGCAAAAAGTTGCCCGCGTTGTTAAAAAGGTCAAGCGCGGCGGCGAGTTTGACGTCGAATATGTACGACGCGCCTTCCTGCAAAACGATCGGTATTTCGCCGATTCCGCCCAAATCGAGCAGACCGCCGAGCATGTCGCTCACGGTGATGCGATCGCCCTCGGGCGATTCCACGCCCATGCGGAAATTCGCTTCGATATTGGCAAAACTGCCTTTGCTGTAAACTTTATTCTTTCCGGCGGTACCGACCGAATACTCCGAAAGGTCGATTTCCGCGCCTTTTTCCTTGATTTGCGCGTCGGCAACGGGCCCGAAACGGAAAGGCGTGATTTCCAGTCTGACGTCGAATTCTCCGTCGGCGGCGGTGACTCCGATACCGAGGCCGTTAAACACGTACGCGTAGCCCGAAGAACCTTCCCCTTCTTCCGTTACCGGTTGCAGTTCCGCCACCGCGTAGAAAGGACAGGACATCGTCGGCCAGTCTTTCGTCATAATGTCGTGGAGGTTGAATCCGAGTATGTCTTTCATGATCGGATCGAAATTCGGCAAGCCGAACGCTTCCCAACCGATATCGATGGAGACGATGCTGCGCAGTTCGATTTTCCCCATGCAGACCATGTCCATGAGCCAGTTCAACTTGAAGAACTCTTCCACGTACATATACCGCGGTTTCGACACCGTTTGCTTAACGCCGTCAACCAGTTCTTCATAATCGACTTTTTCTTCGCTGTACCGTATGCCGTACGACTCGAAAAGAATATCCCACGCGATACCGGCGACGCTGTTCAGATCGATAGCGCCGATCATAATCGACGGAAGGATGGCTTGGAAGAAGTTGCCGCCGATACGCACGATATTGGTTTCGTCCTCGGTACCGATGGCAAGCGCGGTCATCAAGGCGTTTCCGACCGTCGTCATATTCAGTTCGTCGGCATAATATTTTTTGCCGAACACGTTCAGATAAACCGCCGACTGATAGTAATACAGCCCGAAGACGGTAAACCTCGTCTCCGCCTCGTTCAGTTCGAGGAAGACGACGCTGCGGCTGTTATCGACAAGGTTGATATTGGCAAGAACGGAAAGGCTGAATTCGGCTTTTTTCTTCACGGAGTCGGGAAGATATTTTCCCGAAGACGCTTGGTTGTAGGCATGGTAAGTAAAGTTAAGGACGGTACTGACGGAAAACCAGTCCGGACTGTCGTACGCCGTACTCGCTTCCATATATGCCATCGCCGACTTGACCGCGGCAAAGGCGCCCGCTTTGTTCGTCGATTCGTAAAGGACTTCCTGTTCGACGTCCTCGCCGCCGATATCGATTTCCTGCTCTTCTTCACGCTCGGAACAAGCCGCCACGCAAAAAGCGAGCACAAGGCACAACACCAGAATGGCAAATTTCAAATACTTGTTTTTCATACTTCATCTCCGTTTCCGCCCCTTTTCAGCCTACTTTGGGGCGGTTAAGCCGATATGTTTTTCGTAAAAAGGGCATACTTCACCCCTTTTATCACGTACATTATACACCCGCGCGAATAGGAAGTCAACGGAAAAAAATTTTTAGTTTAATTTAATAAACAAAAAAGACGAGAAATTTCCCCGCCTTTCGCATACCGCGTTCACCGCACAAATCCTCCCGACTTTTTGCCCGTTTCCGTCTTACCAGTCTTCGGTTTTGTTCGTGTTTTTCAAGTCGTCGTAAAAAGCCTTGTATCTCGACGTAAAAGAGACGTCGCAAACCCGTTCCCGACAAAAACCGCGTCCCGTTTGCAGCACGTAGCGGTATGTCTCGTTCACCTCGTTTACAACCGGCGCTCCGGTGGACAAAAGAGCCTCCCCGCTCGCATGTCCGCCGCGCACAAGAACACAGTCAATTCCGAGCGTTTGGGCTACAAAATAATCGTGTTCGGTGTCCCCTATCAGAATTCCTTGCTTTGAATCGGGATTGTTTTTCAGATATTCGAGAGCAATGCCCGTTTTGCTTTCGGCATAAATGTTATCCAACGCAAGCACGTCGCAAAAATAGTTTTCCACCTTGCGCAAGGCGATTCCGTGCGTCAGTATTTTCTTTTCGCTCGCACTGAGAAGCACCTGCTTTAAGCCCTTATCTTTATAGACGGCAAGCGCTTCGGACACCCCTTTTCTGAAAGGTACGTCGTCAACGCCGCCGTTATTATACCGATCGGTATATTCGACCGCCACGTCGTCAAAACTCTCTTTTTCAAAGTCGAATCCGAGCCGCTTGTAAAAGTCGATAACGGGAAAACCGAACACCTCATAGTACCGTTTCAAATCTATTTTCGGCATGTTTCGCCGTTCGAGGAGGGTGTTTATGCAATCCACTTCGTAGGCGGCGTCGTCCAAAAGCGTGCCGTTCCAGTCCCAAAAAACGGTGTTTATCATAGTTGTCTCCGATACGGTATACCCGTATGCCGCGCGGTATATAAACCGATTTTTTCATTCAGAACGGCAACGGCTTCTTCCGCCGTATACGCCCCGAAAACGCAGTCGTCGGGCATGTTTTCATAGCGGACGCGCTCGTCGAGTTTCTGCCCCGCAAGTTTTTCCGACCAGCCGCCCGTTCCGCACATTCCGATAAGGAGCCGTTTCAGCGACCAGGCGTTCGCCATTTCGCACAGCGTCCCCGCACCGCCGCCGACGGCGATGACGGCATAAGCGTTCGCCACGATAACGTTGCGGAATACGTCAAGCCCCGTCGGAATGACGATATCGGCAAATTCGTTCGCCGTTTCACTGTCAAAAGACGGAACAAGGGCGATAACGTCCCCTTCTTTGTATTTTTCGGACGATTTTGCCCCGGCGCTCGCCGCAGCCATAACGCCGTTCAAACCGCCCGTTTGCACCCGATAGCCGTTGTCAACCAGGGCTTTCCCTACCTTAAAAGCAAGTTCGTAGCGCGGCGATCCGACTTCCACAAAGGCGTCGCCGATAACGGAAACTATTTTTTTTGTAACCATATTTCCCCCTTAAAAACGGAAATCGTCCCCCTCGATCGGAAGCATTGCACCCCGTCTTTTATCCAGCAGGCGACTGACAATCCGTTGATCGTATTTTTTTTCGGTCTCGACCACGCCGAGGTTGGTCGTAATAATGGTTTTCTTTTCCATGCGCTCGACCAGAAGAGCGTACAAGCACGGCAAAGTCACGTTATTCAGCAGCGGTTCGACGCCGAGATCGTCAATAAACAGCACGTCCGGCTCGACCAATTCGTCCCATATTTCTTGTTTATTTTCCAAAAAAGCGCAGTGATAGGCAAGAAAGATTTTGTTCATTTCAAGGGCGTTTACCGCACGAACGTCATTACCCGAAACAAGCATTTCGTTTGTAAAAACACTTGCAAGATAACTCTTCGCCGTCCCCGGTTTTCCCGACAAAACAACATAATTCAAGTCGCCTTGGACGAATTTTTTTTCGATAAAATCGGCGTATATTTTGTAATTTTTTTCACAGCCGCGATAAAAGGAAAAATCGATTTTTTCATGCGAATCCGCAAGGCCGCGTAAAAGAGGGTTTTTCTGCCGCGTTATGTCGATTCTCACTTTTTCCGCACACTCGCACATTTTACCGTCGCAAACGCCGGTGTCGTGGCATTTATTGCAGATTTCGGCATCCGAAAGCAAGTCTTCGGAATACCCTTTCGAGATTAAGTAGTCGACCAACTCTTTTTTTACACGCTCGCATTGCGCTTTCGCTTTTTCTTTTTCTTCGCCGTCTTTTCGCGCGACGTCCCACCGAAGGGAATTGAGCGCACGGTACATATCGTCGAATTTTTCGTCCTCGCGCAGTTTTCCCAGCGCGGCAGCTCGCTCTTCTTTTTGAGTCCTTGCCCGATTTTTTATATAGGCATACGCCTTTTCCCGTACGTTCATATTTTACTCCCAGTTGTCAAAATTGATAAGCGCATTTTTCAGGCGTTCTTCCGAATATTGATGTCTTTGGAATTCTTCTTTCACACCCTGTTTTTGTCCGTCTCTCTTCAAAAACGAAACGGCTGCTTCCTTGGAAAAAATCTTATTTGCACGCAAAGTGCCCATAGTCCTTCCGATAGACTGCATGGGGAAAGTCGTCCCGGCAAAATGCTCCGCGACGGCAAGAATCGTCTCCTCATCGTACCCCCACTCGATCCACGTTTTATACGCGTCCCGATCCCGATTGGTGATCGCTCCGACATATCCGCTCACGTCGTACACCTTACGCACCGTTTCGTCCAAAGCGATTTGCCGATCGACGTAAGACGTGATTTCGCTTTCGGTAAAAAGCCCGATCGCCGCGATTTTTTCCACCATCTGACACATGACGTCGAAAGTGTGCACGTTTCGCAAAAAGCAATATTTTGACAGCCGCAGCAACGCTTCCGGCTCAAAACCGCGCCCGATCCACGGCAAAATATACACCTCGGTCAGGTTTTCGGTATTGGAATAGTATACGCCGAGATTCTTGCATATCTCGATAGCGAGATTATGGATTTTTTCCTTGTTTTCGGTATAGCAGGCTATCTCCGCGGCGGTCATGGCGTTCGCCTTTTTCAGTTCTTCCATATAAAGGTCGAGTTTTTCCATGCCGCCTTTTTTCTTTCGCGATCTTGCCGCCGTCAGAATGGCGTCTTGCGAAAAGCCGTCGCCCACCCAACGATAATACATCTGTCGGTCGTCGACGCACGCGGCGCGTTTCAGTCCCAACGTCTCGAACAGAACGCGGATTTGCTCGTTGTTATTTTCCAATTCGGCAATGTGGTCGGCAACCTGTTTTTCGGTCGCAAAGCCCGCTTGCGCCCACGCTTTTGCCACGGCGCAGACATATTTTGTCCCCGTTTTGCCTCCGCCGAGATCTTTGCAATACTGCATGACAAGCAGCATCGCGTTGACTTCAATTTTTTCGGTGTGCATCAATTCTATATACGTATTGAGATCGTTCGGCATCAATACACGTTCGGGATAAATGCGCGCCGCCTCTTCGGCAAACGTCTTGTATTTTTCGGCATGAACCTTAATAATCGCCGGTTCGGGCGCCCGAACAGGCAAATAAGTAACCGTAACGGGCTCAACGGCAGAAAGGGACACAAGCCCTTTTTGCGCCCAATACGCAAAGCCGTCCAGTACCCTTTGGCGCGTCAGTTGCAGTTTTTCGGCGACGGATTCGACCGAGCAATCCTCGCTTTCCGCGTTTGAAAGCCCGTAAAGATAGATCCTCACGTCTTCCGCGTTCGCTTCGGGAAGATAGTCTCTTATGAAGACGTTATCCACCGACGTGAACGCCCGACGCATATATTCGCCGCTGATTTTGACAAATCCCATAAAATTTCTCCGAAAAATTGTTGTCTACATCTTGCAAAGATGCTGAATATTGTGTATAATATATATTACTATACGGTATTGGGCAATGCGAACCCGCATTTCCGATCACGTGTGACTATGAGTATACCACACAATTTGCCGTTTCGCCACTGTTTCCGAAAAAAAATTCGGCAAAAAACGGCAAAGGCAAACAAACGGAGGCTTTGGATATGATACCTAAAAAGTTAACAGTCAACGGCATTTGCGAAAAAACGACGGACGCCATTGTCGGCACGCTCGATTCTTCGATCGAATACGTCCTTTTCTCGAAAAGACAGGACGACGGTTTTTCGTTCGATCCCGAAAGAGCGGCTTATACCGAAACGGATGTCAAGCGCATCAAAAAGCTCTTTACCTGGCTTTTCGACGGCGCGGACACCTTCCCGTCGGGCGAGATCGCTTTTACGTTCGGTTCGGACGAACATAACTACGTCCTGACGCGGAAGTTCGCCACACATTCGCTCACGTTGAAGAAAGATGACGAAACGATAACGGGCTCCGCCGCCATCGGCCGCGAATTGGAATCGGTTTTTCACCTTTCGACCGAAGAGTGGCTTTCGCTCGCCGCTTTTCCCGATTCTTACCGCGAGATAGCTTCCGACGCGCTCGCCCACTTCGACAAGGTGTGCCACAAACTTTCCGTGACGGAAGCCGACAAAGCCTCGACCGCCGCCATTCACGCCAAAGAAATCAGCGCGTACGAAACCTCCGTTTCCGTTTTTGAAAATCTGCAAAAAGAAACGCCCGACGATATCGACGACCGTATCAAAGAGGTACGCGACGAGATAAAGGCTTTGCAGGAAAAAGCCGACGACCTTGCCGCCGAAATCCAAATCGGCAAAAATAACGTCCGCAACATCCGCGATTTCGACGACAACAAAAATCGTCTCGACAACGCCATTCGTCAACGCGAAACAGACCGCGAACTGGAACAAAAAGTCTGGAAGAGCCGCGACGCCAAAGCCAAAATCGCTTTTTGGGAAAGAGCGGGCGAACTGATTGCCGAAACGAAGACTTTTGAAGACGCAGTCGCCGCCAACAGCGAAGAAATCGATCGCCGTAAAAAAGAATTGGAAATCGGCGAACGGCATTTGGTCAATCTGCAAAACGAATACCATGCGTGCCTGAATAAAATCAAGGCGCTCTATACCGTCCTTGCCGAAAAAGCGCAGGATAACGGCGTCGCCGGCAAAAACACGGTCCTGATGACGGAAATCGAACGCTCCGTTTCCGAAGTCGTCGCAAAGATCAATCTGCTTCAAGAACGCGAACAACTGCTTTCGCAACAAATAGCGGACCTCGAAAAAGAAATCGAGAGCAAGAAAAAGGACTTCGAAGGGGTGCATTTTGCTTCCGCTTTCAAAAAATCGGTTCGCGACAACGGCGTCACCGACGCTATGTTACAAGAAGACTACAATATGACGGAAACGCTCAACGCGCTCGTCTACGCGAATGAGAAGACCACCGCCGACCTGAACGCGCTCCGCGCCGAAAACATCGACAAGTACACCATGGCGAAGTCGAAGCACGAAGCCTTTTCCGACGGAGACAGTTCTTTGACCGCCCGTCGCGAACAGTATAACGCTTTGATCCACCGCCGTCAGGATCTGTATCGTAATCAGATCGTATGCGCGGGCATCTTGCAGGAACTGGAAGCCATTGACAAAAAAATCGAAGAAAACCGCGAATCCGTCCGCGAAAACGAAGAAAAACTCGTTGCGCTCGAACGCGCCAAAGAGACGCTCCTGCAATACACCGAAAAAGCGCAGGAACAGGTTAGCGAAAAGGAAAAAGCCATTTTGGCTCTTCGCGCGCAACTCTATCACCTCGACGACATCTCTCGTCTCGAATACGGTAACAAATGTCCCATTTGCGACGCCGTCGTAACCGAAAAATTCGACACGACCGAAGCGTTCAACGATATTCAGACGCAAATCGAAGCCGAATCGGCTCCGCTAATGGAAGTAAAAGCGATCCTCGCCGAATATCAAGAAAAATTAAAGACGATCTATACCCGTATGGGCGTACTCCAAACGCGTATCGACGACGGAAAATCTTACAGCAAGAGCCTGGAAGAAACCAAACTTGCCAAGACCGCTCTTCTGAATAATCTGTACGCCGAAGCCGGCGCGACCGATCACGACTCGCTGTCGAGACTTTTGGACGAATTGCAACACGACATCAATGTGTTTGCCGAGAACCTCGCCGATATGACCGGCTACTCTTCGGAAGAAGTCGTCACCGGTTCCAACGCAAAGAAACTCGGCGACATCATCACGGTCATGTCCACGGAAACGCTCGAAAAAGAAAACGCCGTCCTTTCCGAAATCGCCGACTTGACGAAGAAGCACGAAAGCACGCTGGAAAAAATCGCGCCCGCCATGGGCGGCAAAACGCCCGCCGAATGGTTCGGCATCCTCAACGAAACCGAGCAGACCGAAGACATCATCGTCTCCGAACTCAAAGATCTTTGGGCAAAACAAGCCGACCTGAACGCAGAACTTGCCGAAGTCAGAAAAGAACTCGCCGATCTGCAAAGACGGGATTACCTCTATGAAGAAGACGGCAACCAATATACCCTGGCGCAACTTTGCGTTATGTACTCGGGCAAACAACTCGTTATGATCCTCGATCAGATCCGCGAAGAAGAACAAGCGAAACAAAAAGCGGTCGAATCCGTCGCCGCAACCGCCCGTTTATTGGAATCGAAGCGTATCGAACTGAACAAAATGATTTCCGAAACGACCGCGCTAAAAGAACAAATCGACCATAATAACGACGTCCTCGGTATGTTGCAACAACTCAGTCCTTTCAAAGGCGAAACGCCGACGAGAGAACTGATCCGCGATCTGAAAAAAGACGTCCTCAGCGCGGAAGACGAAGACGATATCTTAAACGACACCGTTCAGCACGAACTCGACATTACCAAGTACGCCGCAAAATGCGAAGAATACGACCGCTTAATCGCCGAGAACGAGGCAATTCAACGCAAACTTGCCGAAAATCAAGCCGCTTGGGACGACGCGCGCGCTCTGATAGCGGAACGGACGGAAGATCTGATCGCCCTTTGCAATCAACAAAACCTCGCCGATATGGCAAAAGAAAAGAAGAAAGCCATTCAGAAAGTATTGGATGTGGCTATCGTTAAATACAATATCGTATCCGCTTGTCAGAAAAAGGATATCGCGCATTTGTACGCCAGCCTTATTACGCACGAAATGTCGCGCTTCGACCGCACCTATTCGGTCAAACCCGTCGGCAACCGCCTTGCTCTCTTCCAAGACAACGGCGATGGACTCGAAACGGAAGTTTCCGTTCCGAACAACGATATACTCAGCCTGCTGACTGTCTGCGCCGCCGCCGCCGAAAACACCGTTCTCGACGCTCTCGGCTGTCCTTCCTATTCGCGCATCGTTCATATCAACGCGCCGAAACCGCAGGATATGACGCTGTTTGCGAAAATCATCGAATACGCCGACAAAAACAACGTATCGCCTGTATTCGGGGCATAATAAAGCCCGCTTTCTTATCCATATTATATATAAGAAAATAAAAAGACTGTCGCCAATATGACGACAGTCTTTTTTTCGTTCATCGTTCCCTCTTTTTCGGTGAACGGCTTTAACGGTTCTCTTTCGCAGCGGAACGCCGGGGATTTCGGTCGAAACGGAACGCCGCCGTGCAAGAAGCACTGCAAGTGAACGCTTCGGGTGAAATCGTCCAAACAGTCTGTTCCGATTATTCGATGGCGATATTGTGGGGGGCAACCCTTTCCGGTTGTTTCTTCGGTACGCAAACCGTCAAAACGCCGTTTTCGTATTTTGCCTTGATACCTTTTTCGTCCACTTCGCCAACGTAAAAATTACGTTCGCAGGAGACGTTCCGCTCTTTGCGCAAAAATTCGACGTCACCTTCGCTGTCGGCGCGTTTTGCACCGATTCCGAGATAGCCGTCCTCATAAGATACGGTAATCTCTTCTTTGCTGAACCCGGGAATCTCCACGTCAAATACGTATTCCCCTTCGTTCTCCCGTATGTCCGTCCGCATCAGGTCCTTTGCCACCGTCGGGAAAAAAGGACGGAACAAACCGTCAAACGCGTCTCCGAATAAATCGTTCCTTTTAATAATGTAGTTTTTCATTTCTCTCTCTCCTCTTTTTTATTTTTTTAGCAATCCGCGCTATATTTTGTTAGCACTCATTGCCTTTGACTGCTAATATCGTAACACGTTTTTTTCGTCCTGTCAAGGATTTGTTTTACATTTTCAAAAAAATTTTTTACGGATTGCCAAAATAAGTATTGACTTAACGGAAAAAATTATACAAAAAGGGCGCGACGCATATCCTCGTCGCGCCCTATCGTCAGGCGGATCACGTTTATTGATTTTCTGCGGAAGCGGCGACTTCCGCGACCGTTTGCGGTGCCGGTTGCGGCGCGGCGTCGTTCGCGTAAACCTGTCCGCCGAGGATTTTTGCGCGGCGGTTCAGTTCTTTAATGACTTTAGCGTGCTTTTCGCCGTCATAATCCCAAAACAAAAACGGAATTAACATTAAATAGTGTCCGACGGTATCGATAGCGATCGGAACGGCAAGAATCGTAAAACGCGCGGAATCCACGAACAGAATGTCCCAGTTGTTATTAAAGCCGTTTTTCAACAAGATAAGAGGAATAAGCAAGCCGACAAGCGTAGTGATAGGACTGCTGAGCATGGTGAAAATTCCGGTGAAATTTTGCAGCCTTTCTCCCGAAAGATACATTTGATAGTCATACAGTCTTTCTTCCATATCCTGTCTGGCTACGGACGGTATCTCGTTGCAGAAGTTCGCCGCCATACGCAAAATAACCAACAACGCGCTCATAAGAGTGTAATTCGAGCCGCAAAAATACAATATGACGATATAAAGCGCACTGACCGTACCTGCCGCCAATTGTCCGAAAATACGGATTTGTTTGTAAGAAAAGCGTTTCAGAAAATACGGAGCAAAGAAAGACGGCGCGCTGCCGGCTATTGACAAGACGGTAACAATAAGGCTATATACGATACCGTCGGCACGCATGGTATACAACAAGATGACAATGGTGATATCGAGCATACCGTTCCCGAGAGAATCGATGGTGTTTACGATGGTGTTTACCCATTGGTACTTATTCCGCATGACGCCGAACGCACCGTCCCAAAAGTTTATTTTGACTTTTTTATCCAACGGCGGCTGCGGTATTCTCTCTTTGACTTTCGGAGCGAAAATATAAGTGCAAACCGCGCACAGAATAAACGTCGCCGGCATAACGTAGCGGTATATGCCCATATCGGCAAAACCGTCCGGGAACCAGGCGATAACGATGGGAACGACGAATTCGAGCAAAGAATTGAACAAGTGTCCCATCTTAACCGGCCAGGTACGGACCATAATACGTTCTTGCGGATTCGGACTGATTTGCCCGGCGCAGTGTTCTATTCTGTTCTCGGAGTCGAACATCTCGAACAGGCGGATCATAAGATACGCCACCCACACCCGTTGCGCTTCGTCCCCGATCGACTCGATCGGCAACCAACCGATCAAAATAAATAAAGCCGCTTTCGGTAACAAATCGCAGTAGATACGGTACTTATATCTGCCGTGTTTGGGAATAAGTTTCTTTGCCCAAAGCATATTCCACAACCCGCCGCCGCTGTCGGCGAGGAGTTGAACGCCGAATATCTTCATAAGCGTCGTCGTATTGATTCCGCTCATGGAATTGATCTTGCCCGACAACGTTTCGCTCAAATTAAATAGTGGCGCGAGGTCGGTCGCAATCAAAGCGACGCCCAAAGCCGCCGCGACGACGTAGATCCAAAAAATCGTCCGATCGGTCTTTTTATCCATAAAGCCGAGGTTGTCCCCGACAATCCAACTTAAAAACTTCCACAAATACCCGAGCGGCAGTCCGATCAACGTAATGACCGAAAACGTCAGATACGGTATGTGGTAGTGGTACATGATCAGATAGCAACCGGCGACAAAACTGATATAGGATACCGGCGTACGCAATGCGTAGTTAAAACTGATCCCCGCAAAAATATTGATATATTCTTTATAAGGGACAAATTTTCCCGGAGCAGGCTGATTCCAATGTTCTTTGATTTCCCGACCGAGAGACTGTAATTTCCCTTTCAGCACCCCTTTTTTCATGCGGCGTCTTTCTCCTTATCTTCATAAACCTGACCGCCGAGAATCTCGGCGCGACGATTCAGTTCTTTAATGACCGTTTCATGTTTTTTATTATCGTAATCCCAAAAGAAAAACGGAATCGCCATCAGCAAAAAGCCTACCGCGTCCAGCGCAATCGGAACGGCTATGATCTTAAACCGTGCCGAATCGACAAAAAGAATATCCCAGTTGTTATTAAACCCGTTTTTCAGCAAAATCATCGGTATCAGCAAACCGACAAAGGTCGTAATGGGACTGTTAATAATACTGAAAAGCCCGGAAAAGTTTTGTAACCTTTCTCCCGAAAGATACATTTGATAGTCAAAAAGCCTTTCGTCCATATCTTTTTGCGCCACGATCGGGACTTCGCGGGTAAAGTTGTACACCATGCGAAGAAGCACGAGAAAAACGCCGAGCGCGATATAATGCGTGCCGCAAAAATACAAGGCGACGATATACAGTCCGCTGACGATCGCGGAAGCAAGTTGTCCGAAAATACGAATGGATTTATAGGAAAACCGCTTGATAAAATAGGGCGCAATAAAGGACGGGATCGTCCCCGCCGCCGAAATCAGTGTCACCAAAATGCTGTACACGATACCGTCTACGCGCATCGTATATAAGAGGATAACGACGGTAATATCAAGCATGCCGTTGCCGAGCGAATCGAAGGTATTGACAATCGTATTTATCCATTGGTATTTATTGCGCATGACGCCGAAGACGCCGTCCCAAAAGTTGATTTTGACTTTCTTGTCCAAAGGCGGCTGCGGTATTCTTTCGTGTACTTTGGGCGCAAGGATATAGGTAAGCGCGCCGCACAAAATAAAACTTGCCGGCATGACGTAGCGATAGATGCCGATATCGGCAAAACCGCCCGGAAACCATGCAATAACGATCGGCAAGATGAACGCAAGTATCGAATTAAACAAGTGCCCGAGTTTGACCGGCCACGTCCGCACCAGAATGCGCTCTTGCGGATTGGGACTTATTTGCGCGGCACAACTGGTCATACGGTCGTCCGAATTGAACATCGTAAACAAACGTATCATCAGATACGCCACCCATATCCTTTGCGCGTCGTCCCCAATCGCTTCGATCGGCAACCAGCCGATCAAAATAAATAAGAGCGCTTTGGGTGCCCAGTCGCTGTAAATGCGGTACTTATACCGCCCGTATTTCGGTATCAATTTTTTCGACCAGAACATATCCCATAGCCCCGCGCCGCTATCGGCAAGCAGTTGCACGCCGAATATTTTCAAAAAGGTCGTCGTGTTGATACCGCTCAAAGAATTGATTTTTGCCGCCAGCGTTTCGTTCAGGGCAAACAGTCCCGAAAGGTCGGACGCAATCAAGCCGATTCCGAGCGCGATGGCTACCGCGTATATGGTAAAAATCGTCCTCGTCGTCTTCTTGTCCATAAAGCCGAGGTTGTCGCCGACAATCCAACTTAAAAACTTCCACAAATATCCGAGCGGCAATCCGATCAAAGTGATGATGGAAAAGGTCAGATACGGCACGTGGTAGTGATACATAATAAGATAACAGTTCGCCGCAAAACTGATATAGGACACCGGCGTCTTCAACGCGTAGTTAAAGTTGATCGCGCCGCATATTTCGAGGTATTCTTTATACGGTACGAATTTGCCCGGAGCCGGTTTGTTCCAATAGGTCTTTAACTCTTTCCCGAAATTCCGGAGTTTGGTTTTCGCCTGTCCCTTCATTCGCTTCTCCTTTCCTGACCGTACAAGATTTCAATATCTTTACTGAACAGTTTGGCACCGCTGACATACGTCTGCGGCAACCATTGATCGCCCGTTTCCACTTTTTTGAAATCGTCTTTTCCCGCGGCGACGCACATTTGTCCGATGCCGTCGCAGTCAAAAAAGGCATGGTGCCCTATCTCGGTCACCGACGCGGGGATATACATGTACGTCAGTTTTGAACAGTACGAAAAAGCGTCCGATCCGATTTTTTCAAGTCCGTCGGGCAAAGATATTTCTTTCAGCGCTTTGCATTTGAAAAAGGCAAGCGTTTTCATTTCTTTCAGTCCGGACGGGAGCGTCACCTTTTCGACGTTTTTCACATCCGAAAAACACAGTTCGCCGATCGTCGCTACGCTTTCGGGAACGGTAAAAGTAAGAAAAGTCGTTTCTTCCCCTTTTTCGTTGGTTTCTTTCCGAGCCGAAACGGCGGAAGAAAGAGCGTCCGAGGCGTTTTCGCAATAGCAAATCGGGAAAAGAAGTATTTCCGTCTTGTCCTTATTATAAAGGATACCTTCGTCCGAGCAGTAGTGCTCGTTCCGCGTGTCGACGTTTATCTTCCGCAGAGCGGTACACGAATAAAATGCCTGATAATCAATAAAAGCCACGTCTTTCCCGATATTGATTTCGGTCAGAACAGAGTCGCCGCAAAGCGCATATCTCTTGATCGAAGTTATCGGTTTATCCGTGGCTTCCCATTTGTTACCCTTCTTTTCCATGACGCGGTCAAACGTCACCGACGTGACCGAATTATCGTTATGAAACGCGGACAATTCGTAGCCGCCGTCCTTTTCCGAAAACTCGTATAATTCAAGCGATACCGAATAAAAACTGAAAAACAAACCCAATCCGATACAGACAATCAGAAAGACAATAAACAAAATTTTTCCGATCGGTTTGACCTTCGGCTTTAAGGTGGAAAAATCAAACGTTTCCTCCGCCGGCGCGATGCTCGCCGCGACCTCTTCCGGAGCGGATTCCGGTACGTTTATTTCGTTTTTTTCGTTCTCGTTCATTTCCAAAATAACCTACCTTATTTAGTATTATTTTATTATAAACGATTTCCGACTTTTACGCAAGGTTATTCCGACGATTAAATATTATACACAAATATGTGCATAAAACCGTAAAATATGAATAAATAACGGTATTTTTCCCTTTGATATGCAAACCCGTTGACATTTTGAAGAAAAAAGAATACACTTATGACAACGATTCGTTCGTGAAATAAGGAGTTTATGATGAACAAAGAACAAATAAAAAGAGTCGTGCTTGCCTATTCGGGCGGTTTGGACACATCCATTATTATTCCGTGGTTGAAAGAAAACTACAATAACTGCGAAGTCATCGCCGTCGCCGGCAACGTCGGGCAGAACGACGAACTGGACGGTCTGCAAACGAAAGCGTTGAAAACGGGCGCGTCGAAACTGTACATTCTCGACCTTACCGACGACTATGTGGACAACTATATCATTCCGACGATGAAAGCGGGCGCGCTGTACGAAGAATACCTGCTCGGCACGAGCCATGCCCGTCCGTGTATTGCAAAAGCCCTCGTCGAAATTGCCGAAAAGGAAAACGCCGACGCGATTTGTCACGGCTGCACCGGCAAAGGAAACGACCAGGTGCGGTTCGAACTCGCCATCAAGCATTTTGCACCCGACATGCCCATCATCGCTCCGTGGCGCGAGTGGTCGATCAAGTCCCGCGACGAAGAAATCGACTATGCCGAAGCGCACAACGTGCCTTTGCGCATCAACCGCGAAACCAATTACAGCAAAGACAAAAACCTGTGGCACCTGTCGCACGAAGGTCTCGACCTCGAAGACACCGGCAACGAGCCGCAGTACGAAAAAGAAGGCTTTTTGGAAATGGGCGTATCTCCCATTCAGGCACCCGACGTCCCGACGTACGTGGAAATCGAATTTGAAAAAGGCGTCCCGGTCGCTATCGACGGCGAAAAGAAATCGGCGAAAGAAATCATCTATAAACTGAACAAACTCGGCGGCGAAAACGGTATCGGTCTGCTCGACATCGTGGAAAATCGTCTCGTCGGTATGAAATGCCGCGGCGTGTACGAAACCCCCGGCGGAACCATTTTGTACAAGGCGCACAGCGTCCTCGAAACGCTCTGCCTCGACAAAATGACGATGCACGAAAAACAAAAACTGTCCGTTACTTTCGGCGAACTCGTCTATAACGGACAATGGTTTACGCCGCTGCGCGAAGCGCTCTCCGCTTTCGTTGACAAAACGCAGGAAACCGTCACCGGTAAGGTTCGCCTCAAACTCTATAAAGGCAATATGATTAACGCCGGCGTATGGAGTCCGTACTCTCTGTACAGCGAAGAGATAGCGACTTTCGGCGAAAGCAATTACAATCAGAAAGACGCCGAAGGATTTATCAACCTGTTCGGTCTGCCCATTCAGGTCGCGGCAAAAGTAAACGGGAAATAATCGTAACGATTTTCATTCAAAATAATCATCGACGGCGGAAGCGCAAAAAGGCTTTCGCCGTTCGTAAAAAAAGGGGAAAAATTATGGAAAAAATGTGGACGGGCGTCACCGACGGAAAGACAAACAAACTCGCCGACGACTTTAATTCTTCCATACGCTTCGACAAAAGAATGTACGCCGAAGACATCAAAGGAAGCATGGCGCACGCCGTCATGCTCGGCGCGCAAAAAATAATCACCGACGCCGAAGCCGAACGCATTCTCGACGGACTGCAAAGCATCCTCAACGATATCGAAACGGGTTCTCTCAAAATCGGCGACGACGCCGAAGATATCCACATGTTCATCGAACAGGTGCTGACCGACAGAATCGGAGATACCGGAAAAAAACTGCACACCGCGCGCAGTCGGAACGATCAGGTCGCCCTCGATATAAAACTGTATCTGAAAAATCAAGTGGACCTATTGCAAGAAGAACTCGACGAACTTTTGTACGCGCTATGCGATCGGGCGGAAAAGTACAAGGAAGCGATCATGCCCGGCTATACCCATCTGCAACGGGCGCAACCGGTGACTTTCGGTCACTACCTTATGGCGTACGCCATGATGCTCCTGCGCGATAAAGACCGTCTTGCCGACTGCAAAAAACGCATGAACGTCTCGCCGATCGGCTGTTGCGCTCTCGCCGGCACGACGTATCCGATCGATCGCAAAAAAGAAGCCGCGATCCTCGGATTCGACGACGTCACCCAAAACAGCCTCGACGGCGTGTCCGACCGCGACCACGTCGTGGAAATTTTGTCCGACCTTTCCCTATTGATGACGCACCTGTCGCGCCTGAGCGAAGAACTCATCCTGTGGTCTTCGTGGGAATTCCGCTTCGTTTCTTTGTCCGACGAATTCACGACAGGCTCGTCCATTATGCCGCAAAAAAAGAACCCCGACATGGCGGAACTTATACGCGGAAAAACGGGAAGAGTGTACGGCGACCTTATTTCCATGCTGACCGTCCTGAAAGGACTGCCCCTCGCTTACAACAAAGATATGCAAGAGGATAAAGAGTGCGTTTTTGACGCATTGGATACCGTTCATATGTGTTTGGGAGTCCTTTCTCCGATGATACGGACAATGAAAGCCAACACCGGAAACATGCGGAACGCGGTATCGAAAGGCTTTATCAACGCGACCGATCTTGCCGACTATCTGACGAAAAAGAACGTTCCGTTCCGCACCGCCTACAAAATCGCCGGACAGATCGTGGCAAAATGCGTCGAACAAAACGAAACGCTCGAAACGCTGCCTCTCGACATATATCGGGAGTTTTCCGACCTGATCGAAGAAGACGTGTACGAAGACATCAAGCCGGAAACGTGCGTGAAAAAAAGAAACTCGCTTGGCGCGACGTGCCCGTCTTCGGTGGAAAAACAGTTGCTATACGTCCGAGACGTCCTTAAACATAAATCGCACAAGAATTAAAAAAGGGAAAATCCCTTTTTTTTATTGCTTTATCGGGCATTCTATTGTAAAATAAAGACAGCCTATATTATAAGTTTTTACGGAGGATACCTTTTATGTTAGATTTGAGATTTGTCTGCGACAATATCGAATTGGTAAAAAAGAAACTCGCCATGCGGAACAGTTCTCTCGATATTTCCGAGATATCCGTTCTTGCCGACAAACGTCGTACCGACATTCGCCTCGTGGAATCCTTAAAAGCGGAAAAAAACCGCGCGAGCGAACAGATAGCGAAGTTAAAACGCGAAAAAGCGCCTTGCGACGACATCATCGCCGACATGAAAGCAAAAGGTGAAGAAATCAAGAAACTGGACACCGAACTCGCCGATATAGAATCCCGTTTGACCGAAATCATGTATGTTATTCCCAACCTTGTGGACGACAGCGTACCGTACGGGAAAGACTCGGAAGACAATCCGGAAATTCGTCGCTATCTGGAACCGACGAAGTTTGACTTCGAGCCTCTTGCCCACTGGGACATCGGCGAAAAATACGGCATTCTCGATCCGAAACAAGCGGCGAAAATCACGGGCGCACGGTTCCACGTCTACCACGGTTTGGGGGCGCGTCTGGAAAGAGCGATCATGAACCTGATGCTCGACACGCACACGGCAAACGGCTACGAAGAAGTTTTTCCTCCCTTTATGGTCAACCGCGATTCCATGCTCGGCACGGGACAGTTGCCGAAGTTTGAAGAAGATATGTACGCGATCAAAGGCACCGACTGCTATCTTGTGCCGACGGCGGAAGTACCCGTCACCAACCTGCATCGGGACGACATCCTCGACGTCAAGTCCTTGCCGATCAAGTATTGCGCATACACCGCCTGCTTCCGCGGCGAAGCCGGTAGCGCCGGCAGAGACACGCGCGGCGTCATTCGTCAACATCAATTCAACAAAGTCGAACTCGTCAAGTTCGCTCACCCCGATCACAGTTATGAAGAATTGGAATCGCTGACAAACGAAGCCGAATTGATTTTGCAAAAGTTAAAACTTCCTTACAGAGTCGTTTGCCTCTGCTCGGGCGATATCGGATTCGGCTCGGCAAAGACGTACGACATCGAAGTATGGATGCCGTCCTATAACCGCTACGTGGAGATTTCTTCGTGCAGTAACTACGTGGACTTCCAAGCGCGCCGCGCCAATATCCGCTTCCGCGACGTAGACGGAAAAGTCAAACTTGTCCATACCCTCAACGGGAGCGGACTCGCCATCGGCAGGACGACCGCGGCGGTTTTGGAAAACTATCAGAACGCCGACGGAACCATCACGATTCCCGAAGTACTTCGTCCGTACATGGGCGTCGATAAAATCGGATGAACAGGGATAAAGAAAACCCGAACAGCGACAACGGCGGCGTCTTCCGCAAAATAGATACCGCCGTTTCGAGAATACCGAAACTGCTCCTAAAAATCGTGTTCGGCTGCGGACTGTGGGTTCCGGCTACTTACGCGATATTGGGAGTCGTTTTGTATTTCGGTTTTTCTTTCGATCCGTTCGATTTTTCTTTGGAAAGTTGCATTTATCTTTCGGGGGCGGTCGCAAGCGTCGTTTGCGCCGTCATTCTTTTTGCCAAAAACGCCATTTATCTGCCGGCAAAAAAAATCTTTTCGCGTAAGAAAAAAACCGATCTTTTCCGCCTTCGTCAAAAAGGCGATTCTTTCGAACGGGAAAAAGAATGCGAACGTCGGATTCTGCCTCCCCTTTTTGAAGACAAAAAGAAACCGGACGAAAAAATTTATTATTACGACTGGCTTCCCGAAAAAAAAGAAAACGAACCCACACCGCAAGTCACGAGCCGTCCCAAGTACGAAGAACCGCAAGTCTATTTTTCAAAACTCCGTCCCGAAATACTGGTACACGAATACGTTGACCGCTTCGAACTTTTCAAGATCGGCAAAAACAACGAACTCATCTCGATCGGAGTGGAATACAAATGAAAAAAACGCGTATATGGGAACTCGACTTTATCCGCGGTTTTGCTATCGTAATGGTGGTCATCGACCATGCGATGTATGACTTTGCCTATATGTTTTCGGGTTGGAAAACCTCATCGAACGCTTTTCTGAACAGTCTGCAACAAATAGGCTATGCCTATATGAACGGTCCGACGCGCGCTTTCTGGCGTCCGTCTTTTTTGTTCCTCTTCTTTTTCGTATCGGGCGTATGCACCGCCTTTTCGCGCGACAATCTTATCCGCGGTCTGCGACTCTTTGCCGTCGCCGCTCTTTTGAGCGTCGTGACGTATTTTGCCCAAGATCTCCTCAGGCAGAACTGTTTTATTCTGCTGGGCGTCCTGCACTGCCTCGCGCTTATCACGATTGGCTATGCAATAAGCGATTATATCTTTCGCTTTTTTGCTTTTTTAACCGAAAAAATCGCACGGAAAAGGTTTTCGGAACACGCAAAAAAAATCGTCTTCTCCGTCGCGCTGCTTGCCCTGTCCATTACTTTTTTTATAATAAACAAACGCTATAACGTGCCGATAATCGAGGTCTTTTCTTCCGCGAAAACGATCGCCTACAACAACGACTGGCGCGGACTGTTCTTCTATGAAGACAGTTGGTGGACAGCCGACTATTTCCCCCTCTTTCCTTATATATCGTTTTTCTTTTTGGGCGCGTCTGTATCCTATCTTTTGTACCGCAAAAAAAAGAGCCTCTTCCCTGCTCTCGACGGCAAGTGGCACTATGTTTTTTCATATCCTGGCAGATACTCTTTATGGATTTATCTCGGCGGTCAGGTCGTCGTCATCGGTTTTTGTCTGCTTTTAGACGCGATCCTTTTATGAGTCAGATTTTGTAATAATCGAATTTTTTTTCGACAAGTCGGAACAGTTTGGAAAGAATAAAATTAAACACAAAATAAAACAGCCCGGCATAAAACAGCGGCCACAATATGACGTACACTTTTTCGATTTCTTTTGCGTACGAAAAGAGTTCAAACAGCCCGACCGTCGAAGCGAGTGACGTATCTTTTACCATCGTCAGCGTTTCGTTGCTGAGCGGCGGAATAATGTTTTTAACAATTTGCGGCAGTTTTATATACCAAAAAATCTGCCCTTTCGTCATATCGAGCGCGCATCCGGCGTCCGTCTGCGTCACGCTGACGCTCTCGAGTCCGCCCCTGTATATCTCGGCGAAGTAGCACGAATAATGAATGACGAAAGAGATCAATACGGCAAGGAACTTCGACCGCATAGGATAATCGAAAACAAGCCCCGGCACATAATATACGACGATAATCTGCAAAATAAGAGGCGTGCCGCGTATGACGGAAATGAGCGCTTTACATGCGTATGACAGGGGTTTTATTTTCGACGTTTCGCCCCGGCAAAGCAAAAGTCCAAAAACAAGAGAAAGCAAAAAAGAGGCGACGAACAAAAGGCAGGTCACACCGAACCCTTTTCCGAGTTGCGCGGTAACTTCCCAAAACCCGATTGTCGTCGTCATTTTTTCCCCTCTTTTCAGTCGGTGATTTTGCCCGACAAAATATCTTTCGCCACGCCCGATCCGACGCCTGCGCTTTCGGCAACGAGCCGCGCTTTTTTCATACTTGCTACGGTCGAATATTTTTCTTTATCTTCTTTCCGCACAACCGCGCAAGTGCGGTTTTGCATAAACTTTGTCGAAAAGTAAAGTTTCTCCGCGCGTTCGTCCGTATAAGACATATCGCTCCAAAAAATATCCATATAGCCCGCTTGAAATTCGGTCGGGTAGTTGTCAAAATTGATCCAACGAAATTCGATATCGATACTCACCTTTTCTTGTTCGCAGATATCCGCAAAGACCGCTTTGGCAAGTTCGGTCGCAAACCCATCCGGTTTCTTTTTGTCGTCGGTTGTTATCGACATCGGCGGCGCGGTGTTGTATCCGATTATGATTTTACCGCTTTTTACGACCTTATCCCACAGCGCACTGTCTCCGTCTCCTTGCGGTTTGGTATACGCAAGCGGCAAAATAAGGTCTCCCAAACCGTATTTATCGGCAATATTTTTATACGTTCCTTTTGCTTCGACGGCGGCAAGCGACAGATTGATTTTATCGGTCAGCACGTCGTACGTCCCCGACTTTTCACCTTTGTATGCGGACACGGCAAAAGCGTCGTGCTCGCCGAGTTCGACGTTCTCCACAATGGCAAAATCGGAAAGGTTGACGTCGGTTGCGATAAGATAAGAAGCAAGGGTATAGTCCATAAACCCGACGTCCGCCGTCTTCGAGCGCAAGGCGGTAAAGATATCCACCTGCGTTTCGAGCGGCGTAAATTCGCCCTGTCCGTCTTCGCATGCAGCCGTCCCGAAAGCAAGCAGCACACAAAGGACTATCAGCAGTAGACGCACTGTTTTTTTCACGGTTTCCTCCTTAAAAAGCGAAGTTTTCGTACAGCCTGCGGTAGAATTTCACCGCCTGCGCAAGTCCTTCTATCCGACATTTTTCGTTAAGTCCGTGTATTTGTTTTTCGTCTTCGAGCGTGTTGATAAAAGGCGTAAAGCGGTATACGCCGTTGCAAACGGGATAATACCACTTACTGTCCGTCGCCGCGATAAAAGGATAGGGCGCGACGACAAAGTCTTTGTAAGTTTCGCGCACCGTGCGGACAAGAGTACGGTACGTGTCGGTATCGGTCAGACTGACGGGAGACGGATCGAACGTGTCTCTCAATTCGGTCACTTCGATATTTTTCCCCACTACTTTTTTGATATGCTTCAATACGTCTGCGCGCGTTTGTCCGATATTGATACGGCAGTTGACCACCGCTTCGGCTTTAACGGGAATCACGTTCGGCGCGTCGCTTCCTTTCATCTGCGTAAACGCAAACGTCGTCCGAAGCAAACTGTTCAGAATGGGGTTGACCAATCCGAAAACGGGTTTAAGCAACCATGCGTACACATCACGATTTACCAAAAAGTATTTGAAAATCGGGTTGTTCATATAGGGCGCGAGCGTAGCGAACGTTTCTTTTACCGGCTTGGAGAAATACCGTTTCATCGGAGTATGCGAAAGGTCGTAGACCGCCTCCGCCACCTCGTCCACCGCGCTTTTTTTCTTGGGTGCGGACGCGTGTCCGCCGTCCCGTTTCGCCGTCAAAGTATAATCGGCATACCCTTTTTCGCACGTTCCGATCAAGGCGACGTACTTGTTCTTGATCCCGAGCATACCGCCGTCGAGCATCGTCCCGCCCTCGTCCAAGACAAATTCAAAGCGGATATTATGGGCAAGGAGATAGTCCACGATATATTTCGCACCCTCTTTACCCGTCGCTTCTTCATCGTGTCCGAAGCAAAAATAAATCGTCCTTTGCGGCGTTTTTCCCTCGGCGAGCAGACTTTCCAAACCCATCATGGAAGCGATCATCTGACTTTTCATATCCTGACTGCCGCGGCCGTGGACAAAACCGCCCTCTATCTCTCCGCCGAACGGCTCGTGCTCCCACCCCTCTTTCGTCGCCGGGACGACATCCTGGTGCGCGAGAATACAGCCGGGCAACAGGTCTTCCCGACTGCCGCCGACTTTCAAGATAAGGCTGTAATCGTGAATAACCGTCTTTTCCGCGTGCGCAAAAATATGCGGAAAGGTCTTTTCCAGATACTCGTGATAGGCAAGAAACGGGCTTTGGTCATCGCCCTCGTTATACTTCGTCACCGTCGGAATACGCACCGCTCCCGACAGTATCTCCGCCGCTTTTTGCGCGTCTACTTCGTATGCGGTCACTTCCGCTTTTTTCTCATCTTTCGGGCGCGTAACGACGGTACGAACGATCGTAAAAATCAGAAACGCGCCGATAAGCCCCAAAATACAGTAAAGTGCAATCATTTTTATCCCCTTATAAATAATAGTGTTCCATTGTAAGCGTTTCGCCCCTTACGGTCAACACGGTACCGCCGTTTCTCCCGACGCGATAGCCGCTGCCCATACCGTTTTTAAGCGAATACATCAGGTTGATACCGTCATATGTGCAATAAAAATTGTTCAGGTGGTCGTGTCCGCAAAGGACGTTCTTCGTGCCGTACTCTTTCAGTTTCCCGAACAAACCGTTTTGCTTCGGCACGCCGTACCGCATAAGATTCTTTTTCAACCCTTCCGATACCGTCACGCCGCTTTGCAAAAGGTCAAGATATTCCCGACCGGTCAGCATTTCTTCTTCGGTCGAAAAACGCTTCTTGTCGCAACAAACAATATCGGGTTCGTAGCAGTTGCCGTACGCACCCCCTTCTTTCGGGGCGTCTTTCCATTCCCTTTTATCCAAATCATACCCTTGCATATAGGCATAAAAATACTCGACCGTGGGGATGTGCATGATCATCGCCGAATCGGCATAGCCGTACACCTTGCGAACCGTCCGCGCCGCCTGCTCGTACCAAGAGATTTGTTTTTGCGTCAGGTGCGAACGTCCGGTATCGACCATGTATAACGTTTGGCAAAGTTTGTTCGTCCCTCTTTCGACGATATTGATGACGTAGTTGCCGACTCTGCCTTCCCGATCGTCTTCGTTTGCAAGATTATTCGGACCTTTTTTCAGCAGGCAATAACTGTCTTCGCCGCCCGTCATGACGTCGGCGAGGTAGTTTTTATCGCAGTTATCGCTCTCTCCGTCATGGTTGCCGAACACCGGCGCCCACGGAATTTGCAAACCGTTCATAAAATCGGTAAACGCCTTTACGCTGTAAAACTCGCTTTTTGCGCAGGTAATATCCCCCGATACCGTAATAAGGTCGGGTTGCAAAGCCTCGACGAGCCGCGTGATTTCCCGCCGCGCCAGCGGTCCGGTAAACGCCCGATAGTCAAAGTCGCTTTGATGCGTGTCGGACACGTTCAGGATCACAAAATCCCTGTCTTTTTCCTTATATAGAGTGACAAAACCGCTTTCGTCGCAAAACTCCGCCGTTTCGTCAAACGTTTCCGAAGAAACAAGCCCGACGTGAACGCACTTTTTAACCGACTTTTCCCACACGAGCAGTGCGGAAACACACATGCCGATTATCAGCACGACGCAAAAAACGGCGGTAAAAATTTTCATGCTTTTTTTCATAATCTTTATTATCAGAATTCGTAATCGAACGCGACGGACGACTCGCGCACGGCATGCATATGCGTCTTGACCACGCCGCAGTGATACGGATCGTTTTGATAAGCGTCCAGATCTTCCCACGACTTCAACACCACTTCGAGCATCACGTCATAACTGCGCGCCGAACGTAATTGGTCGATATGTACGTCGATATCCTGCAACAAAGCGACGTTTCCTTTCATGCTCATCAGCACTTCTTTCGCCTTTTCGCAGTTTTCTTTGCTTGCGTCTTTGAGTTTGAAGCATACAATGTGTTTTACCATTTTTTATTTTCTCCTTTTTCAAAAGTTTATTTTATCGATTTTGTTTCCGTCGGCGTCTTTCGCCGTGATTCCGCTTTCGTCTATTATTATATAAGACCGTCCGTATTCGTCTCTCGGCGCGCCCAGGCTACCGCAGTTTGCCACGATGATTCCCCGCATTTTCCCCAACAAAGCGCAATGCGTATGCCCGTACACAAGGACGTCTCCTTCGGCAAGAAAAGGCGGCAGACGCCCCGCGTTATACCTGTGACCATGCGTAAAAAACAGCGTTTTACCGCCGATTACGTCGCAGTAGTATTCTCCGCGCGCGTCCAGTTCGGGACAAGCGGAGAAGTCGTCGCGGTCGCAGTTTCCTTGTACGGCAATCGGCAAACAGCGCGTCTCTCGCAAAAAAGCCCTCTCCGTTTCCCCCAAAAATCCGTACCTCGAAAGATCTCCGAGCAAAACCGTTTTGTCGGGCAGTTCCCGTGCAAAAATCTCTTGCAACAATTCGTATCCGCCGAGAGAACCGTGCAAATCGGAAGCGACTAAATATTTCATTATTCGTTTTCTTTCCATCCTGCATACAAATAAATGATTTCTTCGTCGGCTTTGACATAACCGTTTAGTTCAATCTTGTTTTGACATTCCGGCTCGACGTACCATCCGGTGAAAATGTATCCATCACGTTTTGGAGTAGTGGGAATGATTTCCAACTCTTCTCCTATGTCCAAATCATCAATGAAGGAAACTCCATTATTTGGTGAATCATCGTAATTAAACAAATATTGCATATTGGCAAGGGAATATGCTGCAGGATTTGCAATGTTTTTTTGAAAACTTTCCAACGCCGCGCTCGCTATATAAAAGCTCCGTCCCATCAAAGTGGATCTATTATATTGACAGTTAATATATAATATTTTCAATCCGTCAGGGAAATCATATACAAAAAGATTTCCGCTGTTTAAGCCACCAATTGTGTTGATTGTGCTAATGTTACAAGATACGATAATTTTTTTTACATTAGGTGCTGCCGAAGCCCCACGATAATATTTTACCGGCATTCCGTCAATTTCCTCCGGAATGACTATGTTTTTTAATTGTGCTCCTTCCTCGGTCAATCCTTCAATATAAACAAAGTCATAATCTTCGCTGTGACCAATACTATATCTGAAATACTCGGTTTTAAAATACTTATCTTTTTTAAAACAACCGTAAAATGTTCCCATTAATATACACAAGAGAAGAATTACCGGTATGATTGTCGCTATTTTCTTTTTCATGTTTATCATTTCTTCTCCTTTGTATTATTATATCTTATTTTTCTTATAGAATCAAGAATTAAAGTTTATTCAAAAAAAACCTTTTAATCTGCCAAAAATTTTACAAAAATTTCATACTTTATTCGGGCTAAACGGAACGTCGCCGCGTAAAGAACACCGCAAGCGAATACTTCGGTAGAATTTTCCACAGTAGTTTCGGTAGAAACGCCGATTTGAGAAGAATTCGGACGAAACGGAGTGCCGCTGTACAAAAGACACAACAAGCAAACGCCTCGGTCGAATTATTTCAAAGCGACGTCATAGAAACGCCGATTTGAGGAGAATTCGGACAAAACGGAGCGCCGCTGTACAAAAAGTACTGCAAGCGAACGCTTCGGCCGAATTATTCCAAAGCGACGTTTCTAAAAAAGGTTTGATTCCAACATAGCGCACAGACAATGATAGACGGGCAAATGCATCTCCTGTACTTTGTACGTTTCGGTTTCCGGGACGCGAACGGTCACGTCGGAGAGGGCGGAAAGAGAGGACTCTTTTTGCCCGGTGAGAGAGACGGTCACCATGCCGAGAGCGCGGGCAAGAGTGGCGCAAAGGACGAGATTCCGACTTTCGCCCGAAGTGGAAATGCAAAGAAGGACGTCGCCGCGTTTTGCAACGCCGAAAAGAGATTGCGCCAAAGCCGCGTCGGGTGCCGCGTCGTTCTCATAAGCCGTAATCAAAGAAGAATTTTCACTCAAACAAAAAACGGGCAAAGCGCCTTCGAGATGAGCGGCAAGATAAGAGCCGTCTTTTCCAAGCAAAGACAGTTTGTCAACGAAGTCTTCGTCAAGCGGTCTTGACCGACGAAATTTTTTCCGCAATTCCCCGACGATATGCCGCGCGTCGGCGTCGCTGCCGCCGTTGCCGCATGCGTACAAAGCACCGCCGCTTTCAAAAGCGTCTTTCATGAGGGCAAAAGCATTTTCGATTTCTTCGCGGCACTCCGCAAGGCGCGGATAGCGCTGAATAAGTTCGGTCAGAACCGATGCCGTTTCTTCTTTCATAATAACTCCATCGCCGCGCTGATCGCGGCATAATCCCCTATATTTTCCGACAGTTTTGCAGGCAGTATTTTGCACACTTTTGCCGAAAAAGGCAACGCCTCTTTTTTGATCGCGGCGTACATCGAACGCGTCATCAAGTCGTGACTTCGCATATATACGCCCCCGATTACGATTTTTTCGGGATTCAGTACGTCTATCAGAATCGCCAGCCCTTTCCCGAGCGTTTTTCCGCTTTTTCGGTATATCTTTTTGCAAGTTTCGTCACCCGAACGCGCCATTTTCGCAATTAACTTTGCCGTGATCGGCTCTTTCTCGGCGCGTTTAGCCAAGGGACAATCGGGGTGTTTTCGGACGGCTTCCGCTCCAAGGTCGGCAATACCGCTACCGCTGCAAAAACTCTCCCAACTACCCGCTTTCCCGTAGTGGACGCTACCGCTTTTTTCCATGCGGACATGCCCCACTTCTCCCGCGTTTCCGTTTGTCCCGGAATAAAGTTTTCCGTTCAGAATAAGTCCCGCGCCGAAACCCGTGCCGAACGTAAGGAAAACCATATTGTCGCATTTTTTACCCGCGCCGAAACGCCATTCGGCAAGAGCGGACGCGTTGGCGTCATTGAGAAGTTTCGCGCGGCAACCCGTTTCCTTTTCAAAGAAATCGACTATCTCCACGTGTTCCCATCCGGGCAAATTGGGCGGACCGAGAACGATGCCGTTCTTTTCGTCGAGCGGGCCGCCGCAACTTATGCCGATATTCCCTTTACCGTATACCGACATATACGTCCGCAAAATTCCGACGAGGGTATTCAACACCCCTGACGCGTCGTTTTTCTTGGTCGCAAACGCTTCTTTTTTCAAGACGGACACGTTGCCTTTTTCTACGTCCGCCACAGAGACGGCGCATTTCGTGCCGCCGATATCAATTCCGTAATAAGCCATTTTTACCCCTGTCCATAGTATACCATACCGCGCCTTTGCGTGTCAAAAGCCTTTAGTGCAATTTGGGTTGAACGCTTGAAAATGGTATAACGTATTGATATAATAATATTGTAAATTTAAGGAGGATTCGTCTATGAAAATACTCGTTACCGGCGGCGCCGGATACATCGCAAGCCACACCAACGTTCTGCTGCTCGAACGCGGCTATGAAGTCGTCGCTCTCGATAATTTATGTAACAGTTCGGAAGAAAGCGTCCGTCGCGTGGAAAAAATCACCGGCAAAAAGATTCTTTTCTACAAAGGCGACTGCCGCGACAAAGAACTTTTGAGAAAGATTTTTACCGAAAACAAAATCGACGCGGTCATACATTTCGCCGGGCTGAAAGCCGTCGGGGAAAGTTGCCGCAAGCCTATTCTGTATTATGACAACAACATTAACAGCAACCTTGCGCTCGTCACCGTTATGTCGGAATTCGGATGCAAAAAACTCGTCTTTTCGTCGTCGGCGACCGTCTACGGAGTGCCGAAAAAACTACCGCTTACGGAAGACTGCCCATTGAGCGTAACTAATCCGTACGGCGCGACCAAACTGCACGGCGAACAGATTTTTTCCGACGTCTGCCGTGCCGACAAGGAGTGGCACGTTATGCTTTTGCGCTACTTTAACCCCGTCGGCGCGCACGCAAGCGGAATGATCGGAGAAGATCCGTCCGGGATTCCGAATAATCTGATGCCCTATGTCAGTCAAGTCGCCGTCGGCAAACTGCCCTATCTGAACGTCTTCGGGGACGACTATCCGACGCCGGACGGCACGGGCGTACGCGATTATATCCACGTCGTCGATCTCGCCGAAGCACACCTTGCCGCGCTCGAACACATCGACGAACACGACATCGGCGTCTATAACGTCGGCACGGGCATAGGCTACTCCGTCCTCGACATGGTCAAAGCGTTCGGCAAAGCGTGCGGGCGCGAAATCCCCTACAAAGTTGCCCCCAGAAGAAGCGGAGACGTCGCCGAATGCTACGCGAACTGCGACAAAGCGAAAAAAGAACTCGGATTCGTCGCCAAACATAATTTGGAAGACATGTGCCGCGACCTGTGGAAGTGGCAGTCCGAAAACCCGAACGGCTATCGGTGTGGATCTTTTGAGTGATTTACCTTTGCAAATACGGCTATATCGCATAAATAAAATCAAAAAGGAAAATGTCTTATGCACGAACTGACAAAAAATGGATTAAACAGCCTCGCCATCCTGAATTTTTATCGGGAACTTGACAAACTCCACGCCGAAAACCACAGTGTAATGATTGTGAAAAACGGCGAAACGGTCTACGAAGAATACTGCTATCCGTACGGGGCAGATTATCCGCATACAATGTTTTCCATCACGAAAACGGCGGTCGGCTTTGCCGTCGGCTTCGCAATCGAAGAAGGAAAGTTGACGCTCGACACAAAGGTCTTACCCTACTTTACCGAATACGACCACCCCGAAAGTAAAGAGTGGGAAAACCTGACGGTAAAAAGTCTGCTCACGATGAACAGCAACAAAAATTTCAGTTTTATCCAGGACATGACCAAAGACCACGCCGAACTGTTTATGAAAGCGACCTTCCGCAAAAAGAAAGGGTTTTCGTACAGCAACAACGACGTTCATATGCTCTCTTCGCTCGTTCAGAAAGTCACGGGTGAAAACCTGCTCGAATATCTCACGCCCCGTCTCTTTGCTCCCATCGGCATCGAAAAACCGTTTTGGGAAAAGAACGAAAAAGGCGTCTGCATCGGTGGTTCGGGTTTGTATCTGAAAACGCGCGACGTCGCTAAACTGACCTTGCTTATCTTAAACGACGGAAAGTATAACGGCGTGCAAGTGGTTCCCGAAAAATGGATTAAGGAATCCCAAATAAAAAGAACGACGCCTACCAAGCACTACTACGCCGACGGCTTCGGTTACTGCTTGTGGCTTCAAGACGGCGGCATTCGTATGGATGGGCTTTTCGGACAGTTCGGGCTGGCTATTCCGTCCGAGAACACCGCTATCGTTGTCACCGGAGCGTACGACAGTGAAACAAAAGTGGCTTCTATGCTCCACAATATCCTTGCCAAAGACTTGTTTACCCAAGGCAAAGAAGAAGACGAAGCGGCTTTGTCGGCTTACCTCGAAGAAAGAAGCCGCCGCTTCCTTGCCGTGTCTTTACCACGCGAAACCGAAAAAGAAAAAATGCTTTCGGGCGCCGTTTTTTCTCGCAAAGGTATCGCCTGCGAATTAGCGCAAGCGTTGACGGGCTTTCCGAACGGTTTTATCGCAAACAGCGTCAATTCCAGTTATGCCCGCCGTCCGAAAAAATCGTTCGACAAGTTCTCTTTCCGCTTCGAAGACGGCTTTTGCCACGTCGAATGGAAAGAAGAAGACGAAACGATCTCGCTCGACTGCGGTCTGGACGGCGAAGCGCGTATCGGCAGTATGTCGGTCGTCGGCTGCCCCTATACGGTATGGTCGTACGGCTATTGGGAAAAAGGACGCCTCCATATCGTCACACGCCCTCTGAACACCCTTGCAACGAAAGAATTTATTATCAAACCCAACAAAAAAGGCTTTTCGCTCACGACAAAATGCTTTCCCAACTTTCGCTCGTTCGTAGCAAGTAACGCGGTCGTCAGCGGCGTCATACCCGATGTTCCCGTTCTTACTCCGGCGATTCTTTTCTTCCTCAAACTCGGCATGTCCGTCGTGTTGTGTCCCGTTCGCTTCCGAAAATAAAGTTTTTGAAAAATTTTTCGCAACGAAATTTTTGTTACCCTTGAAAAATTCGTTTGACTTTATCAAATTAAAGTGCTAAACTGTAAAAGGAATCCGACAAGGGGGTAAATCATGCAAAAATATAGGAACGAAAATATGGACAGGCTGTTCGAAGCGATTGCAAAACTGGAATCGGTCGAAGAGTGCTACGATTTTTTCGAAGACTTATGCACCATTAAAGAAATACAGGATATGGCGCAGCGGTTTTATACGGCGATTCTTTTGGACAAAGGAGAAAGTTATCAGGCGATTTCGGAAAAAGTCGGCACAAGTTCGGCGACGATCAGCCGCGTAAATCACTGTCTCAACTACGGAAGCGGCGGCTATCGGAAAGCGATCGACGACGCCAAGGAGACGAAAAAATGATTAACGAAAACGTTTTTTCCAAAAGCGAAAAGGTCATTTTCGGCCTGCGCGAACTGTACTCCGCGTACGGGTACAAGCCGTACCGTATGAGCAAGTTCGAAGAGTACGATTTGTACGCTTCCAATAAAAATTTTCTTGTCTCCGACAATGTGATTACCTTTACCGACACCACGGGAAAACTGATGGCGTTAAAGCCGGACGTTACTTTATCCATTATTAAAAACAGCAAGGATCTGCCCGAAGTTACGCAAAAGGTATGGTACGGCGAGAACGTATATCGCGTATCCAAAGGGACAAACGCCTATCAGGAAATCATGCAGACGGGATTGGAGTGCTTCGGCAACGTGCAAAAAGAAAACGTATGCGAAGTAATAACCCTCGCCGCAAAAAGTCTGCTCGCCATATCGCCCGACGTCACTTTGGCGGTATCGAGCCACGACGTCATCGAATACGCTCTGGACGCGGCAAAATGCCCGACGGAAAAGCGCGCCGCGGTATACAAGTCCATATCGGCAAAAAATATGCACGATCTTGCTTCGCTTTTTCCTTCCCTCGATTTCTCGTCTTTGACGTCCTTGCTTGCGGCGCACGGAAAAATGGCCGAAGTGCTGCCCGCTTTGAAAAGAATGGGAGCCCAAACAAGTGATTTTATCGACATTCTTTCCGCTCTTCCGGAAGAGGTCAAGGATCTTATCTATATCGATTTTTCCGTTCTCGGCGACGTCAATTATTATAACGGCATCCTCTTCAAAGGCTTTGTCCGCGGTCTGCCGAACGCCGTATTGTCGGGCGGACAATACGACCGGCTGATGCAAAAACTCGGGCACAAGTCAAAAGCGATCGGGTTTGCCGTCTACACCGACGAACTCGAACGGATCGAAGAAAGCGGCGAGAACGAAAAGGAAGAATTCGTCAATATCGCCCTGCCGAAAGGGCGACTCGGCGAAAAGGTATACGCTATTTTTGAAAAAGCGGGTTTCCCCTGCGACGGCATTCTCGACAGCGGCAGTCGGAAATTGATCTTTGAAAACGCCGAAAAAAAAGTGCGCTACTTTTGGGTAAAACCGAGCGACGTCGCCATTTATGTCGAACGCGGCGCGGCGGATATCGGAGTCGCCGGCAAAGACATTCTTTTGGAATACAAACCGGACGTATGCGAACTTGCCGATCTTGGTATGGGCAAATGTCGCATGGCGGTCGCCGGGCCGAAAACATTTTCCGACGACGGCAAAAAGACCTTACGCGTGGCGACGAAATTCGCTTCGATCGCTACCGACTATTACCGCTCGAAAGGGCGCGACATCGATATTATCCACCTGAACGGCTCTATCGAAATCGCCCCTATTCTGGGACTGTCCGACGTCATTGTGGACATCGTGGAAACGGGCACGACGCTGAAAGAAAACGATCTCGAAATCAAAGAAGTCATCGTGCCTATCAGCGCGAGACTGGTCGCCAATAAGTCGGCAAGCAAATTCAAAGAAAAACAAATAGAGAACATTGCGGAAAAAATATCCGCGCTGTTACAGGGAGAAAAATGATCAGAATACTGAACAGCAAATCGGTACCGAAAGAAGAGATTTTTGCCCGTGCCGAAACGACCTGCACGGTGGAAGACGCCGTGTGCGACATCATCGACGACGTAATAAAACGCGGCGACGAAGCCCTTTTCGACTATGCAAAGAGGTTCGATCACGCCGACCTGACATCCGTGATCGTCAGCGGGGACGAACTTGCCGAAGCGCGGGCGCTCGTAGACGAAAAGTTTGTCTCCGTCTTAAAAACAGCGGCGAAAAACATAACCGAATTCCACTCGAAACAAGCGCGAAGCGGTTTTGAAATAAGCGGTTCGGGTACCCTACTCGGGCAAAAAATAACCCCGATCGCCAAAGTCGCGCTCTACGTCCCCGGCGGAACGGCGGCGTATCCGTCGACGGTTCTTATGAACGCGATTCCGGCAAAGATAGCCGGCTGTCACGAAATCGTCATCGCCACGCCCCCGAATCGGGAAGGCAAAATCAATCCGAACGTTCTTGTCGCGGCACAACTTGCCGGGGTAAACAAGATTTATAAAATGGGCGGTGCGCAAGCCGTCGCCGCTTTGACGTACGGCACCGAAAGCGTGGGAAAAGTCGATAAAATCGTCGGACCGGGCAACGCCTTTGTCGCCGAGGCGAAGCGTCAGGTTTTCGGAAAAGTCTCGATCGACATGATCGCCGGGCCGAGCGAAATCATGATTATCGCCGACAAGAACAACAACCCGAGGCACATTGCCGCCGATCTTTTGTCGCAAGCCGAACACGACAGAATGGCAAGCGCCGTGCTCGTCACCGACAGTCCCGAACTTGCCGAAAAGGTACAGGCCGAACTCGAAAAGCAAATTCCGCTCCTGGTCAGAAAGGATATCGCGCGCGCGTCTATCGACGGAAACGGAAAAATAATCGTCGCGCAAAATCTCGACGAAGTCATCGACATCGCCAACGAGATTGCGCCCGAACATCTGGAAATCATGACGGACGATCCGAAAAAATATTTGCCGCGGATTTTGAATGCCGGATCGGTGTTCTTGGGCAAAAACTGTCCCGAAGCCCTCGGCGACTATCTTGCCGGAACGAATCACACCTTACCGACAAGCGGAACGGCAAAGTTTTCCAGTCCTCTTTCGGTGGACGACTTTATCAAAAAAACACAATACATTTATTATGACGAAACGGCAATCAAAAAGGTCGCCCAAAGCGTAGCGCTGTTTGCCGAAAAAGAAGGCTTGGGCGCGCACGCAAAAAGCGCGTTGGTCCGCTTGGAGGACGACAATGAGTAAATTTTTCAGTCCAAAGTTTTCATTCCTCGATCCGTACGTCCCCGGCGAACAACCGAAAGAACGTAAATATATCAAACTCAACACAAACGAATCGCCCTTTCCGCCGTCCCCGTACGCGCAGAGACTTGCGCGCGAAGCGGCGGGCGATCTGAATCTTTATTCCGATCCCGAGTGCCGCGACCTTGTCGCCGTCGCCGCCTCAAAATACGGCGTGAACAAAAACAACCTTCTCTTCACCAACGGTTCGGACGAAATTCTGAACTTTTCGTTTATGGCTTTTTGCGACGAAAAATCGCCCGCCGTATTCCCCGATATTACCTACGGTTTTTATCCCGTTTTTGCACGGCTCAACCGCATTCCGTATACGGAAATTCCGCTGAAAGACGATTTTTCGATCGATATAAACGATTATAAAAGCATAAATAAAACGATTTTTATCGCTAACCCGAATGCACCGACAGGAATCGCTTTGTCTCTTTCGGATATCGAAACGATCGTTCAAAGCAACCCAAACAATGTTATCGTCGTTGATGAAGCATACGTCGATTTCGGCGCGGAAAGCGCGATTCGGCTCCTCGAAAAATATGACAATTTGCTCGTTACGCAGACATTTTCCAAGTCCCGTTCTCTTGCCGGAGCAAGGCTGGGCGTCGGCGTCGGGAGCGAAGAAATAATCGCCGATCTTATCAGAATCAAGTATTCGACGAACCCGTACAACGTCAACCGTATGACGGCGGCAGCCGGCGTGGGAGCCCTTTGCGACGAAGAGTATTTCCGAAAGAACAACGCCGAAATTATACGCGTACGGGAATACGTCCGTTCGGCGCTTGTCGCTATGGGTTTTTGCGTGACCGACTCGAAAGCCAATTTCCTTTTTATCAAGCACGAAAAAATCGGCGGAGAAGAACTGTACCTTGCGTTGAAAAACGAAGGCGTACTTGTCCGCCACTTTTCAAAAGAAAAAATACGCGACTATAACCGCGTAACAATCGGCAGTGAAGACGAAATGAAAATCTTTTTGGAAAAGGTGGAAAAACTGCTATGAGAGAAAGTACGATTATAAGAAAAACCGCCGAAACGGACATCGCCCTTTCGTTTTGCCCGGACGGAACGGGGAAAAGCGACGTCGACACCGGGTGCGGCTTCCTCAATCACATGCTGACGCTTTTTGCCTCGCACGGACGTTTTGACCTTGCCGTCAAGTGCGTCGGCGACACCGACGTAGACTATCATCACACGACCGAAGATATAGGGATCGCTCTCGGAGAGGCTTTTTTTGAAGCGCTCGGCGACAAAAAAGGCATACGGCGATACGGAGACATATTTCTGCCGATGGACGAAACGCTCGTCCTCGCCTCGGTCGATTTTTCGGGGCGTGCTTTTCTCGATTTTTCCGTAAACCTGCCGACCGAAAAAGTGGGGGATTTCGACACCGAATTGGTCGAAGAATTTTGGCTCGGCTTCATCCGCAAGGCGCAGTGCGCACTGCATTTGAGACTGCTTACCGGCAAAAACACGCACCATATTATCGAGGGCGTTTTTAAGGCGGCGGGACGCGCTTTGAGACAAGCCGTCTCCATCGACGAAAAATTTGCCGCCGAGATTCCGTCTACGAAAGGAGTTTTATAAAAAATGATAGCCATCGTTGATTACGGAGTCGGAAATCTGTTTTCGCTGAAAAGTTCATTCGCAACGCTTGGGCAAGAAGTCGTCGTAACTGCGGATCCGAAAATACTCTCGCAGGCAGACAAAATCGTTTTGCCGGGCGTAGGCGCTTTTGCCGACGCGATGGCAAAATTGCGTTCAACCGGTTTGGACGAAACCGTCAAAGCCCTTGCAAAAGCAGGCAAACCGCTTCTCGGGATTTGTTTGGGTATGCAACTTCTTTTTGAAAAAAGTCATGAATACGGCGTATGCGACGGACTCGGGCTGCTGCGCGGCGAAATCTGCCCGATAAAAAGCGACATACCCGACGAACTGAAAGTGCCGCACATGGGCTGGAACAGTCTGCACTTTGTCCGCGAAAATCCTCTCTTCCGCTATGTGAAAGAGGGAGAACACGTCTATTTTGTGCATTCTTATTATGCCAAAAATTGCTCGGACAGTCTTGTCGCGTCCACCGAATACGGCGCGGAAATCACCGCCGCCGTCGCCTGCGGAAACATTTACGGCTGCCAGTTTCACCCCGAAAAAAGCGGTGAAACGGGTTTGAAAATACTGAAAGCATTTTGCGAGGAGACACTATGAAAATCTTTCCCGCCATTGACATTTTCGACAAGAAAGCCGTTCGCCTGTACAAAGGCGACTACAAACAAATGACCGTTTATTCGGATAACCCCGTCGAAATCGCCCGCGACTTTTTCAAACAGGGTGCAAAGCAAATGCACGTGGTCGATCTGGAAGGAGCAAGGGACGGCAACACCCCGAACTTCGACATAATCCGTTCTCTGATCGCCGTCGAACCATATACCGAGGTCGGCGGCGGCGTGAGAAATCTCGACACCGTAAAAAAGTATATTGAAGAAGCGGGTGCGTCGCGCGTTATCATCGGTACGGCGGCAGTGACCGACCGCGTTTTTTTAGAAGAAGCCCTGCGTTTATACGGAGAGAAAATTGCTGTCGGCGTAGATATAAAAGACGGGTTCGTCGCCATAAAAGGTTGGACGGAAAACTCGGATTTTACAGCCGTTTCGTTCTGCAAAGAACTCGAACAAATGGGCGTATCCACCGTCATTTGCACCGATATAAGTAAAGACGGCGCAATGAAAGGTCCGAATGTCAATCTGTATAAAACCCTCCTGCAAAACGTAAAAATGAACGTTATCGCTTCGGGCGGCGTATCCGACCTGAAAGACCTGATTGCCTTAAAAGAAAGCGGCGTGTACGGTGCTATCGTCGGCAAAGCCTATTATTCGGGCGCGGTTTCTCTCAGCGAAGCAATCGAGGCAACAAAATGATTACGAAAAGAATTATTCCCTGCTTGGACGTAAAAGACGGAAAAGTCGTCAAGGGCGTCAATTTTCAAGGTCTGCGCGACGTTTCGTCGCCTGTCGAACTTGCCGAATATTACAGCCAAAGCGGCGCGGACGAACTCGTCTTTTATGACATAACCGCGTCAAGCGACGGCAGAAAAATATTTACCGACATTCTGTGTGAAACGGCAAAAAAAGTATTCATTCCACTGACGGTCGGCGGCGGCATCAACACGCTCGACGACTTCGATCGGGTGTTAAAATGCGGTGCGGATAAAGTCAGCGTCAATTCGGGCGCGATAAAGAATCCCGATCTGATAAGCGAAGCCGCCCGTCGCTACGGCGATCAATGCGTCGTACTCAGTGCCGACGTCAAAAGGGTAGACGGCGTTTTTCGCGTGTTTGCCAAAGGAGGCCGAGAGGACACCGGGTTGGAAGCGATCGAATGGATTAAGCGTTGCGTCGCAAACGGCGCGGGCGAAGTCGTCCTCAACTCCATCGATACCGACGGCGTCAAAGGAGGATTCGATCTGGAAATGCTCCAAGCCGTCTCCGACGTCGTGGACGTCCCAGTCATCGCTTCGGGCGGTGCCGGCAAAACGGAAGACTTCATCACCCTCTTTACCGCCTTACCCAAAGTAGACGCGGGGCTCGCCGCGTCCATCTTCCACTTCGGCGAAGTAAAAATTGAAGAATTGAAACGAGAAATGATAAAAAAGGGTATCCAAACAAGGATATAAAGGAGCATAAATTATGATAAATATGAATATCGACGAATTAAAATTCGATGAAAAAGGGCTGATTCCGGCTATCGTCGTCGACGCTTTTTCCAAAAAAGTGCTGACGCTTGCTTACATGAACAAAGAGAGTCTGGCGATTACGATGGAAAAAGAACTGACCTGTTTTTGGAGCCGCTCCCGTAACCAACTCTGGCTGAAAGGCGAGACAAGCGGCAACTATCAACACGTCGTGTCGATAAAAGCGGACTGCGACAAGGACGCGCTTGTTATCGTCGTTGAAAAAGACGGCCCCGCCTGCCACACCGGCACCGACTCGTGTTTTACAAATGAGGTTTTTGAGAGCGACGAACGAAAAGAGTTTTCTTACGGCATGCTTTTGGACTTGATTCGCGGAAGAAAAACCGAAAAAAAAGAGGGCTCCTACACAACCTATCTTTTTGAAAAAGGACGGGATAAAATCCTGAAAAAAGTCGGCGAAGAAAGCACGGAAGTCGTCATTGCCGGCAAAGCGGACGACAAAAAAGAGACGATTTACGAAATCTCCGATCTGCTGTATCACTTAATGGTACTGATGATCGACATGGATATTTCGCCGGAAGATATCCACAAAGAACTTGCCTCGCGGCATGTTATCGACAAGAAGGTCAAACAAGAAAAAATGACAAAGTGATGGGATGTTAAAAAAACGTAGAACGAAAAATAAAACAATATTATTTCGGTAATACATTATATAAATTTTACTCTCACGAACCTTTGACACAAGGATAAATCTATTTGTTTTATTTTTCTTTCCTTGTTTTCGCACCTTGTAGTACGACGGTACAACTGCGTGCGAAGAACAAGGAATCTACGTCTTTTTCCCTATCCCATCCACCCTACAAGTTTTATCGCAAATACCGTAGAACGAAAAATATAACAATATTATTTCGGTAAAACATTATAAAGTTTTCTCGCACGAACCATTGTCACTTAATAAATAAGCGCGGTTAAAAACAGCCGCGCTTTTTATTATTCTTTCAAGACGTAAACGTTTCCTTTCTCCACGCCGAATCGTCTGTCGGGGTGTGTTCGCAGCAGTTCGATCATCTTTTTCGTCAGTCTTTCGTGAGAATAAGCGAGCGGAACACCCGGGGGATACAGACCGACTTCGTAGTACAGTTTTTTGCCCTCGGCTTGTTCGAGCGGCACTTCTTCCCATTCTCCGCCGAAAGTCAATTCTACCGCTTCGTCATGGGGTGTAAAGAATATTTTGTCCGCCATATAGTCGGGAAAGGACGTCGTGTCCAAACCGTTGTACGCTTGCGCAAGTTTAGGTAAGGTCCGATAGTTATCGGGCGTCACAAAAAAGACGGACTTGTTTTCCGAACTCATCTCGGCGACGAACCCGGCTTTTTCCAATGCGGCGGTGACCGCAAATCCGGAAAAAGGCGACGACACGACAAGACGCGTTTTGTCATCGGTGTTTTCGACAACAAAAGGCAGTTTCAAAAGATCGCGGAACTCTTCCACCGCGGCAAACATCTTTGTAAACGTATCGTGATATTCCTCTTTACTTATCGAAAAAGCATGCTCGACCGAGCAGGTAATAATATAGCACGGAGAAGTCGTGTGCAAAAGTTTTCTTGCCAATCCGCACGCCGAAACAAAGGTCTTATCCCGTAACAAAAGCAGACTTCCACCGGTAATAACAGGTAATGTCTTATGAATGCTATGGACAACCAAATCGGCATATTCGGTAGCCGAATGCGGTAGTTTTTCGTGAAAAATAAAGTGGCTCCCGTGCGACGCGTCAACGATGGAAACGATCCCTTTTTGCCGAAGAAAGGCGCATATTTTTTCAAGCGGAAGACAGTTCCCGTAATAGTTTGGCGACGTCATGATCGCCGCTTTTACCGAAGAAGGAATCTTTGTCGTTTCCGTCAATGTATCAATGTGCCACGCTTTCAGTCCGAAAACGCGCATTGCGTTATAAATCGATTTATGTAGCGGTCCGATCAGAAGAAAATCGCCGCGGTCCTTCGTCGCAAAGATAGCCTCGAACAAACTCGTCGTCGCGCCTTGCGTAGATATAAGGCAAGCCTCCGCATGATATACGGAGGCTATCTTTTTTTCCAATTCCGCAATTTCGTTTTGCGGACTCAATAAGTTGTCGCTATAATCAAGTTCGGTCACGTCGCACCGAAAAAGTTCGGCAGGGATATTGCCGCTGTGTCCGGGCATGTGATAGCGCACTTTGTCGGCGTTTCGTAAAATATTTTCGGTCAGTGACATTTTTTTATAGCGATAGTTTATTTGCGCGGCTTCATCGTCGGGAAGAGAAGCACGTCGCGGATGCTGTAATTGTTCGTCAGCATCATGACCATACGGTCGATCCCGATACCGAGACCGCCCGTCGGGGGCATACCGTATTCGAGCGCGTTGACAAAGTCTTCGTCCATAAACTGCGCTTCGTCGTCGCCGTTCGCTCTCGCTTTCGCCTGTTGTTCAAAGCGTCCGCGTTGGTCGATCGGATCGTTGAGTTCGCTGAACGCGTTACCCATTTCGCTTGCCATCATAAAGCACTCGAACCGTTCGGTAAGGCGTTTGTCGCTCGGTTTACGCTTGGCGAGCGGGCTGACTTCGACAGGGTAGTCGATGATGAAAATCGGTTGAATCAGTTTTTCTTCGACCTTTTGATCGAAGACCTCGTACAGCGCTTTGCCCCAGCACTCGTTGTCGTCGATCTCCACGCCGATCGCTTTCGCCTGCGCGATCAGTTTGGGCAAATCTTCGTCGTTAAAGTCGATGCCCGTATACTGTTTGACGGCGTCTACCATGGTCAGGCGCGGCCACTTTTGTCCGAAATGAAGAACCGTCCCCTGGTACTCGACGTCTTCGGTGTGCAATACCTCTTGCGCACAATAGCGGAACAAGCCTTCGGTGATGTCCATCATATCGTTGTAGTCGGCATACGCCTGGTACAATTCGATCGTCGTAAATTCGGGATTGTGCTTAATATCCATACCCTCGTTACGGAAAATACGACCGATTTCAAACACCTTATCAAAGCCACCCACTATGAGCCGTTTCAGATACAATTCGGTCGCGATACGCATATACATATCGATATCGAGAGCGTTGTGATGCGTGATGAAAGGACGGGCGTTCGCGCCGCCGGGGATACTGTTCAGAACGGGCGTCTCCACTTCGATAAAGCCGATATTTTCCATATAGGCACGAATGCAGGAGATGATTTTGCTCCGCTTGACAAAGGTATCCATGACTTCCGGATTGACGATCAGGTCGACGTAGCGTTTGCGATAGCGGATATCGGTATTCGTAAGCCCGTGATACTTTTCGGGCAGCGGATGGAGCGACTTGGAAAGAAGAACGATTTTTTTCGCGCGAACGGTCGTTTCGCCCGTTTCCGTCTTAAAAATACTCCCTTCCACGCCGATAATATCGCCGATATCCCATTTTTTGAACGCGGCATAGTCTTCTTCGCCCACTTCGTCGCGGCGGAAGTATACTTGCAGTTGTTTTCCGCCGTCCATAAGATGTCCGAAAGACGCTTTGCCCATGATACGACGAGAGATCATTCTGCCTGCGACGGTCACCGTTTTGCCGTCGAAGCCGTCGAAATCGGCAAGAATCTCTTCGGCGCGCGCGGTGCGTTCGTATTTCGTGATCTCAAACGGATCGCTTCCCGCTTCGACGAGGTCGGTCAGTTTTTGCCGCCGTACCGCGTCTATCTCCGTCAATTCGAGTTCTTCGTTTTCATTTAGATTTGTTTCGTTGATTTCAGCCATTCTTTCCCCCGTATTATTGCTTTTCGATGGAAAGAATTTTCAATTCCATATCGCCCGCGGGCGTCTTTGCCACGACGGTTTCACCTTTTTTATGCCCGACGAGCGCTTTCCCGATCGGACTGCGGTCGCTGATTTTTCCTTGGCGACTGTCCGCTTCGAGACTGGATACGATTTGCAGAACCATTTCTTCGTTTTCCGCGACGTCCAGGACGGTGATGGTGTTCCCGATACCGACAAACTTGGTATTGACGTCCTTTTCCGCAATAATTTCCACCAAAGCAAGCGTATCTTCCATACGGGCGATTTCCGCTTCGTTGGCAACCTGCGCGTCTTTTGCCGCCGAGTATTCGGCGTTTTCGCTCAAATCGCCGAATTCTTTCGCGTGTTTGATCGCGTCGGAAATTTCACTGCGACGCACGGTACGCAAATAGTCGAGTTTCTTCGTCATTTCGTCGTATTTTGCCTGTGTCAATTTAATGGTTTCCATATTATTTTACACTCCTCATATCAAAAAAAAACTGATTACTTTGCTTTTCAGTTCGGTAATCAGCAAATAGGTAAATTGTGATTTACGCGCAATTCTTACTCACCTTTGAAAGGAAGAAGCCCCATGATTCTGGCGCGCTTAATCGCTACGGCAAGGTCGCGTTGATGCTTCACGCATACGCCCGAAGTTCTCCGCGGAATGATCTTTCCGTTCTCCGCGACAAAACGCGGACGGCGTTCTCCGCTGCGATCAAAACTCTTGTCGCTGTTTTTTTCAATGTCCTTGACAAGCGATACGTAATCGACGGTATCGACTTTGGCTACGCAGAAAGGACATACTTTCTTTTTCGGAGCACGTCTGTAATTTGCTCCGGTGCTGTTTTCTTTCATTATAAAAAATCCTCCAAATTATCAGAAGGGCAAGTCTTCGTCGCCCTCGACAGGTTTGAGATCGGCGATTTTTCCGGCGGGACGCTTGCCGCTTACCGCGGGCGCGCTCGCTTCGGGCAGTTCGTTGATGTCGTCGCTCTTCGTGCTTAAAAATTGCACTTCGTCGGCAACGATCTCGACAGAATATCTCTTTTGTCCGTCGCTGGTCTCGTAGTTTTTGTTTTGAATAGAACCGCAAATGCCGACCTTACTGCCTTTACGCAGATATTTGCCGCAGTTTTCCGCCATCGCTCTCCAACAGATGACCGAGAAAAAGTCGGTATCCTTCGAGCCGTAACGACGACCGACAGCCAAAGTGAATTTGCAGTTGACAAGGTCGTTCGACGTGGTGGTCAATTCGGGATCTTTGGTCAGGTTTCCGATCATGAATACTCTGTTCATACTATCCTCCGTTTTACAGTCTGTTTATCATTTGACGAACAATGTCATCGCTGATACGCATTTGTCTTTCGACTTCTGCGGGTACGTCGGCGCCGGCGGTGAATTGAACGAGGACATAGTAGCCTTCGGTCTTTTTCTCCATTGCGTAAGCGAGTTTACGCGCGCCCCATTTTTCGGTCGCGTCGACAGTGCCGCCCAAAGATTCGATCAGTTGATTGAATTTTTCGATGGTTGCGTCTTTCGCTTCGTCGCCGAGTTCGTTATCAATGATGTACAACAATTGATATTTACTCATCTTTCTACCTCCTTTTGGTCTGATATGGCTACCGATTTTTTTCGGCAGCAAGGATTTTCTCGGCTCATACCGAGAGTGCCCATATTATTACATTTTTTTTTGAAAAAGTAAAGCGTTTTTTTGATTTTCCCTGAAAAAACTGTATATTTTGTCATTTTTACCGACGCTTAATCGCCAAAACGCGCTATCGCTTGCATAAATTGCCCCGTCGGCTCATATTTTTTTACTATGGCGTTACTCAAAAAAACAATCGTTCTTTCCGATAAAAAGGTAAAAGGGTACGTAACCGTCGTGCATGTCGGGGAAGAAATCGGAATAAAAATCGTCGGAGACGACTTCCGCCCCGACTTTTCGTGCTGTGTAAAAATCGGCGAGACAAAACGCCTTTTCCCCTTGTCGGGCGAGCGGACGGAACTGACTTTCGTTTCTTCCATGCACCCTACGGACGAATTGGGCTGTATCGTTTTTATCGGCAATAAAGTCGTCGCCAAAGGCGGAAAAGACGTTTCTTTATACGAAGCGACGCGTGAACTTTCACAAAAAAGCGATCCGCCCGAACCGAAAGAAAACGCGGAGCAAACGGACGAAAAAGAGCGCATATTTGAAAACCTGTCGAAATCAACGACCGACTTTTATCTGACCGTCAAAGAAAAGGTGGACGAGTTGTTCGTCATTCATCCCGCCGAAAAGACGCTTTCCGCCCTTATCCCCGACTCCGAATGGGTAAAAATCCGCTATGACCGAGAAGACTACTACGTCGTCGGCAGACTGTACGAAAACGGAAAAATCCGCTTCCTCGGGTACGGCGTCCCCGGCAAAAAATCGCTCGGCTTGCCGAAAATCGCCGAGGGCGTCGCTTCCTGGCTCGACGCACCCCTATCGGGCTCCGATCTCAACGGCTATTGGCTCTTTTTCCAAAATGCCGACACGGGCAAAATCGAAACCTGACGTTTTCCTGCCGCGCCGATCGGCGTTATTTTTCTTTTATCCTATTATAGATGCGTTTAACGAACCAAAAAAGGATTCCGATATAAAATCAGAATCCCTTTTGCGTATGTTAAAATTTACGTTTGTCAAAAAATTCAGAATTGCGCAAGTTCGTATCCGAGGCTTATGGCGACGTTTTTGTTTACGCAAGCGTGATTATAAATATTGACGCCTTTTTTGAGACCTTCGTCCATCCGGACGGCTTTTTCGAGACCGTTATCGGCGATCATAAGACCGTACTTGATCGTCGTATTGGCAAGAGCGACGGTCGAGGTATGCGGTACGGCTCCGGGCATATTGCCTACGCAGTAATGGACGATGCCCTCTTCGATAAAAATCGGATCGTCGTGCGTGGTGACGTGAGAACTTTCGCAGCAGCCGCCCTGATCGATGGCGATATCGACGATGACCGCGCCTTTCTTCATCAGTTTCAGGTGTTCTTTTCGGATCAGTTTCGGTGTGGAACCGCCGGGGATCAGCACCGAACCGATGACAAGGTCGGCTTCGGCAAGGCTCTTGCGGATGTTGGCTTCGGTCGAATAAAGAGTGGTCACGCTCGCGCCGAAGATGTCTTCGAGGTACGCAAGGCGGTTGGAATTGACGTCGAGCAGAGTGACCTGCGCGTCCACGCCGACAGCCGCTTTCGCCGCGTACGTCCCGGCGACGCCGCCGCCGATGATGACGATCTTGCCGCGTTGAACACCCGGCACACCGCCAAGCAGAATGCCGCGGCCGCCGAACTCTTTTTCAAGGTATTTCGCGCCTTCCTGTATGGACAGTCTGCCCGCGATCTGGCTCATCGGACGAAGACAGGGAAGATTACCCGAGTTATCGGTGATCGTCTCGAAAGCGACCGCCTTGACGCCTTTTTTAAGCAGCGTTTCGGCAAGAGGACGGTTGGCGGCGAGATGCAGATAGGTGTAGAGAATCTGCCCTTCGCGCAAGTATTTATATTCGCATTCTTCCGGCTCCTTGACCTTGACGATCATATCGCAGGTGTCGAAGACCTCTTTCGGCGTATTCAAAATTTTTGCGCCCGCTTCGACGTATTCTTTATCTTCAAACCCGGCACCGACTCCGGCGCCCGTCTCGACGAATACTTCATGCCCGTGACGAACGTACGCAAGCACGTTATCGGGAGTGAGTCCGACGCGATATTCGTGGTTTTTCAATTCCTTCGTTGTACCGATTTTCATAAACGCTATCTCCTTTTTTTAAGCGAAAACTTCCCTTATATTTTATAACAAATTTTTTTCCTTTGCAATATTTTTTTTTGCGGAAGCGATTTACTTATAAAACTTCCGAATATACGCTTCGATGTCTTTTCTTGTGCCGCGATACGGTCCGAGTTTTTCCATTTTGGACGATACGCATGCCGTCGCGAACAAAAGCGAATCGGCTACCGAAGCGCGCTGACGCTCGGTGATATACGCGGCGAACGTCGTATCGCCTCTTCCCGAACGCCCGATAAGGCTGCGCGCTTTGATCGGGCAGGTATATATTTCTTTTCCGTCGTATGCCAGCACCTCGGTGTTGTGGGTGATGAGGACTTCTTTCGCGCCCATGTCATACAGGATTTTCGCCGCTTTCCGACGATCGGTTTCGCCCGTCAGTATCTCCGCCTCGGCGGCGTCCGTTTTCAGATACGTAATGTACGGGATCAGCCTTTCCCGATCCGCCCAGTTCTCGAAATACATATCGGTATTGTCGCCGCTCGCATGGCGCAAAAAGCCCTGCACGTCCACCGCCACTTTACCGCGCTTGGACAGTTCTTCGATAAGGCCGTCCGCGTAGTCGCCGTAGATAAGTCCGGCAAAGTGATAAATCTTGCTGTCAACGTCGGGAATATCGTCGACGGTAAACGCGTCGGCTTGCGAAATGCACGTGCATTTGCGTTTTTCTTTATCGGCGGTAAAATACTTGTTACGGATCGACGTGGACTTTTTCGACGGGATCAAAAAGATGTCTTCGCGCGGAACGACAAACTGCTTGATTGCGTCCGTATCTTTTTCGGCGAGTTTTGTCACGACGCCGACTTTATTGCCGCCGGCATAAGCGGACGCGGACGAATAAAATACCGCTCCGCCCAGTTCGGTAATCAGGTTGTCCTGATAATCGATATTGAAGTCAAAGGACGGATGCCCGATGACGAGTGTGTCGTATTGTCGTTTCATTTCTAAAAAATATACTCCTTTCCTTCTATTGCGATTTCTATGTTTTCGGGTGCGTTTTTGCTGAAAACGGGATCCTCAAACGGCGTTATATGCGTGGCAATCAACTTTCCTTTCACCGCCGCGGCGAGTTCTTCGGCGTCCTTGACCGTCATATGCCCGCCGACAAACGCAGCCGGCTTCGAGCAGTCGCAAAGGACCAAGTCGGCGCCGCCGATATCCTTTTCGATCCCTTCGTATCTCTTCGTGTCGCCCGTGTATACCATGGTCGATACGCCGTCGCTTATCCGCACGCCGAGACACGGCGCGGGGTGCTGCGTCTTAAAAAAGGTCATCGTGATTCCTTCCCATACGACGGTTTCTTTATCCGTTACGTTGCGAATATCGAAAAGAGGATGCGTAAACAAAACGTCGTACCAGGGCGAACTGTCTTTTTGACAAAAGACGGGCATTTTTTGCCCGACCGTTTCCAAAAAGTACCGATACGGCAAAAGGTCGGACGTGTGGTCAAAATGAAGATGCGAGATAAAAACGGCGTCGGGCGTGGGGCACGCCTGCAAAAGGCGCGTAAGGACGCCCGGGCCGCAGTCGAGCAGGATATTCTTTCCGGCGGCGGTGACAAGGTATCCGCTTGCCGCGCCCGTCCCGGCTTGTCCGTAAGGACCGTATTTTCCCAGAACTTTTACTTTCATAATCAGCCCCCTTTACTTCCACAGTCCTTGCAGATATTCGGACGCCCGTTCTTCCTTGACCGTCCCTTTCAGTACGTTCAGAAGAAGAATGCTTCTCACTTTCATATAGTCTTCCGTCATGAAGTCGCCGCTTATGATATTGGCGTTTTTCAGATATTCTTCGTTTTCGACGATGCTGTCGATAATGCGGTAAAAATACTTACGGACGTCGCGATCGAGTTTTCTCGGGCGTTTCATGCCGATTTCCGTGCCGATATTCGGCGTTTGTTGCGTCTGAAACCAGAACAAACCCTTCTTGTACGTCTTTGATTTTTCAAAATATTGCGGAATGTTTTTAACAAATTTTTCGGCGTGCATACCGTAAATATCTTTATCCCACGGGAAAAAGAGCGGACACTCCACGCTGTTATCGTACCGCGCGGTGTTGTTGATGAGAATATACCGTTTTCCCGACTTGCGCAGGTCGCCCATCGTCACTTTTGTGATGTCGGTAAAATCGGTAAACGCATAACGGGACGGTTCGATGTATTTTTCGAGCAGTCTATTGACCTCGTCGGCGTCCGCGCGAAAGTAGAGCGACAAGTTGCCGATCAAAGGTTGCGGATAGTATTCTCTTATGTCAAAAATAAAAAATTCGCTTTCGTTTTCGGCGAGTGCTTTTTGCAAATCGCAAAGGCTGTCTTCAAAACGCGCCCCCTTGAACATCCCGTGCGCCTGTCTGATCACGCCGCGCCTGTCGGTATCGAGCCGAATGCAGTAGTGTCGCACCCCGTAGCAGAACTGCTTATAAAAATCCCCGTCCTGACAGCATGCCGGTTTTCCCATGCCGTAACTGCCGGCGTTATGCGCGCTGGGGATAACCACGTCCGTAAGCGGAATTTCGTCTTTAATATATTCCATCCATTTCTTATAAATCATACCGATATTATATCACGCGCGCACGCGTCCGTCAAATATCAGGAACGGGTACGCCCTTGCAAAATATCACCGATTTTGATCGTGGAAGAGCCGCTTTGGTAAGAGCGGATTTTCTTTTCGTACCGATCGAAGTCGGATTCGGGCGGCAAAGGAAGCGCGTCGAGATCCTCACGCGTCAAGCCGAGCATTGTCAGAAAGTCCTCGAAAGAAAGCACAGTCGTTTTTTTCCCGATTCTGCCGCTTCTTTTGACGCTTTCGTAGCGCGGACACCGCACGTTCTCCGCGGAGCGAACAAAAAAGTCGCATTTGGACGACTTCAAAACATACGATCCGCCTTGCCGGTAAATCATTCGGACAAGAATCAAAGTCGAGCGAAAATCGTTTTCTTCGATATTCATACCGAAACAAACGGATTTGCCTTTGAGAGGATTGTCTTTCGCTTTTCTTTCGGACGTCAAGGCGGCGAGAAGGCGGCGCAGAACGCGCGCTTTGCACGACTTACTGAGTTTTGTTTCGTCGCTGTCCGCCGTTTCCAGAATAAACGGCAAACTTTCGGTCAGATATTCGATGACAAAATTTTCGCTTCGTCCTACGCAGGTCGAACACTGCGAGATCGTCTCTTCGATGTCCGTGCCGAGACTTATGCACATTTTTTGCAAAAGTTTCATCGTCATTTCCGCGTCGTCGTCGCTTTTATGCAGATTCAGGCGATCCACGCCCACCTTGTCGAGGGCTTTTTCGAGCGAATAAGGATTCTTTTCCCCTTCGCAAAACTTTTCCGAAAACATTTTTTGCACGTCGTAAAAGACAAAATCGATCGGCATAAGGTCGTACCGCTCGCACGCATTTTTGATAAACCCGGCGTCGTTATGCAAAGCATAGCCGAGCACTTTTGTTTCGGGCGCGGTAATCAAAGACTTTATTTCTTCGTAAAATCGGGTAAAAAGCGGTTGCCGCCGATATTCGTCTTCCGTAAAAAAGAGTTTTATCTCGTCGTTTTTATCTCCGGGACGTCGCAAGCAAAAGGGCGCGTCGGGGTTCATGCACAAGCACTTTTTTTCCTCTATGCAAAAGTTTTCGTCGCATAAGACGTATCCGAATTCACAAATATGCGCGCCGTCGCTACATTCGATATCGAAAAACAAATATTTCATTCAAACAAGCCTTTTCGTTTTTTACAACGTGAACTCTATTATACCGTTTTTACGGCGGTTTGGCAAGTTTTGAGGTATGGGAAATTGCTTTTTGAAAAGCGGTGTGCTACAATATTTGCACCAAAACAAAAAGGAAGAAAATTTATGTTTAATCGGGAAATGTATACGTTAGGCAGCAACCGTTCCGTCATTCGCGAACTGTTCGAATTCGGAAAAACGCTCGCGCAAAAAGAGGGCGCGGATAAGGTCTACGATTTTTCTTTGGGTAATCCCAGTATCCCTGCGCCGGGCGTCGTAAAAACGTCGATTGAAAAACAACTGTCGCTCCCCGACAGCACCGTTTTGCACGGGTATTCTTCGGCGCAAGGCGACCTCGACGTGCGGAAAGCGATCGCCCGTCACGTACAAAAAACGCACGGCGCCGACGCCGATCCCGATCTTATTTATCTGACCGTCGGCGCGGCGGCGGCTCTTTGCATCACCCTGCGCGCGCTCAAAGAAGACGGCGATAACTTCGTCTGCTTCGCTCCGTTCTTCCCCGAATACCGCGTCTTTACCAACGCGACGGGCGCGCCCCTGAACGTCGTCCCCATGCAAGACGACTGTAAAATGAATTTGTCGGAAGCCGAAAAAATCATCGACAGTCATACGAAAGGCGTCATCGTCAATTCGCCCAACAACCCATCGGGCGCCGTCTACGAAGAAGACGAAATCAAAGCCCTCTGCGCTTTGCTTGCAAAAAAATCCGCCGAATACGGTCACCCGATTTTTCTTATCTCGGACGAGCCGTACCGCGAAATCGTCTACGACGGCACATTCGTTCCGTACCTTACGAAATACTACGACGATACGATCGTCTGTTACAGTTACAGCAAGTCGCTCTCTTTACCCGGAGAAAGAATCGGATACGTTCTCGTTTCGCCCGTCTGCAAAGACGCGCAAAACATCTACTACGCCGTTTGCGGCGCGGGACGGGCACTCGGCTATGTCTGCGCACCCCACCTGTTCCAAAGAGTTCTGATCGACTGCGTGGACGCACCGACCGACGTCGCGTCCTATGATAAAAATCGGAAACTTCTCTATTCTTCCCTGCAAGAAATGGGCTATACCTGCGTCAAACCGCAAGGGGCTTTTTATCTGATGGTCCGCGCCCTCGAACGGGACGCAAACGCCTTTTCCGACCGCGCCAAAAACCTCGGACTTCTTCTCGTCCCCGGCGACTCTTTCGGCGCGCCCGGTTTCGTGCGCGTGTCGTATTGCGTGTCCTACGATATGATCGTCCGCTCTTTGCCTGCGTTCCGCGCCCTCTTTTTGTCGTATCAAAAATGAGACAACGCCGCAGACATCACACCGACGAAAGGCTCCTCCTTTCGTCCACATACTTTATAGATACGCCCGACTGTCCCGTCAATACCCTCGTCGCCGCCGAGCAGAAAGCCTATATCGATTGGGACGCGGTTTTTGGGTTGCGGCAACCCATAAGCCTTGAAATAGGGTGCGGAAAAGGCTCTTTTGCGGTCGAGTACGCAAGGCGGCATCCCGATGAAAACGTCGTCGCCGTCGAACGGAACGCGAACGTCATTCTGGCGGCAATGGAGAACGCCGAGACAAACAAACTCCCGAATCTGCGACTTCTGCACCTGCCGTGCGAAGTTCTGACGCGCTACTTTCGCCCCGAGTCGGTCTCAAAAATTTTTCTTAATTTTTCCACGCCGCTGCCGCGCGCGCCCTTTGTGCGCCAGCGACTGACGAATCCGCGCTTTCTCACCCTGTATGACGAAATGCTACAAGTGGGCGGGAAAATTTATCTGAAAACGGACAGTGAACCGTTCTTTTCCTATTCTTTGGAAGAAATAAAAAACTACGGCTTTGCCGTTGAGCGCGCCGAAACAGATTTATACAAAACCGACCTGATCGAAACGAACATCGCGACCGAATACGAAAACCGTTTCGTAAAACAGGGTTTACCCATATTTGCCATTATCGCGCGCAAGGAGAAATGATTTTATGTACACCGTCACCCTGAAAAAGGGAGAAGAAAAACGAATATTGCAAAACCACCCGTGGGTTTATGCCAACGAGGTGGCAAAAATCGAAGGGAAAGACGCGCAAGGCAGCATCGCGCGCGTGCAAGCGCACGACGGCAGGTTTATCGGAAACGGCTTTATCAACCACCGCTCGAAAATCCTCGTCCGCATCGTGACAAGGGACGACGCGCCCGTTGATTACGACTTCTTTTATAGCCGCGTCAAAAAAGCCAAAGAGTATCGGGAGACGCTCGGATACGGCGACTCGTACCGCGTCGTCTTCGGAGAAAGCGACCTTTTGCCGGCGCTTATCGTAGACAAATACGGCGACCACCTGAGCGTACAATTCCTTTGCCTCGGCATGGAAGTGCGCAAGCAAATGATCGTCGATATCCTCGTAAAACTCTTTTCTCCTGCCTGTATTTATGAAAGGAGCGACGTCGCCGTGCGCGAAAAAGAGGGACTTGAGCAAACCAAAGGAGTGCTTTACGGAACCCTTAATAAAGATTTGGTCATCGAAGAAAACGGTATCAAGATGAAAATCGATATCGAAAACGGACAAAAAACAGGCTATTTTCTCGACCAGAAAGAAAACCGTGACAACCTGCGCCGCTACGCAAAAGGCAAAAAGGTCCTCGACTGTTTTTGCAACCAAGGCGGTTTTTCTCTGTGCGCGGCAAAGTACGGCGCGGAAAAAATAATCGCCGCCGACATCAGTTCTCTCGCCCTCGACAGCGTGCGCGAGAACGCCGCGCTGAACGGATTTAAGAACATCGAAACCAAAGAAGCGGACGTATTTGAGCTGCTGAAAGAATACAAAAAAAGCGGTGAAAAATTCGACCTTATCGTGCTCGATCCACCCGCATTTATCAAGACGGCGGATACCGTGAAAGCGGGCTACTACGGCTACCGCGATATAAACACGCAGGCAATGAAACTGCTCTCCGACGGCGGATATCTTGTCACTTGCAGTTGCTCGCAGCACCTTACCGTGCCCCTTTTTATGCAAATGCTGACGGAGTCGTCCGTCGCGGCGCGCATTCCCGTCCGTTTTGTCGAACTGCGTATGCAGGCGCGCGATCACGCTTTCTTGCTCGGAGCGGAAGAAGGGCTGTATCTCAAAGTCGCCGTTCTGCAAAAAATGGGGGACTAAACGTATGAAAATCGGACTTCTTTCCGACAGCCACTATTGCACGTCCCTATTCGGCGGCGCAAAATACCATCCCGGCGTATTGGCAAAAACAAAAATCGCTCTCGATAATATGAAAGAGGCGGGCGTCGATCTTATCGTATTTTTGGGCGACCTTATCGATAAAGGACGCACGCAAAAACAGGAAATAAAGTGTCTCGAATCTATTTCGGAGTTATACAAGGAGACGGGTATTCCATATGTGATTTTGCGCGGCAACCACGACTGTCTTGTCTTTTCTCCCGAAGAGTTTTTTTACCGCGTCGGCGGCAAAGAAGCCCCCTTTATGCTTTCTTTCGGAGAAAAACTGCTTTTGTTCCTCGACGGCAATTATACGCGCGACGAAGTCCCCTACGCCGTCGGAACAAACGACTGGAAGAATACGACTGTTCCCGAAAAACAAGTCGTTTGGCTACGCGAAACACTCTCTTCGGCGACCGAAAAGGACATTTTTGTCTTCCTGCATCAAAATTTAGTCAACGATAAAAAAGAATACAATGTCCATAGCGCCTCCTTGCTCCGCTCCATATTCGAACGCGACGGGCGCGTGCGCTCCGTCTTTTCGGGGCACGATCACGCAGGCGGGACAAAGGAGATAAACGGTATCCGCTACGTCACGGTGCCGAGCCTGTCAAACAAAGGCGCGCCCTATCTTATTATGACGTTATAAAAAAATATTTTCGGGGAAAACTTTCGTATGGTAAAAAAATTGTGGAAAGAATTTAAGGAATTTATCAATAAAGGCAGCGTGATGGATCTGGCGGTCGGTATGATCATCGGTTCGTCTTTTACCGCGATCGTGACCGCGCTTGTCAATAACATTTTTAAGCCGCTGATCAACTGGATACCGGGGACGGACAACACAGGCGCCCTGCAAAGCGTTCTGCGCCCCGCCGTCACCGACGCAAACGGCAATATCGTCACCGAGGCGCTTATTCTCGACTGGGGCGCGGTACTTTCGGCGATCATTACGTTCTTTATTACCGCCGTCATCCTTTTTGCCATTGTCAAAGTCTTTAACCGCATCAAAAAGACGGGCGAACTGGTCGAAGGCAAAATGAAAACGGAAATCGGCGCGCTGGTTGAAAAAGTCAAAAAGGACAACGGAAAAACCGACAATCAAGAGTCCGAGCCGGACGCGGAACCGCAAAAAATGGCGCCCGAAAAAGCGGAAGAAACGAAGCCGGAAACGGCGGAAGAACTGCTACGGCAAATCCGTGATCTCCTGCAACAAAAATAAATAAAAAAAGCCGTGCTTTCTTTTCTGCGCGGCTTTGTTTTTATCGTTTTTCTATCCGTATATCAATAGACGTCGGACTCGATATAATCGAGAGAATACCAATAGCAATAGTGCAAAGAAATCGGATCGTTGCACGTCCATGCGGCGACTTTCAAACCTCTTTCGTGGAACTCTTTAACCATTTTCGGCGAAAGAGAACCGTATTGCGCGTCGATGTCGAAGCCATATTCAAAGCAACGAGAATAATCGCCCCTGTCTTTTCCCCAAGTCAGCATAAAATGAAGTTCGGGGAACATTTTTTGCGCTTCGATCAGCATATCGAAATCAAAGGACTGTAATTCGCACATATTCAGGTCGTAATACATGGCGATGTAGTCGAAGACTTCTTTGATTTGCGCGTTATCGAATTTCCCTTTCAGTTCGATAAAACAAATCATATTGTGTTCTTTGCATATTTCCAGATACTCTTTGAGAGAACACAAATAAACGTCGGCGTCCGTATACTCGTTTTTGAGCGGCTTTTTTATAAGATCGGCGTAGTTTGTTTCGGAAACAACCGCCTTCGTGCCGTCAAAAAAAGTGACGTCGCTGTCGTGCGACAAGACGTACATACCGTCTTTGGTAATGCGGACGTCGGTTTCTACCCCTTTACTGCCGTGTTCGGCGGCGGCGATAAAGGATTCCGCCGTGTTATCGACGTGTTTGGAACTGTATCCGCGATGTCCGATCATAACGACGTTTTCGTGCGACGGCGACGCAAAAAAGAACACACATGCCGCCACCGCGATCACTGCGATCACGCAAAGAATAATAATCATTGTTATTTTCACCTTACTCATAATTTTTTACTCCAATTCAAAAGCGCCTGTGTACAGTTGGTAATACTGTCCGCCGAGCGCGATCAGTTCGTCATGCGTCCCGCGTTCGATGACTCTGCCGTGATCGAGGACGACGATGGTATCGGCATTCTGAACGGTGGACAAGCGGTGGGCGATGACAAACACCGTCCTACCTTGCATCAAACGGTCGGTTCCGTCCTGAACCAACCTCTCTGTACGGGTATCGATCGAGGAAGTCGCCTCGTCCATAATCATAACGGGCGCGTCGGCAACCGCGGCTCGCGCAATGGAAAGAAGTTGCCGCTGTCCTTGGCTCAGGTTCGAACCGTCGCTTTCGAGAAGGGTGTCATACCCTTTGGGCAAGCGCATAATAAAGTCGTGCGCGTTGGCTATCTTCGCCGCCTCTATGACCTCTTCGTCCGTCGCGTCCAGTCTGCCGTAGCGGATATTTTCGCGGACGGTACCGGTAAACAGGTTGGTATCCTGCAAAACCATACCGAGCGAACGGCGCAAGTCGGATTTTTTGATCTTGTTGATATTGATTCCGTCATAGCGGATTTTGCCGTCGGCTATGTCGTAAAAACGGTTGATAAGGTTCGTAATCGTCGTCTTACCCGCGCCCGTCGCGCCGACGAAAGCGTATTTTTCGCCCGGCTTCGCGTGCAGACTGACGTCATGCAAAACGATTTTGTCGGGAACGTAACCGAAATCGACGTCGTGCATTTCGATATCGCCTTTCAAGAGGGTATAGGTGACCGTCCCGTCGGCTTTATGCGGATGCCTCCACGCCCACATGCTCGTCCTTTCTTTCGTCTCCGTCAGTTCGCCGTTTTCGTCGTATTTCGCATTGACAAGTTCGACGTACCCTTCGTCGGTTTCCGGCTCTTCGTCGATCATCGAGAAGACTCTGTCCGCGCCGGCAAGCGCCATAACGACGGCGTTCACCTGCTGTGAAATCTGCGAAACGTTATTGGAAAACATTTTTCCCATATGTAAAAACGACACGATCGTCGCCAGCGAAACGGCGGTATCCTCGGGATTAAACAGCCGTTGTAACGAGACGTTCGGCGCGTTGCCGATGGCAAGCACGCTCCCCACAAAAGCCAACGCGACGTATAATATATTACCCATATTGCCCATAATCGGCATAAGAATATTGGCGTATGTGTGCGCCTTGTCGGCGTTCCCGAACAGTTCTTCGTTCCGCTTATCAAAGCCTTCTATCGCCTCGTCCTCGTGACAAAAGACTTTGACGACCTTTTGCCCCGTCATCATTTCTTCGATGTACCCCTCGACGCGCGCAATGGATTTTTGCTGCCGCACGAAGTATTTTCCGCTCGAACCGCCCAGTTTTTTAGCGATAATCGACATCAGTACGACCATACCGACGACAATAATCGTCAGCCACAGGCTGAAATAAACCATGACGAAAAAGACGACGACCACCACCACGAACGACTGACAGACGTGCGGAAGCGAGTCGCTGACCAGTTGCCGTATCGTATCGATATCGTTGGTATAATAACTCATCAGGTCGCCGTGCGTGTTACGGTCGAAGTACTTGATCGGCAGGCTCTCCATTTTGTCAAACATCTGCTTCCTGAGACGGGCAAGAAAGTTCTGCGAAACGATCGCCATAAGCCGCGTGTACAAAAAGAAAGCGCTCACGCCGATAGCGTATATGCCGCACATTATGCCGCAACACGTCATAATCGTCGGTTTGACGTCGGCATACGTCTTTACGCCCTGCAAAACGGGTTCGATACAGTTTTCCACAAGATAGTTGAGAAAAATCGACGACGACGTCCCGGCAAGCGCGCCGAAAAGAAGACAAACGGCGACGATAATCAGTTGCGTCGGGTAAAGAGAAAAGACCATTTTCAGCAGTCTTGTCAGCACGTTCTTTTGCGCCGCGCCGCTGAGTATTTTTGCGTTTTTGTTATTGGAAGGCTTAGGCATTTTGCGCCTCCTTGTTTTGCGAGAAGTAGATTTCCCGATATATTTCGTTCCGCTCCATGAGTTCGGCGTGCGTTCCCACATCCTCTATTCTGCCATTCTCCATAATAACGATTTTGTCCGCGTCCTGCACCGACGCCACCCTCTGCGCGATAATAAACTTCGTCGTGTCGGGTATTTCTTCGGCAAAAGCCTTACGGATAAGCGCGTCCGTTTTGGTATCAACGGCACTTGTGGAGTCGTCTAAAATAAGTACCTTGGGCTTTTTCAGCAGGGCCCTCGCTATGCACAAGCGCTGTTTTTGTCCGCCGCTGACGTTCGTCCCGCCCTGCTCGATGTGCGTGTCGTATCCGTCGGGGAAAGCCGTGATGAAGTCGTCCGCCTGCGCCAGACGGCAAGCGTGGATCATCTCTTCGTCGGTCGCTTCCTTGTTTCCCCAACGGAGGTTGTCTTTGATCGTGCCCGAAAACAGAAGATTCTTTTGCAAGACCATCGCCACTTGGTTCCGTAATGCGTCGAGGTTATATTCCCGTACGTCCCTGCCGCCGACGCAGACCGTCCCTTCGGACGCGTCGTACAGACGGGAAATCAGTTGCACCAAAGTCGTTTTGCTACTGCCCGTACCGCCGAGGATACCGACGGTTTCTCCGCTCTTTATATGAAGGTCGATGCTTTCCAGCGCAAATCTTTCCGCTGCCGCCGAATACTTGAACGACACGTTGTTAAAGTCAACGTCCCCGTTCTCCACTTCAAACACCGGCTTTTCCGGATCGGTCAACGTGCTTTTTTCGTCCAGCACCTCGACGATACGCTTGGACGAAGAAAGGGACATCGTGATCATGACGAACACGACCGAACACATCATAAGGCTCATCAGCATCTGCATGGCGTATGTAATCATGCCCGACAGTTCGCCCGTCGTCAACGTCGGATTCGCCGCGTTTTTCGTAATCAGAACGGATCCGAGAACGATCAATAAAAGCATGACCGAATAAATGGAAAACTGCATAAGAGGAGCGTTCAAGGCGAGCAGTTTTTCGGCTTTGGTCGCCGTATCACGCAAACTGTTCGACGCTTTCTCGAACTTCTCTTTTTCAAACTCCGCCCTGTCGTAAGCTTTCACCACACGGATACCTTTGATATTCTCTTCCACCGACTCGTTCAACGCGTCGTACTTTTTGAACAGCCGGTTGAATTCGGGATGAGCGTGCTTAATAATAAAGAAAAGACCGACGCCGAGAATCGGCAAAACGATCAGAAAGATGCACGCAAGTTTCGCGTTCATGACAAAGGACATAACGAACGCAAAAATCAACATGAACGGACAGCGGACGGCGATACGGATAATCATCATAAACGCCATTTGCACGTTGTTTATATCCGTCGTCAACCTCGTCACCAAACCGCTCGTGGAAAAACGGTCGATATTGGCGAACGAAAAAGACTGGATATTGGCGAACATATCGTGGCGCAAATTTTTGGCAAAACCCGCGCTCGCCATCGCGCAATACCTGCCGCTGAGCGCGCCGCAGGCAAGAGAGCAGATAGCCATCGCGATCAAAATCGCTCCGTAGATCGCCACGCCGCCGGCGTTGACGCCCTGTCCGAAGACGGACGGCAAAAGCACCATATCGCGGACGGTCGCCGACGGATCGATGTAGTCGATCAGTTCGGACATAAACAGCGGAATCAAACATTCCAGGACGACTTCGAGCGACACGAAAAGAGGCGTCAGAATCGTCGCTTTTTTGTATTCCCGTATACAGGAACCCAGTTTCTTTAACATAGTAAAATAAACCTATCCTTATAAAATCTATAAACAATGTAAAATTATACCATTTCAAAAGCGGTTATGCAAACAAAAACGCCGCTTGCGGCGTTTTTTATGTCAAACGAATTTATCCAAAAATATTTTATTACAGTTTCAGCACGCCTTTATCTTTCCAATAATCGATTGCGGACGAAATTTTTTCAAAAGGAAAAGGCTTTCCGTGCCCGACGTAAACGGTATTGACGCCGCGGACGGAAAGGAGCGTCTTCCAACTTTCGACAAGATCGAATTTGTTTTTAACCCAAAACGGGGCGAGGTGCGTCGTACCGATACAATTCATAAAAAGGTCGCCGCAAAACAGACAATCCTGTACGACCATCACGACGTCGCAGTCGGTATGCCCTTTCAACTTGGCAAACTCGATACCGTACGGCGCGAGCGGTTTGGTCATCGGATCGACGGCTTCTTCTGTAACGGACGCAAAGCACTGCGTCATATCGACAAAAGCCGTACTGACTTTGGACGAAACGAGCGAAGTAAAATTCGATACGTACGTATCCGTGTCGTTCTTGCCGGCAAGTAGCCTCTTTTCGTTCTCTTTTGCCGAAATAAGCGTCGCGCCCGTCTTGGCAAGCACGCTTGCCAAAAAGCCCGTGTGGTCGGCATGATGATGCGTCAAAAAGACGTATTTGATCTCCTTTTGGGATACTCCGTTCTTCTTTAAGGATTCCCAAAACTTCTTTTCCGACTGTTTGTATCCGGTATCGACCAGAAGATAGCCTTCTCTCAAAGCGACAAGGTACGTGTTAACAAATCTGCCGCCGAGGTTAATTATTTTTTCTTTCATTCGTTTTCCGTATATTGCGCAAGCGCTTTGGCGAGTTGATCGGGACAACTGGTATCTTTATATCCGCAGCGTATCCCTTGCAGTTTTTTGACGACGTCTTCGACTTTCATGCCTTCCACCAGGCTTGCCACGCCTTTGCCGTTGCCGTTGCAACCGCCGTGAAAAATCACGTTTTTTACGACGCCGTCTTCCACGTCGAAGTCGATATAGGCACTGCACGTGCCGCTTGTTTTGTATCGCATCCTCTTACCTCCTGCGATTGTATTTTACGGACATTTTTTTGACGATTGCGCCGATCGAAAGCCGAAGCGACTCCGGTTCGATTACTTCCGCGCTTTCGCCGTATTGGAGCGCCCAGTACGTCATGGCTTTTGCCGGCGCGTTAAGGACGACTTCCACGTAGTCGCCGTCGTTTTTCTCCACGGAAAACCCGCTCCCGAACCAGTCTACAAGGTCGCTGAATATCGCCTTGTGACAGCGGAGCCGCACCGCTTCGGGCGCGCCGTTGAGAAAGTACGGGAAAGTCGTACCGAGTTTTTCGGGACGGACGGCGTCCCCTCCGGCAAGTTCTTCTATTCTTTTTACTTTCGCCCTCGCAGGCTCGATGCCGGTAATACGGTCGATGCGGTAATAAGATACTTTTCCGCTGCCCTCTTCGCTGCCTACGAGATAGTATCTTTGGTTGAGAAAAATCAAAAAGTACGGACTGATCAGCCGCGTATCTTTCCAAATCGGTATCAGTTTTTTCGTAAAGTCGTACCCGTTATACATAAACACGACTTTCCTTTTTTGCGTAATGGCTTCGTCCAGAATCTCTATGGTATAAAAGACGGATTTATTCGGCGACTTGTCCCAGTCGTTTCCGCTCGGCAGATGCCCTTTGTCCGAAAAATAAACGCTTTGTTCTCCGAGCAGTTTTTGCACGAGATCGGAAGAGTGCTTTTCGTCGATGTTCCGCGATGACAGGACGGAATCGATCAAAAATCGGACTTCGCTCTTTTCATAGCGACGCGTCTGCAAAAAGACGCCGTTTCTGCCCGTCGCGATTTCGTATCCGGCTTGTCTGAGCACCGTAAGGTCGCGCGCGACCGTCTTTCGGTCAACTTCGATTCCGTAATCGGTTTTTATGCGGTCGATAATATCCTGCCGCGAAAAAGGATGATCGCCGTCGGTATATTTTTCAAGAATCCTCAAAAGCCGCAAAACGGTGATTTTTTTTCCTTCCATTCTCTATTATTTATCGGTCAAAAATACGACGACTCTCAACCCTTCTTCCACTTCCGACGTCCTGTACATCTCCCCGATTTCTTTCTTCGGGCGCAACCTTTCGAGGACGGCGGAAAGTTTTGATTCGGTCGCTATTTCTCCGCTTGCCGAGCAAGCGAATTCGACGCATACCGTGCCGGGCGCTTCTATCGAATTCAACAAAGTAAACAGTTCGTCTTCGGTCGAAACAACGTACCGTTTGCCGTTCGTCGTCACAATCGGGATCCAGTCGAGGCTCTCTTCCGCGGTCTCGGGCAAAAAGTCTTCCGCCGCGAGCGACATATTTTCCCGATACTCTTCCGCGCTCATCAAGAAGAACTTTCGATCGATATACAGCCTGTTCTCCCGCGTAAGCCCGCGCGCCTGCGACACGTCCACCAAATAGTACGCGTCGTTCACGTAAACACGGTTATATGCGTGTTTTCCGTCGGCATTTTCAAAAACATATGTTCTGCACGGAATGCCGGCGAGTCCGCACAAAGCGGAAAAGGCTTTCGCGTAGCCGTCCGAGCAGGCTTTCTTTTGGTTAAACACGCCTTCGAGAAGATGACTTGCCGACGTAAGGTCGCTTTCCGCCGCGTTGTCGTAATCGACGTTCAGCGTCAGCCAGTCATAGAAAGCGAGGACCTTTTCGACGTCGTTTTCGTTTTCGCCGACAATCAAAGTATATAGCCCTTTCAACCCCGATTTATACAGAGACGAAAGCGCGTCGCTTTCTTTCGGAACGGGACGGTATCCGCGCTCGAAGACCTCGACAAGTTGATCGGACGACGTGACGTACACGGGATTTCTCTCGTCGGACGGATAACTCGCCGTATTGACGTTTCCGTACGCTTTTTCGGCATAAAACGCCGATCGAACCTGTCCCAAGGTGGCTGTCGGCGTGGTATTGAAAACCGTTTTTCTGCCCGTTTTTACCGGGAAAACGATGGTAAAAGAGCCGTCTTCGTTCGCTTGTACGGTATATTCGCCCGACAAGTCGAAAACGCTTTGTTTTATTGCGGTTTTGATCGCTTCGAACATTTTTTTACATTCGTCCGGGATTTCTTCTTCGTTTTCTTCGTTCCACTCGGGCAAAGCGTACGCCGGCATCACGGTGACGCCGTAGGTATCGTACAACGCGCCTTCTATCGTCGCGTTTCCTTTCGTGACGGCGATATTCTGCGAAGGCTTATTGAGCAAAATGTACTCGACAAGTTTTTCCGTTTCTTCGGCGGACGTCAGATATAAATTGATCCCGAGCGCGACTTCCGTAAAGTACGGATACGCTTCTTCGCCGATGGTAAGAATATGCGTTTTGTCGCCCACGCCCTGCGCGTTCGGCGTGCCGTAGTAATAAGGCTCCGAATAAATCCCGTCTTTTTGCTTGACGCGCAAACGGAATTTGTCTTCAAACGACGCGATCGACGACGGAATATAAACGTAATTCGATCCGAACGAAGCAATGACGTCGGCACTGTCGAGCAAAACGACTTTTCCGTCCGAAAAAGTCAGTTCGGCAACATAGCGGTTCACGCCGGCGGTCGGCGCCCAATGCACGTTCAACACGGGTTTGCCCGATACGGTAATCCCTTCGATAACAATATCGTCCACCCGCTTTGCGGCGGAAACGGCGAAAGCATAACTCTTTTCGCCTTTTTCCGACAACAAATCGACTGCCGTCGCTTTCATAATATCGCCCACGTACGTATAAACGTACGTTTCCCGTTCGACGTCGTACTCTCTCGTCGAATTGGGAATATCGGTCGTCGTTTTCAAAATGAACCGAAAATAGCCGTATATGTCGGGAGAATAGGTACGCACTCCGGCGACGGAAACGATTTCCGCTTTTTCGCTCTCGTCAAAAACGCCGTCTTTGTCGCACCCGACGACGTAAAGACGACAGGACGCAAGTTCGATCCCGCCCCTGACAAAAGGCGAAAAGATATAGGTATCGCCTATATGCACAAGAGGATCGAGGTTCTCGATCGTATCGGCGGTTATCGTCTTGAAGTCGTCGGAATACAGTTGCTCCGACTCTTCGTCGAACACGCGCAGGACTTCTCCCACGCACGTATACGCGACTCGCTCGCCTTTTTCGGGATCGTAAACCGTGCTCGGCGTCCCGTTGGTCGCCGAAGTCACGAGCAAACGGTAAAAACCTTTTTTCTCTAATAGACAGAAGAAAGTCTCGTCGGACGCCGTCTCTTTCAAGCGGACTTTTTTATTCGCGTCATACACGCCGTCCTCGTCGCATTCGACCAGATAATAACTGTAACTGTCGGGCGGCAGACCGCCGCCGAGAAGTTCGGGCGTAACGACAAGCGTATCGCCCACCATCAGCCTTTCCGCGCTGAACGTAAACGGCGTACGGCTCACGACGTTGTTTTTGTCGTCCACCGCTTTTGCCGTCAGACGAAAATCGCCCGAAACGTTGATCCTGCGTTGCAAATCGCGGTTATAAACGGGCGTTTCGCCCACAAAACATTCGATATTTTCGCCCGAAAGTTTTTGCAGATACCATTGATATTTTACCGTAGACAGGCTTGACGCCTCGGTCAAAGAAAACGTCGCCGTCTCGCCGTACTGATAAGACTTATTGCCTTTGGAGAAGTTTCCGTAGCGTAAATCGAACCCGCAAAAATCGTTATAAACGACGATGTCCCGACTCGTCAACTCCACTTCGTCCTGGCTGTACGCCTTGACTTTGACCTTGACTTGGTACGTAATCGGCGTGACGGCGGTCGGCGTATGGGTAAACTGCCGCATATTCTGACTCGATACCTGACGGCTTGTGCCTACGTACCACGATATCGTCGGGTTGGGATCGGTGTTTTCGCCCAAAACAAGCAAAGTAAACGAAATAGGCGAATACGAACCGACTACCTGCGTCCACTGCGGCGGCGGCGTCTCCGACACCTGTAACTGGAACTGCGCTTTCGCATAATCGACCGTCACCAAAAGATAGTCCTCGCACTTCACGCCGCTGGAAGAAACGGATTGCGCTTTTATATGCGTCTGCCCGACGCGCAAAGGCGTGACCGTCGTTTTTCCCGTCGTTTTGTCGGTGTTGACCGAACAAACGGGACCGCCTTTATCTTTTTCGTCAACGTTTTCGATAACGGAATACGTCACCGTTCTGCCGTTGATTGCATGCGCGGGAAAATACCGAATGTCGATCTCGGCGGATTCTCCGTTATAGAGAAGTTCGACTTTTTCCTGTACAAAACGGATTTCTTTGACAGCGGTCTCTTCCACGGTGATCACCGCGCCTACTTTCGCGTCCTCGTTCGACGTGCTTGTTATCGTCAGCGGGACTTTTATCTCGCCCGTTATGGCATGCGCCGTCAGAAGCCCGGTTTCCGTCACCGTCACGTATCCGAGATATTGCGACGGAATAAAGTACTTGACCTTCCTGTTCGTCGCGTTCGACGGCAAGACTTCCACCTGTAACTGGTATGTGGACGGCGCGCCGCTCGGCGACATGTATATGTCCTGCTCGGCAAGACGGAGCGACGTCACCTCGACGTAACCGTCCTGCTTTTTGTACGAAAGATCCTGACAGGCAAACAAAATACACAAAGACGCCGCAGCCAAAAGCGCGACCGCCGCAAACAAAACGATTTTATATGCCTTTTTTGTCATTCTACTTTGCATATAATAATATTATATCTAAAATAACCTTTTTGTCAATCCGAAATATTATTCCCAAAAACGAAGTTATTTTTATCATCAACAGGTCCTTGTTAAAATACAAAACAGACTGAAAATCTTTTACCGACAAAATAAAAAACACATCGTGCAGATGTATTTTTTGTTCGTGAATACGTTTCGTTCCTTAAAGAAGATTTATTTTGAATACACTTCCGGTTTCAAAATACAAATATCTTTCAGATTACGGAACCGGTCGGCATAATCGAGTCCGTAACCGACGACGAATTTATCTTCGATGGTAAACCCGATATAGTCGCCGTGAAAATCGACTTTTCTTCTCGAAGGCTTGTCCAGAAGAGCGCAGACTTTCAACGAAGCGGGATTTCTTTGGTTCAGAATATTTTTCAGATAGAACAGCGTGTTTCCGCTGTCGATGATGTCTTCGACGATAATGACGTGTTTCCCTTGCAGGGGCACGTTGATATCCTTAATAATGCGCACCTCGCCGCTGCTCGTCGTACCGGTGCCGTAACTCGACACCGACATAAACTCAAACCGTACGTCCAGGTCGAGTTCGCGCACAAGGTCGGTATAAAAAACCGACGCGCCGCGCAGGATACATATCATAATGACTTCTTCGCGCGGAGCATAATCCTTTTCTATCTCGCGAGCCATTTCTTTTACGCGTTTTGCAACCGTTTCCCGATCGAGCAAAACCGATTCCGCTTCCCGTATCATACAAACATTTTCTCCTTTGCTTTTATCGTCTTACAGTATACCAAACCGCGAAACGAATATCAAAGATATTGACCGACTTTTTTACGCGGCGCGACGTTTTTTTTGCGGTGCGGCGCGCAGGCAGCGAAGGGCGTTCAGAATCGCAAGCACGCATACGCCCACGTCGGCGAAAACGGCAAGCCACATCCCGGCAAGTCCGAACGCCGCCAGAATCAGTACAAGTATCTTAATGCCGATCGCCCCGACAATATTTTCATAGACGATGCGCATCGTCTTTTTCGATATGGAAAAAGCCGTGGCGATCTTCGACGGTTTGTCGTCCATAATCACGACGTCGGCGGCCTCTATCGCCGCGTCGCTTCCCATCGCCCCCATGGCGATCCCGACGTCGGCGCGCATAATCACCGGCGCGTCGTTGATGCCGTCTCCGACAAAAGCGACTTTGTTTTTGCCGTCCATTCTCTTTTCCGTCTCTTTTACTTTCCCCTGCGGCAGAAGAGCCCAGACGCATTCGTCCACGCCCGTTTCCATAGCGACTTCTCTTGCCATTTCTTCTTTGTCGCCCGTCAGCATAACGGTACTCAAAGCACCCGCTTTTTTCAGATCGCTTATCGCGCTTTGGGCGTCCTCTTTTACAATATCGGATACCGTAATATGCCCAAGGCACTCATTTTCGTGCGCGATATGAACGACGGTGCCGGCATGGCAGGCATGGCAGTGATCGCATTCGTGACAAACGATTCCTTTTTCATCCATATAGCGTGCGTTGCCCACGTAGACTACTTTTCCGTCGATGACGGCTTCCACGCCGAGCCCGGGATGCTCGGTCACTTTGGTTACTCTTTTTATATCGAGATGCCCTTTGTGCGCGTGTTCGATCGATTCGGCAATCGGGTGCGTCGAGTGACTTTCGGCAAGCGCGGCGACGTCAAGCAACTCTTCTTCGCTCATCTTGTGCGGATGTATCGCCGTCACGGCAAATTCTCCGTCGGTCAGCGTCCCCGTCTTGTCGAAGACAAACGTTTTTACCTTTGCCAGGTTTTCAAGATCGGTCGCACCTTTAACCAATATACCGCGCCTTGCCGCGCTGCCGATACCGCCGAAGAAAGAAAGAGGCACCGAAATAACGAGCGCGCACGGACACGACACCACCAAAAAAGTCATCGCTCTGTATATCCACGTCCGCCATACTTCCCACGCGCCTATCCCCATAAAAAGGGGCGGAATCAAGGCAAGGACAAACGCCGTCCCGACGACGACAGGCGTATAATAACGGGAAAATCTCGTAATGAACCGTTCGCTCTTCGCTTTCTTTTCAGCGGCGTTTTCCACCGTTTCCAGCACTTTTGCGACAGTTCCGCTGTCGTATGCCGCCGTCACGCGAATATAAATAAGGCTGTCGCTGTCGATCGATCCGCCGTACACTTCGTCCCCGACCGTCTTGCTCTGCGGCGCGCTTTCGCCCGTCAACGCAACCGTGCTGACAAAGCACGTCCCCTCGGTGATGACGCCGTCAAGCGGTATTTTTTCGCCCGGTCGCACCACGACGATTTCGCCGACTTCCACCTCCGCCGGATCGACGTCCGTCTCGACGCCGTCACGAAGTACCGTCGCTTTTTCGGGGCAAATCTCCATCAGACTCTGTATCGACTTACGACTCTTGCCGACGGCGATACTCTGAAAAAGTTCTCCTACCTGATAAAAAAGCATCACTTCCACCGCTTCGGGATATTCTCCCACGACGAACGCCCCGATCGTGGCGAACATCATCAAAAACTTCTCGTCGAGAAACTGCCCATGAAAAACGTTTCGGATCGCCCCGAAAACGATGTCGCAACCGATGATACCGTACGGCACGAAAAAGACGATCAGTTGCGCCCACCAAGGCATTTCGACGTACTCCGTGACAAGATACGCCGCCAAAAACGCGCCTGCCGCCGCAATCGCGCGATATAATAGTTTCTTTTGCTTTTTTGTCATATTGCTCCCTCTCAAAAACAGCGTTTTGGGCTCCGTTGTTTTATTTTTCGGAATGCCGAATCGTTTATTTATAAAATTATTTTACAATCCGGTTCGATTTTTTTGCAGACCTTGACAGCTTCGCGGACGATTTCTTCAAAGCGTTCGTCGTCTCCCTCTATCGTGAGTTTTTGCATAATAAAACTGACTTTCGCGTCCTTGACGCCGTCGATTTTTTTTATGCCCTCTTCCATTTTCATGGCGCAATGCGCGCAGTCAAGATCTTTCAAAACAAATACTTTTTTCATATCTCCTCCGTAATATGTTCGTACCCCTGTCCGATGATACTGCGGACGTGTCCGTCCGATAAAAAATAATAAACGACTTTTCCGTCCCTGCGACACCCGACCAGATTCGCCTGTTTCAACACGCTCAACTGGTGCGAAACCGCCGACGGGCTCATCCCGAGCGCCTCTCCGATCGCCCCGACGCTCTTCTCCGCGCTATACAGCGAAAAAAGTATTTTTATCCGCGTTCCGTCTCCGAACAACTTAAACAAATCGGCAAGTTCGTTCGCTTTCCCCAAATCGGGCACATCGACTCTTTCCATCTTAATCGGCTCCTTTATAAGAATTGAATGTCCGTTCATTTGAACAACCATTCAAATAATACACCTTTGCACACCGTTTGTCAAGCGATTTATGTCGGCGCGATACGCAAATTTGTCTTGCCTTGATAAAAAAATAATTATATAGTGTCCCACCAAAACGAGTGATAAACCATGAATTCATAAAAGAGCATTTAAACCAATGGCAATTTCTTTTATGAGCACCGGGCAAACGGTATTCCCCGCCTGTTTATATTGTTCTCGCTCGGGCACCATTCCTGCGAAGCAAAAATCACTCGGAAAACCTTGTAACGCGAGGCATTCGGCAGGAGTAATTCTGCGTATTCCGTATTTGTCTTTTATAATGGGTATCCTGTCAAAAAATGTTCCCATATTAGCCTTTAATGTGAACGAAATTCCGTTTTTGCTTGCCTGTATTCCCCAATCGGAAAAACGATACAGTTGTTTATCGTCCTTTATAAAAGAATTTATCTTTTCAAATTTTGATGTCCCCTGCAAAAAATAGTATTTCTCATCTGCTTTAATCGTTGTATCGATAATATCGGTAATGGTTTTTTTCAAAATTTTTTTTTGAGGGAAATGATAATTGTCACATAAATCCTTGTCTTTAAAAGCCACAATATAAGAGCGTGTTCTATGTTGAGGAATGCCGTAGTCGCAAGCGTCCGCTATCAAATAACGAATATAATAATCTCTCGCCGTAAATTCATTGTGTATTTTATTAAAGGTTTTCCCGCTATTATGCTCGATTAAATTAGCGACATTTTCAAGAAAAACAATACCGGGATTTACAGAATCAATTACTTTACATATCTCAAAAAACAATTCTCCGCGGATATCCAAGAATCCTTTCTGTTTTCCGCAAACGGAAAATGGCTGACACGGAAATCCTGCCGTCACAATATCACATCCGGGAACAGTTGATTTGTTTATTTTTCGAATATCTTCTTCGACAAGAGGCACCTCGGGGAAATTATGTCGATAGGTCATACAGGCGTATTTGTCACTGTCATTCGCCCATACTACAACATTCCCTGCTTGTCGTAAAGCAAGGTCAATACCGCCGATCCCGCAAAACAAACTGACGACACGCATTTTAAGAAATAAATCTTACTTGAAAATTCAAATCGATAAAGAATTCGTTTTCCTTTTTATAAACATGGGCATACGGATAGCCTTTCTTCTCGGATGCCTCAGGGCGATCCATTTTTGTAGTTCTAAAAAGAAACGCCTTGAAATTCTCTCCGTCCCTCGTATGATAGGCAAGAACATCGCCATTATCTTTCGCTACAATATATCCACCGTTTACCACTTCTTTCCCGTCCCATGGAATAGAGGCAGTCATACCGGAAAAAGCAGCATACAGAAAATCTTTTATTGCTTTCTTATAAAATGACTCCGGGTTACGCTTTTTTAATGGATTTTCCCTTACAAGAATATCGCAAATATCGGAAAGAGCGGTTTTATCCTTTCCCTCACTTAAATAATGAATACGCAAAACATTATCCCATATTTCTTCCATATCTCCGCGAATCATATCGAGATTGTCATGGAATACCGAATATTCCATGCCCGGCAAAACTTTTACCCCCATTGATTGCAGCATAAAACCGTGATCACGAATATATGCCATACGCGCATTTTTATCTTTCCCGCCATCGCGCGTAAAAAGATCGTTGATATTTCTCATATCTTCATCCGTTGCTCCAATAATTTTATAAACAAACGCCGATGCTTTTGCCGTGTTAAACAACGTGGCAGGCGACTTCCCTTTTGCCTTAATGGAAAAGCCGGCAATGGAAATCAACGCGGTTGTATGATCTCGTATTTCCATAACAATATCGTTTTTACCCCCGAGATTCTTAAATCGACTGACGCTTTTGGCTTTTACGCTTTTTATTTTTGCGGATTTCATAAAGGAAACGATACCGGGCTCGATATCAAAAGTCCTGCCTGTCGCCGTTTTGATACAAGTCAACAGCAAATCGGCATTCTTTAAGAAATCCGAAGCGGGGATTTTTGTCACAAGCTCATTTTCAACATAAATGGAAACATCCAAGCCTGTATGATATTCGGTAATCGTGCTTTGCACCTCTTCACGAATAATCCTTATGATTTCAAGATATGAAGTAGAATCTTTATTTAGATTTTCGTCTGCCGCATATATCCTTCCTTCTCCGAGAAGTTTGAACAAAACATACAATTCAGCCCATTCGCCTCTATTTGCCGCCATTTTTATCAAGTACTCCTTTGATTTTTATCGCTATTGCTTTAATAACCGGAACGGTAACGCTGTTCCCGAATTGCTTATATAAATGGACATCGGCAAGAACAAATTTAAAATCATCGGGGAAACCTTGTAATCTCGCCCATTCCCTTGGTGTCATTTTTCGGATTCCGTCCTTATTGATTTCACCCTTAATATGTGTAGTTGGCACAATATCATGTTCCCGATTATCGACAATAAGATTTCTTTCTCTGCCCATACCTCCGCAAACAAGCGTCCCCGCTATGTCGTCCAAATCTCGGATTTCATATCCGAATCCATTCCCTCTCGCCTCGTGTCTTGCTTTATGCTTTATCAATGTTTGCATATATACGTCACTTAAATAATACTTTGCGGGAACAGGCGCAGCCTGCATAATATCCCGTATGGTTTTCCCCGATTGCATCCCATCCGGAAAAACAAATTCTCCCGGAGCAATATCATTTCGAAACGCGACAATATAAATTCTTTCCCTGTTTTGAGGCACTCCAAAATTTTTACTGTTTAATAATTTGTAAAAAACCGTATATCCGAGTTCACGCAAAGCACCGACAATTATTTTGAAAGTTCTTCCATGGTCGTGAATCATAAGTCCTTTTACATTTTCGCAAAATATGACTTTCGGCTTCTTCTCCGCACAGATTCTTACAACATCAAAAAAAAGTGTACCTCTTGTTTGCCCCTTATAGTTATCGTCAAAACCTTTTTTCCGTCCCGCAATAGAAAATGCTTGGCAAGGAAAACCCGCAAGACAAATATCAAAATCGGGAATATCTTTTTCGTTGATTTTTGTAATATCGCCTGCTATTTCTAAATCATCATTAAAATTTGCTTTGTATGTTTTTTGTGCATTCTCGTCCCATTCGCTGATAAAAACCGTCTTTATTTCTTTCCCAAAGGCTTGATCAAACCCGAGTCTTATACCGCCGATACCGGCAAATAAATCAATACTTTTAATCATTATTCAATGCCTCTTCTATTTTTGATACGCATTTTTCAACTTCTTTTTTTATATCTTGTCCCCAAAATCGAATTACAATCCAGCCATCCGATTGTAATTTTTCGGTTACTTCTTTGTCTCTTGTCATATTTCGTTCGATTTTTGGAATCCAAAAATCACAATGCGATTTGAAATCCTTTTTTCTGTTTTCCCAGTCGTATCCATGCCAAAACTCGCTGTCGCAAAAAACCGCTACCTTTTTACCGATAAACGCAATATCCGGATGCCCGTAAACAAATTTGACATTTTTTCTGTATCTATAACCTTTTCCCCAAAGAGCCTTTCGTAAAGTCATCTCTATTTGAGAATCTTTACTTTTTACTTTTTGCATATTGTACCTAATTTGCTCTTTTGTCTTCATAATGTTTGTCAAATTATAACATATTATATATTTAATTTCAATAAATCAAATGCAAAACGAAAAGATTGCAAATCGTTTCCGATGTTCGGAAATACTTTTTGCTGTTTTTGACAAAAAAATTTATCGGTTGTATAATTCAAAGCGAAAACAAAGTTTAAAATAGGGGTGTTTGTAATGAGCAAAGGAAAAATCGCAATAATCGCTATCGTTTGTATCATAGCCGTCGGCTGTCTCGGTCTCGGAATATGGTTTTTATCCATTCGGATACCGTCGAAAAAATACAATCTCGTCGAGATAAAGGACATCGACCTGCCCGCGCGGCAAGAGGAAGTCGAAAGCGGCTATGTGCAACTGACCGACGTCAACATGCATTACAAAAAATACGGGACGACAGGGCGCGCGCTCATTATGATTCACGGAAACGGCGGCTCGTGCGAATCGCTGTCTTCCCTCGCTTCCTATCTTGCCAACCGCTATCAGGTCTACTGCATAGACAGTCGCTGTCAGGGGCACAGTTCCGATCCGGGCGTCATTACCTACGAATTGATGGCAAAGGATGTCTATGAGTTTATTCAGAAAAAAGGGCTCGAAAAGCCGTACGTTATGGGGCATAGCGACGGCGGAATGGTTACGCTTGCTCTCGCCGCCAATTACCCCGACTGCCCGAAAGCCTGCGTCTCCTGCGGCTCGAACTCCAACCCGAAAAAGTTTAAGCCCTACTTTACGATCGGCGTGTTTTTTAACAACTTAAAACAGCACTCCATTCTGAACGATCTGATGCTCAACGAACCCGATTTTACCCGCGAATACCTCGGCAGAATCACCGCGCCCACCCTCGTTGTCGCCGCCGAATTCGACATTATGCCCCTGTCCGACAGCGTCTTTATCCACGAAAGTATCGCCGGAAGTGAAATCGCCATTGTCAAGAATGGCAACCACGGTTCGTATTTTGCAAGCGACGATATGCAAGCGTATGCTCTTGCGCGCGACTTTTTCGCAAAATTCGATTAATTCTCAAACAAAAAAAGGCGAGATTTTTTGTCCCGCCTTTTTTATTGTTTTTTTCCTTGTTTATTTGCAGGTTACCGAACCGTCGGCTTTGTTGTAGTAATAATACTTCAACGTATGGCTGCCGTCTTTTGCAATGGTAATCGTCGTGCCGCCGACCATGTCGCTGTCGTAATAGCAGCCATAACTCGATTTCAACGCGTACGCGAGCGTTACGCCTTCGTAATCGGCATAGTAGTTATTGATATGATCGTGCCCTACGACAACGAGATCGGTACTGCCGAGTTCTTTGATTTTTGCAAACAGACCGCTGTCATAGCCGCCCTTGCCGTGATTAGCACAACCGACGGATTCTCTCTTTTCGCCGTATGCCGCACCCTGTTTCCACGCATCTTCGTATTGAACAAGCGGTATATGGAAGAAGCAGGAAGACGTCACGTCGCTATTGACCGCTTGCAAACCTTTTACGCCCCAGGCGTACCAGTCGATTTGGTTTTCCCAGATATAGTCGTATCCGCTGTTGCCTTCCGGATAATTCCGCGAATTATGGCTGTCCATCATGAAGATACTGTGAACAGGTTTGCCGGAGTCGGTCAAGTTGATGATATAGTTCCCGACGCCGAGAGACGGATCGTTTTTGCGGAAAACGACGTTGTTGTACCGCAAATAGACGTCGCCGTTCTGACTGCGTGACATTTGTCCTTCGCCGTCGTGGTTGCCGAGCACCGGCGCCCACGGGATACCCGTCTTATCGAGCATAGCGCATATTTTTTTCAGTCCGCTTTTCGTAAACGTTTTCCATACTTGGTCACCCGTCAAAGTAATCAGATCGGGATCGGTCGCCTTAATGACTTTGTCCAGCAACGCAAACGAATCGGCATAAGAACCGAGACTGTCTATCTGAATATCGGCAAGGTTCAGAATGACAAAGCCTTCTTCGTGTTTGCCGTTTCCGATCTCGAACGTCGCGGCGACGTCTTCGGCAATATCGAAAACCTGCGCATTATCCCATATCTCGGAAGAAGACGTATCTTCTTTCGCAAACATGCCGAAACTGATTCCCATACCCGTCGCGCTACCGATTCCGAGAATAATGTAAAGCAATAACAATAACAAACGTTTCATGATTCCTGACTCCTTTTTTTATAGTTGTTTTTTAGTTTGCTTTGGTCAACGTGTCATTTGCTCTGTTGTAATAATAATTTTGTAAAGTATGGCTGCCGTCTTTGGCGATCGTAATGGTGGTTCCGCCCACTCTTTCTTCTTTATAATACGAGCCGTATCCCGACTTCGTGCCGTAAGCAAGCGTCACGCCGTCGTACTCGGTGGCAAAATTGTTGGTATGATCGTGCCCTGCGACGACAAGATCGGTGCTGCCGAGTTCTTTTATCCTCGCAAACATTCCGCTGTCATGACCGAGTCCGTCCTTGACGGAATGTCTCGGGCAGCAGATATCTTCGCACCAAAAGCCGTGCTCGAATTCGACGCCGTCCGGATGGTCCCCGAGTCTCCCGTTCTCGTACCCAAGATCTTGCAGTGCCATTTTGTATTGGACGAGCGGAATATGAAAATACATAGACGACTTGACGTCGGCGTTGGTTTGTTGCAGACCTTTTACCGCCCATTCGTACCAATCAATTTGGGTTTCCCAAATATAATCATAGTCTTTCTTTTTGTCTCCCTTATATTTGCGAGTATCGTGGCTGTCGACCATGAATACGGCGTGTATCGGTTTATCGCCGTCGGTCAAATTGATAATATAGTTACCGACGCCGAGAGACGGATCGTTTTTGCGAAAAACCACGTTCTTATAATCGAGAAAAATGTCGCCGTTGCCGTTTCTGGTCACGTCGCCCTGTCCGTCGTGGTTACCCAGTACCGGCGCCCACGGAATACCCGTCTCGTCCAAAAACTGACAGATCTTTTTCAGCGCGTTACGCGTGTACGCTCCGCTGATCTGATCGCCCGTCAAAGTAATCAGATCGGGGTTCGTCTCGTTTATCAACTTGGTCAGCAAGCGAAACGAGTCATTCTGCTCGCCGAGTTCGAGATTGTTCAGTTGAATGTCGGCAAGGTTCAGAATAACAAAGCCTTCTTCGTGCTTTCCTTTGGAAATATCAAATGACGCCGCGACGTCTTCGGAAAGGCTGAACGTCTTGTTTTTATCGAACTTTTCGGTGGACGCTTTCCCCTTAAAAGGAATCGCCGCAAAACCGAAACCCAGCCCGATAATCACGCCGCAACCGACTACTGCGCACAAAATAATGATAAGCTTTTTTTTGCCGTACTTTTCTATCAGTTTGTTGATAAATTTTTTCATGCTATTTACCTTCCTTATTGTTGTTATCATTATGGCACCATTACCAATTTTTGTCAATGCGTGAGTTGCAATAGTACGCTTATTTACGTGCACAAAAACGAAAAAAATAATATTTTATAACATACCGTGCTACTTTTCCCCGTCAGCGGATAAAAAAATATAGTTTTTGTGCCCTTCCGCAAAAACTTCGTCCGCAGTAGTCCACTACGGCTGTCCTTGTTTTCGCGGAAAATCAGCGCACTCTTGCCACTCATCACACATATAGTACGCTTATTTACGCGCACTGCCCTGTTCGTCATCCCGAGCGTAGCCGAGGGATCTCTCCTTGTTTATGGGATTCCTCCGCTTCGGTCGGAATGACAAGCCTGAGGCTTGGCGCACATGTCGAAATAAGTAACGCCGTAAAACATACGGTTTCCGTCGCCTACTCGTCCTCCCGAGCGCAACTTGCCCCAAAAAAAGCAAGCCGTTTTTCGGGGAGAACGGCGTTTATTCTCAAAAGCCACCCTCCGCGGTTCAGTCGTCATCCCGAGCGCAACTTGCCCCAAAAAACGCAAGTCGTTTTTCGGGGACCCCGGGGGCTTATCTTTGGGTGCGGTCGTCATCCCGAGCGTAGCCGAGGGATCTCCCGTACTTTATGGGATTCCTCCGCTTCGGTCGGAATGACGGACGGGAAAGGAAAGTCGGAATGACAAGCCTGAGGCTTGGCGCACATGTCGAAATAAGTGACGCCGTAAAACATACGGTTTCCGTCGCCTACCTGTCCTCCCGAGCACAACTTGCCCCAAAAAATACGGCGATTTTTTAAGTTTTATGTGCGGACAATTCGCCTTTTTCTGCCAATTTGCGGAATTTTTCAAAAGAAATAGCGTTGTGTCCGCGACTCGCAGCGCAAGCAAGACACGATACGCTTGCCAAAAAGTATTCCCGCCTTTTTTTATCCACGACAAGCGCAGGGGGAAATTCAGGACAGTTCCGTTTCGATACCCCATCGGAACCGTTGAAACGGTGTTCGTCCAGAATATTGAGCAACAAAGCCCATTCTCTTTGATTGTGAACAGTCACATAATACTGTCCGTTGCAACCCGGTTCTTTTCTTTCGACCGGCAATTCGGTTTTTTTCATAAAAGCCTCCTGAAATAAAAAAATTCCATCAAGAGGTAAGAAAAACGCCCATCGTGAAGACGGGCGTGCGCACTTTGATTTTACCCATCTTCCAAGCATTAGCACCTTGCCTTTTTTATCGGTAGGTTGCTGTGTAGTCAACGGGCTTGTCCCTCGTACACTCTTTATGGTTGCTATGAGTATAATGCCCGAAAGCGATTTTGTCAACCGTTATTTATAGTTTTAACAAAATGTGAGACCGATAAAAAATAAGCGGAACTTCTCTTATCCTTTTTTTCGGGGGAAATCACTTCAAAATAAGTTACTCTTCCTTTTCCTTTTTCGCGCTTTTTATTTTCTTAACGCTAAAAACGATTCCGACCAGTCCGATGACGGCGAAAATGCCGCACAAAATCGGGAAAACAATGTCGTCGATCGTATGGCACACAAATTCTTCCGGATTATCGGGATTGACAAAAACCGAAACCGTATCGCCGATTTTCATAAACGAATTGTACATGCCGTATTCCCGATTTTCGTATTTGACGCCGCCTGTCGGATACTCATAGTCAATATAAACGGTATACTCATAATCGGAGCCGACCGTTTTTTCCTGTATATATACGATCGTAGCGTCCGTTTTGACAAAAGTATCGGTCGCCTTTTTATCAAACAGGGTAAAAAACAGTATCAAAAACAGAACCGACAATATAAATACCGTCGAAAAAACGATAATTAAAGCGGTATGGTTTGTCTTTCTTTCCCAAGTGACTTCCATATTTTTTTCGTTTTCTTTTTGAATACCTTTATTTTTCGACATTGGTTTCTACGGTTTTATCGGGAAAAACAAAACAAAAATCGCCTTCCGAATCGATATACAAATCGATCGTGCCTTGGTCCACCGTCATATACGTCGTTATGTTCCGTTCGTCAAGTTTTTCGATTGTTTCCGCGTGCGGATGCCCGTACGTATTGTCTTTACCGCAACTGATTACGGCGTATTCGGGTTTGATATAGTCAAGAAAAGTTTCGGAAGAACACGACCGACTGCCGTGGTGTCCGACTTTCAGAAAGTCGATATCGAGCCCGTCGGTTTGGTACAGTTCTTCGCATTTTGCGACGAACCACTCTTCCGTTTTGTCCTCGGCGTCGCCCGTAAAGAGGGCTCTCCGACCGCCGTATTCGAGCAGGCAAAGGATCGACATGCTGTTCGCTTTCGATTCCGCGCCCTTAAATCCGTCGTTCCCCGACGAATAAATCGTCAGTTTGTAGTCGCTGCCGTTGATATACTGAATGGTATCGTCCGCCGTCGAATATTCGTAAACGGTGCAGTTTTCTTCGCTTTCCGCCGCCGTCTCGAAGTTTTGCAAGGTCTTCGACGCGCCTTTTACGCCGTCGTTATAACAGTCGTTGAAATAAATCTCCGCGACGTCGTATTTTTCGATAACGTCGGTCAGCATGTTGATATGGTCGGAATCGGGATGCGTGGCGATCAGATAGTCGATATTGCCGTCGCCGATAATCGTATCGAGATAGGCAAGATAGTCGGCTTTGAACGCCTTGGATACGCTCGTTTCGTGTCCGGCGTCAATCAGCATCACGGTATCGTCGCCCAGTTCTATCAAAATCGAATCGCCTTGCCCGACGTCGATAAAATGAACGATTATGCGGTTTTCTTCGTCAATATCGGCAAGAAGCGCGGGATCGGCTTTCGGCTTTGCCGTATATTCCGTTTCGTCTTCGGGAAAATCGAGCAGGTCGGGGTTGTTGATAATAACATAGGCGACGACTGCGACGACGACGATAATCACCGCGACGGCGACGATCGTCATGATTTGTTTGTTGCGATTCTTTTTCGTTTTTTTGGTAGCCATACTTTACATTATATAGATAACGGCATAAAAAAGCAATTCGTCCGACGAACGTTTTACTTTTGAAAAGAAATGTGATAATATTAAAAAAAAATAAAAACATAAGGACAAACCATGATACTGACCGATTTATTGGAAAGAAACGCGAAAATGTACCCGAGCGACGTCGCTTTGGTCGAACTCAATCCCGAATTACAGGAAACAAAACGGAATTGGAAAGAATACAATCTCGTGGAAGGCAGTTCGTACCAAACGTGCTATCGCCGCGAAATAACGTGGAGCGTCTTTAACGAAAAAGCCAACCGCTGCGCCAATCTGCTTTTGGCGCACGGCATCAAAAAAGGGGAAAAAGTCGGCATTCTTCTGATGAACTGTCTGGACTGGCTCCCGATCTACTTCGGCATTCTGAAAACGGGCGCGCTCGCCGTTCCTCTCAACTTCCGCTATGCCGCCGACGAAATACGCTATTGCGTCGGACTTGCCGACATCGATATGCTCTTTTTCGGACCGGAATTCGTTACGCGCATCGAAGAAATCAAAGAGGATATCGCACGGGTAAGAGAACTTTTCTTTGTCGGAGAAACCTGTCCCGATTTTGCCGAAAACTATATTCACCTTGCCGCCAACGAGTCGAGCGCCAAGCCTGCCGGTATCAAACTGACCGAAAACGATTTTGCCGCGGTCTACTTTTCTTCGGGCACGACCGGTTTTCCGAAAGCGATTTTGCATAAACACCGCAGTCTTCTTCACAGCGCGCGTGTTGAACAAAACCACCACGGTCAGACGAAAGACGACGTTTTTCTCTGCATTCCGCCCCTGTATCACACGGGTGCGAAAATGCACTGGTTCGGCAGTCTTATTTCGGGCGGAAAAGCCGTCCTTTTGAAAGGAACGAAACCGAAAGCCGTCCTCGACGCCGTCTCGCGTGAAAAATGCACGATCGTGTGGCTCCTCGTGCCGTGGGCGCAGGATATCCTCGACGCCATCGACAGAGGCGATATCGACTTGAAAGAATACACTCTCGATCAATGGAGACTGATGCACATCGGGGCACAACCCGTTCCGCCGAGTCTTATTCGTCGCTGGAAGACGGCCTTCCCGCATCACGACTACGACACCAACTACGGTTTGAGCGAATCGATCGGACCGGGTTGCGTACACCTCGGCATCGGACACACCGACAAAGTCGGCGCGATCGGCATACCCGGTTACGGCTGGCAAGTAAAAATCGTAGACGAAAAGCGTCGTGAAGTCACTCGCGGAGAAGTCGGAGAACTCGCCGTCAAAGGTCCCGGCGTCATGACGTGCTATTATAAAGACGAAAAAGCGACCAAAGAGGTCCTCGACAAAAAAGGCTGGCTCTACACCGGCGACATGGCGCAGGAAGACGAAGACGGCTTTATCTACCTCGTTGACCGTAAAAAAGACGTCATCATCACAGGCGGAGAAAATCTCTATCCCGTTCAGATCGAAGACTTCCTTCGCTCTCACCCCCTTATCAAAGACGTCGCCGTCATCGGTCTGCCCGACAAACGCCTCGGCGAAATCGCCGCCGCCATTATCGAAATCAAAGACGGAGAAACCTGCACCGAAGAAGAAATCAATACCTTCTGCAAGTCCCTTCCCCGTTACAAACGCCCGGCAAAAATCATTTTTGCCAAGGTCCCGCGTAACCCGACCGGAAAAATCGAAAAGCCGCTTCTTCGCAAAACATACTGCGGCGAAAGTCTGGTTAAAGCGCAAATCAATTCGTAATCTAAAAAGGCAGGACAGTTCGTCCTGCTTTTTTAGTTCATTCTGTTTTTGACAACACGCGCGACCATGACAGTCATGTCGTCCTCTTTGCCGCCCTTTTTCAAGGCAAAGTTAAGCAGTTTTTCGGCGATCAGTTGCGGGTTGCTCGTGCCTACGCTCGCCAAAAACTCGCATACGTCGGCATAGTGTATCCGATCGGCGACGCCGTCGCTGAGCATGATGACGATACTGCCGCCGCCGAGGTGCTTTTTATATATCTGCGGTTCGTTCTCATCGACGATACCGACGGGAAGAGAACTGCCTTCGACCGTTTCCAAACCGTTTTCCGAAAGAATATAACTTTCTCTGCCGCCCTGTTTTATAAAGTCAAAATCGCCCGTTTGGGTATCTATAATAACTACGTCAAGCGCACTGAAATCCTCTTTCTTGCGGAGCGATAACAGTTGCGAAACGCATCCGAAAACGGTTTTGTGATCGAATCCCGCTCTATAAAAAGACTCTATCAGACCGATTGTGCAAGCGGCGGTTTTGCTCGCCTCTTCTCCCGTTCCCATACCGTCGGACAGAATAAACATCAGTTTGTCGTAACCGATTTTTATCACTTGCCGTGCGTCGCCGCTTTGTTTTTCCTTTTCTTTGCCGACGCTTGCGTCGCCGTACAAAATACCGTATTTCGGCGCGTGGGAAAAGTGCAGACTGACCGTTCCGTTCGCGGTGATTTTTCTTTCCGTCTCCAAAAGAGTTTCGCCGAGTACGGCGGACAAAACGGACGGAAGTTGTTTTTTATCGGCGTCTTCTTCCCGTACGGTAATCGTCACGCCGTCCTTTCCTTTGCCGTATATCGCCACGTCCGAAGCGACGATATCGGCGTATCCGAGTTCTTCTATCGCTTTTTTTTCGGAGACAAGATCGAAGCCGAATTCACTTTCGACAGAAGAAGCGAGATTTTTCAGAAGAGCCGCCGTGCCGCCCAGTTCGGTTATTACCATTTCTCTGCCGACGTCTATTTCCGATTTTTTATTCTTTATATCTTTGAGTTTGTCGAGCGTTTCGTTCGTACAGGCGATCAGTTTCGGCAGGCTGACGCAGTATTCGCCGAGTTCGGATCCCGCGTCAAGCAAGGTCGCCCGTCCATTGTCGAGCGCGGCGCGCACAAGATTTTGCAGACCGTTTCCGTATGGTTTCTGCGCATGACATCGTCCGTTTTTCGGGCAAACGTGACAAAACTTTTTTTCAAGATAAAGAGTAATGTCTTTTTCCTGCGGCAAAACGTTTTCTTCACGGGCAAGAAGACTTTGCACTTTTTCAAACGCAAAAGCGACGTTTTCGATTTTTTTCCCGATTCGGTACCGATCCCGATTGATGACCGTCCGCAAAGCGAATTGTCCTTGCACGCTTTCTTTATAAGAAACGAGCGGACCGAGATATTTTGTCGGAATCAGCGCGCCGAGCGTGGCGATCAATACGGGAATAATCAGTTGTAAAGAGCAAACACGCTGCAAAAATCCGACGGCTACAAACAGAAAAAAACCGCCGAGCGCACCGACAAAGCGATGAATAGGCGAAAAAACATAGTAACCGCCGACAAGCGAAACGCACAGCAAAATAGGCTCTCCGCTCCCGACGGAAAGAGACGCACCCAACCCTGCCGCCAAAACGTACACGATATATTTATTGTCGTATAAAGAGCAAAAAAGAATACAAAGCGTTATGACAAAATAAAAAAGCGTCACTCCGAAAATATGAAGATACAGCCCGGCTCCGAGCGCGGATATAAACAGCGCGGCGGCGGCGTTTTCCCGATCGCTCAACCGATACCGAATACCCCGAACCAGAACGGAATACAAAAAAATGACGCAAATATAGAAAAATAAACACCCAAGTGCGACTCCGATTATTTGCAGTATCAAATATTCCACGGTAATAGGCTGCAAAAAAAACTTTGCCGTCTGGGAAAAAACGGTGGCGACAAGCGAAGGTATCATTCGGTATTTTCTTTTGAATTTATAATGAAAAAGCATTAAAAATAAAACGGGGATTACGGACGAAGCGAGATAAATCAGAAAAAAAAGGTCAAAATAAATAAAACCGGACGCTATTAAATACCCCGGAATACATAAAAGCGGATTTTCTTTACAAAAAATAAGCGCGTATAAAAAGCCGACGCAAAAGCCGGTCACACTCCATTTTTTTTCACATAAAGTCAGCAGTGAAAAACAAACGGAATAAATAAAAAATCGCAGAATTTTTTTCTTGACTTCCATATTTTTTTCCTTACGGAAAAAATAATAAAGGAAAATATACCGAAAAAAAAAGAATGTATTGTAAAAAAATGTTTTATATTCGCACAATAAATAATATCAGATTCCGCCGTCTACGCCGATAATTTGAGCAGTCATATACGAGCATGCGTCCGAATTGATAAAATATGCCGTCTCGGCAACTTCGGAAGGAGTACCCACTCTTTTCAATGATAAATCCTTGCAAAATTCTTTTTTATCTTCTTCCGAAAAAAGAGCGTTCATTTTCGTATCCATAAAACCGAGTTTTAAGGCGTTTACACGGATACCGGACAAAGCCCATTCTTTCGCAAGGGCTTTCGTAAAAGCGATTAAGCCGCCTTTCGTAACCGAATAAGCAACTTCCATCGAACCGCCGCTTTCACCCCATATCGACGTTATATTTAATACGACGCCTTTTTTTCTTGCGAGCATTTTTTTACCGATTTCTCTCGTCAGAATCATCGCCGAAGTCAGATTGATAAACATTATTTTTTCGATTTCTTCCGTCGTTATTTCCGAAAAAAGACCATATGCGTCGATACCGGCGTTATTGATCAATATATCTATATCAGGGTGAATTTTCGCTAGATAAAAAGCCGTCTTTTCCACTTCTTCACGAATGGAAAAATCGGCTTGAATAAATTCGCAATTTTCGGTAAAATCATTCTTTACCGTATCGTTTTTACAGTATTGACCGATGACGTAATAACCTTCGGAAAGGTATTTTTCAACGAGTTTTTTTCCTATATCACCGCTCGCGCCCGTAATAAATACTTTTTTCATTTTCCTACGATAACGACCGTGCAACAGTCGGATACGTTTTCTATATCTTCGATTGTTTCCACTCTTGCGCCTAAAAGATATTCTCCCATATATTTATAATAAGACGCATATTCTTTATCTTTTGCCGTTTTTCTCATATCATTGATAATATAATACCCAAAATAATCGTTAACAGGAGACACTTTATCAAAGAAAATCGCTTTTTTTAAGAAAAGAGGGTATTCCTCGAATATTTCTCGGACCGCTTCTTTTATAATAATGATTTCTTCTCCCGAATAATCTTCAAGTCCGATAAAAAATCCGTCCGCGTCCACGTCGTCGAAATATTTACGAAGTACCGTCTTAAACGACTCTTTCGCTCCGAACGCCGAAAAATCTATTTTCATAACATTATCTTCACAAATCAGTTCTCCGTCGCCGAAATAGCGGATCAGATAATTGTTTTTTTCAAAAGCGGTGGGTATCACGCCGATAAGACTTACCCCTTTTTCTTTTTTGTAAACTTTATCTTCCTCGGTATAACCGACTATTCCGTCAGGTAAATAAGGCGGATTCCCGTTCTTTATATAATCTTGGGTAAAAAATACCTTTCTCTTTTTGTATATAACGCCGTTTATCTCTTCCGTTTTCTTTTCTTCTTTTATTTTTTCGATATTTTTTTCAAAGTCAAGAACAAAATTCGCACTCTTTTGATAACATTTTATTTTTATGAAGTTATTAATCTCAAAATCAAAATTCTTTATATCTTCATTTTCAAAATAATACTTATTTTTCAAAGTATACGATATTTTTTTCTCGGTATAAATTTCTTCATTTTCCTGTTGTAAAGTCGATACGTGCAGTACCGTGTCGGTAATATCTTTACAAAGAGAAAAGGAAAAATCGCTGTATTCTTTATAATTATCGAAAATAAACTTTATTTTTCCTTCGCTTTGCTCAAAAACGCGCACGTTAATTTGCTTTCCGTTATTTTTACATTCCAGTGTAAAATCGTTTTTCTTATTCTGAATTACGATTACTTCTTTCAGCGGAAATTCCTTATTATTATTTTCTGTTATTGTAATAAAATAAGAATTATTTGCTTTTTCATGATAAAAGAGCAAAACTTCTCCGTAAAAAAAATAAACGCCGCTTTCCGTTTTTTTGAAAAATAAACTATTTTCGCTCATACTGTTTTCCCGTTATTTTTTTATACCATTCTGACCGGCAAAATAATGCAACGGTATTCGTCGCCTTCCATTTTGGAGACGAGAATCGGTCGGGTGGAACTCTCGATTTGTATTTTAATAAAATCTTCCTTTATTCTTGCCACCGCTTCCTGAATAAACTTATTATTTAATCCGATCTTTATCGGATCTCCCGTCGTCTTACAATCGACGTTTTCATTGATTTTGCCTTTTTCGCTTTCGGCAAGCACATTCATAATATTATCTTCTATCGAAATGACGACGTTGTTATAGATATGCTCTCTGCTGATGATCGCCGCACGATTCAGACATTCTTCCAGGTCGCTCTTTCCGATTACGACTTCGCAATGGATATTCTTCGGTAAATTGTTTTCATACTTAAAAAATTCGCCTTCTACCGTCGTCGTTTTGATTTTTGTATGTCCCAAATCAAAAATAACGGTCGAGCCTGTTTTCGTTACTTTTACGATCTCTTCGGAATCGGTCAGTATTTTCGTGATATCGCTGACGATTTTCGCAAGAATCGTGACTTTGAAGTCTCCGCTTTTTTCGATCGTCTTTTTTCTTGCTATCCCTACTCTGTATCCGTCGAGACACACCGCTTCGACTATATCGCCGATTACTTCCAGTTTACAACTTTTCAGAATGGTACGCGTGTCGTTGACCGCGGCGCAAAAAATAGAGCATTCAAGCAGTTCTTTTAAGTCGCACTCTTTTATCGTCATGCTGACGTCGCTTTTATACTCGCCTATCGACGGAAAATTGGGCGTGTCGAAAAAGTTTATTTCACTCGAACTCTTTCCGAAAGAAAAACTGATTTTATAATTCAATTGCTTTTCTATTTCGACCTTTTCACGGTTTGAAATTTTATTGGCGTAATCGTTGAGTATTTTTCCGTTAACGACGAGGCTACCTTCGTTAAACACTTCCGCCGGGATTGTTTTCTGAATAAATATTTCTTGGTTATAAGCACTTAAAGTTACTTGCTCTCCGCGCGCGTCAATATTTATCCCTTCTAAAATAGGTATATTCTTATTGGGCGCGAGCGCCTTACTGACTATATTGGTGGCATTTGCCAAATCGGTTCCGTTACAACAAAATTTCATTTTTTTACCTCACTGTTTAATATATTTCCTTTATAGTAATGTCAACTATTATTATTACCCGTGTGGAAATGTTAATAAATATAAAACAGGTACAAAACGGAAAAGAAAACTATTTAAACGTTAAAAAAACATTCATTTCCGTTGTGGATAACCTGTATATATCTTTCCACATCCTATCCACATAATTTACGTTTATCTACAATTCAGACTGCTCTTGATATCGTCGATCATTCTTTTCATCTCACGATCGGTCGCAAGCGCCGACGTGATTTTATCACGGGAATACATAATCGTAGAGTGATCTCTTCCGCCGAAGATCTGCCCGATCGTAATCAAAGGCAGATTCAGAAGATCGCAAATAAGATAAATCGCCACCATTCTTGCTTCCACGATATCTTTTGTTTTTCTTTTTCCGATAATATCGGAAGCGGACACGCGGAAATAATCGCTTACGGTGTCTATTATTTTATCGCTGTCTATATGCTGTTCGTGCGAATTGGCTACTTGTTCACGGAGAGCCTCTTTCGCTATATCGATAGTCGCTTCTTTATGGGTAAGTTGCGTGTACATAATAACTTTAAGAAGCGCCCCTTCCAGTTCACGGATATTGGAATTTATTTTTTCAGCCAAAAAACAAACGACTTCGTTATTCAGTATAGAAGAAGAACCTTCCATTTTTTTCAGAATGATATTGATTCTCGTTTCATATTCGGGCGTCCCGATATCGGTCGTGATACCCCACATAAAACGGGTGCGAAGTCTCTCTTCGAGGTCGTTTATTTCTTTCGGCGGACGGTCGCTGGAAAGAATAATCTGTTTTCCGGCGTGGTGAAGATCGTTAAAGATATGGAAAAATACTTCTTGAAGACCGCCTTTTTTTTGTAAAAACTGTATATCGTCTACCATGAGGACGTCGCATTCGGCGTACTTTGAACGGAATTTCCGATAAGAATCCTTATCAGAATTGTATTTATTTAAGGAAGCGAAGTATTCGTTACTTAATCTGTCCGCCGGGACGTAAATGACGTTCAGTTCAGGATTATGCTCGTATAAATAGTTACCGATAGCGTGCATAAGGTGCGTTTTTCCCAAACCGACGTCGCCGTACAGATAAAGAGGATTTAAAGAAAGTAATCCGTCGTTTGCGCCCGGATTTTCGGCGACGGTATGAGCCGTCATAAAAGCCATACGGTTGCTTTCGCCGATGACGAAGTTTTCAAAAGTGTATTTCGAGACGAACGGATTTTTTTTCTTTTCGGGAGAAAAAAAGGTATCTTCTTCGGGAATGGGAAGATTATTTTTTTCCTGTTCGGTAATAAAAGAAAAATCTTTTACCGGTAAAGAAAGACTCTCCGCGGCTTGGTAAAAAAGAGGAACGTAATTGGAAAAAATAGTCGAACGGGTATTGACGGACGGCGTGATAAAAGTAAGCGTTTCGCCGTCGTAATAATAAGGAGTAATCGGTTTTATCCACAGCATATATTCGGCTGTGGTAATTTTCAGACTCAGTTCGTTTTTTATTTTTGAACTGATTTCTTCCATTTTTTCTTGCAGTATAAATTCGCTCATACCGATATTATAACATAAAAAAAAGTATTATGTAAATATAATAGAGGAGAAATTTCAAATATTAAAATAAAATTTAATGCTTTTGGTAAAAGGGTTAAAAAAATGATTATTCTTTATGATTTTACGGTGAAAGAGACGCACTGTTTGACAGAATAAAAGGTTTCTTATATAATAAAAAAAAAAGGAGAGAAAATGTTTTTTACACAGTACGGTTTATTGTTCAGCGGAATGGAATGGTATGTATTGGTACTGTTTATCGTCGGACTTGCATTTTTGGTAGCGGAGTTTTTACAGCCGGGATTCGGCGCCCTCGGTATAAGCGGAACGGTTTTTCTCGTGCTTGCGATTATTTTTCGTGCCGTATTTCATAATAAGGAAGATGACGTTCTGACGCAGTTGTTTCAGTTCTTATTGACAGACGTATTGATTATCGGTTTATTTTTAACCGTATTTTTTGTTTTACAGAAAAAAGGATTATTAAAAAAAGGCGTCTTTAACGTCGGTACGGCTGTCGATGAAAAGTACAGCGACGGCACCGAAAATTATTCTTTTCTCGTAGGGAAAAAAGGTAAAGCGGAGACGACGCTCCGTCCGTGCGGAAAGGCGGAGATAGAAGGAAAAATATACGACGTCGTATCAAAAACGTTTTTAATCGAAAAAGGAAAAGAAATAATAGTAATAAACGCCGAAGGCGGAAAAATAGAAGTAACGACATTATAAAAAAAGGAGATAAAAAAAAACATGTATTCACTTCTTGCGGCAAACGTAGGACTGATCGTAGGTATCGTGATTTTATGTCTTGCAATCATTGCTTTCTTTATTCTCGTACCCGTTTCCATCTGGTTCAGAGCGCTGGTCAGCGGTGCGCCGATATCGATGGCAAAACTCATCGGTATGAGACTTCGTAAGATAAAAGTCAATATGATCGTCGAGGCGTATATAACAGGGAAAAAAGCGGGTTTGGATATCCAAATCGGAGAATTGGAAACCCATTATATGGCAAAAGGCGACGTTATTAAAGTCGTTAACGCATTGATAAGCGCGCACAGCGCGAATATCGAACTGTCAACCAAAACGGCAATGGCTATCGACCTTGCCGGACGTGACGTACTGAATGCGGTAAAAGTGAGCGTCAATCCGAAAGTAATAGAGACGCCCATTATCGCCGCGATAGCCAAAGACGGTATCGAATTAAGATGCAAAGCGAGAGTCACCGTCCGCGCCAATATTTCGCGCCTTATCGGCGGTAGCGGAGAAGAGACGATCATCGCGAGAGTCGGCGAAGGTATCGTCACGACGGTCGGCAGCGCGATTACGCATAAAGACGTATTGGAGAACCCCGACCGTATCAGTAAAACCGTTCTTGCAAAGGGACTTGACAGCGGAACGGCGTACGAAATACTTTCCATCGATATCGCCGACGTGGACGTAGGCAGAAATATCGGCGCGCAGTTGCAGATGGATCAAGCCGAAGCCGATAAGCGTATCGCGCAGGCAAAAGCCGAAGAGAGACGGGCGATGGCAGTGGCAAGCGAACAGGAAATGAAAGCCAAAACGCAGGAAATGCGCGCGACCGTCATTCAAGCCGAAGCCGAAGTTCCCAAGGCGATGGCGGATGCTTTAAGGACCGGAAAACTCGGCGTCATGGACTACTATAATATGCAGAACCTGCAAGCCGACACCAATATGAGAAACGCGATCGGCGGGACGAATCCCTCTTCCGAACCGCACGGCGAAGATAAAAAATAAGATATGAAAGACGAACTGTTTACCGAAGGCAGAGCCCCCGGCGTACAAAAACCGAAGGTAAAGCCGAAAGTAAAAAAAACCGAACTCAATATCAAGAATGAAATGACGACGCTCCGCGCGAGCGTCGCCGTTTCGCACGAAAACAGCGGGACGTGCGTTTTTCCCGAAGCGCATCAAGAAGAACCGGTCGTCTTTCCCGGTTCGGCAGCGATGACGCCGTTGCAAAAATATATGGTTATGGGCGAAATTCTCGGTCAGCCGAGATGCCGACAAAAAAGGAGATATTAAGTGATGAAAAAAAGCGGATTTATAAAAGCCGTTACCGTATCGGTTTTACTTCTCGTTATGACGGCAATCCTGTTCGGTTGTTCCGAAAACAAGGCTGATCAAAGCGTCGTCCCCGAGATTTATTACAACAGTCAAGGGGAGATTGCCGACATTGCTTACGAAAAAAGCGCGAATAAATCCAATATATCGACCGTCGATAACAGCATAATCGTCACGACGAGCGATCGGATTCTGGTCTACACCGTCGAAGAAAATCTTTCGGTCAAGAACGTTTCCGAAACGGTAATGAAAATCACGTCGGAAACGGAAAAAGTGGGCGGTTATATCTCCTATACCCGTCAAAGCGACGGCGGTTACGCCTCCGTGACGGCGAGAATTCCGACCGAAAAACTGGTCGAATTTTTGAACGGAATAGAAACGGTCGGCACCGTAAACAGCAAGAACGTTTCTTGCGACGACATCACCGAAAGATACGTCGATACCGAAGAAAGAATCAATACGCTGAAAGTACAGAAAGAAAAGTACGAAGCGATGCTGCAAGAGGCGAAGACGGTATCGGAAGCGATCACCATCAACGAAAAAATAGACAGGATCGACGATGAAATAAAAAGTTATTCCGCTACCCTTTCGTCCTATAAAAGACAGGTCGATTACAGCAAAGTCAATTTCAGTTTGTACGAAGAGGGCACTTATGTCGAACCCGACTTTTGGGACGAAATGGGAGAACTCTTTGTCGAAAGCGGTTCGAGCGTGGGCGACTTCTTCCGCGGCGTCATCACCGTTATTGTCGCCGTCGCACCCTATTTTGTTTTGATGGGCGGACTGTTTGGGTTGTACGTTTTGGTTAAATTTATCGTTTGCAAAGCAAGGAAAAAACCTTTCGTGCTCTTCCGCCGCGCAAAAGAAAGAAGAGCCATACGGAAAAACCGTCGGCAGCAAAAATTAAACGAGATCAAAAAAGAAAATAAAGAGGAAGAATGATAACCGCGTGTTCGGCTCCGAAAAAAGAACGCGAAAATATCGTTTTTCGGCATAAAAAGCGAGACTAAAAAATATTTCCGATTATTTTATATACCGCTTCGGTTGACCGAACACATTTTACTGTAAACGCCGCCCTTTTTTGTAAGTTCGGCGTGCGTTCCTTCTTCGCATATTTTGCCGTCGCTTATGACGAGGATTTTGTCCGCTTTCATGACGGTCGTCAGACGGTGCGCTATGACAATGACGGTGCTTTTACCGAGGATACTTTCGATTGCCGACTGAATCTGCGATTCCGTCTCGTTATCGACGGCGGATGTCGCTTCGTCCAGAATAAGAACGGGCGACTTCCGAAGAACGGCGCGTGCGATGGCGATACGCTGTTTTTGACCGCCCGACAGGCGCGCGCCGCGTTCGCCGAGTTCGGTCCGGTAGCCGTTTGAAAGTTCGCGGATAAAGCCGTCGCATTCGGCAAGGCGCGCCGCCTCGTAGACTTCTTCTTCCGTGACGTTTTCTTTGCCGTAAGCGATGTTTTCGTAAACGGTACCGTTAAACAAAAAGACGTCCTGCAAGACGATCGACAGGTTCTTCCGTAAAGACGAGACGGTCAAGTCGCGTATGTCGTGCCCGTCCAAAAGCACCCGACCTTTTTGCGGATCGTAAAACCGTTCGAGCAGTGAAATGATCGTCGTTTTTCCCGCGCCCGTCGCGCCGACGATAGCGACCATTTGCCCGGGATTTGCGACAAAAGAAATATCGTCAAGGACTTTTTCATCGTTCCGATAGCAAAAGCCGACGTTTTCAAACTCTACTTTGCCCTCCGCTTTTTCTAAATTGATAGCGTTTTCGGCATCCTTAATCGGGTTTTCGGTATCCAATAGTTCAAGGACGCGCGCTCCGCCGGCGCGTGCCGTCTGGATATCTTCGACGATTCTGCCAAGAGCGGAAAGAGGGGTATAGAACATCGACAGATAGACGAAAAAGCCGACGATGTCGGCGGTGGTCAGTTTGTCTTTAAGAACGAGCGTACCGCCGATACCCATAACGAGCGCGGTGCCCATCGAGATGACGCATTCGACGGACGGCTGATAGATACCGTTGGCGAAGTTGGCGCGGATGTTGACGGCGGCGTAGCGTTTGGCAAAACCTTTCATCGTCTTGTATTCGTCCTCTTCTTTGCCGAAGGCTTTGATTTCTTTCATACCCGATATACGGTCTTGCAGGTGACTGTTCAGGGTGGCGAGGAAAGCCTGGTTGCGGCGAAAAAGGGGCTTGACTTTGGATGAAAACTGCGTACTGACAAGGAAGGTCAGCGGCACGGGGATAAGGGTGATGGCGGCAAGGACGGGGTTGATAAGAAAGATGCGTACGGTGACGAGAATCAAAACGACAATGCCGGAAAGAAGATCGGGCAGAGCGTGCGCGATCAGCGTTTCCAGATTACGCGTATCGTTGATGGTGCGACTCATGATTTCGCCCGTCGTGTGTCCGCTGAAAAAACTCATCGGCAGCGTTTCGAGTTTGCCGAAGACTTTCAAAGTGGTATCGGCGACGAATTCCCACGCGGCGACGTGCGCTTGCCACATCGACAAAAAGCGGAATACGCCGCGTACGATATAGGAGAGAGCGAGCACGATAAAAAAGTATATAACGGCTTCCTGCGTAAGCGCGCCTTCGGTCGAAAGAAGGGCGGTCATCTGCCGTATCAGTTCGGGCGTAATCAAATTAAGAATAGCGACAATAAGAAGCGAAACCACGGTAACGACTATGTTTTTCCACCATGGTTTCGCCATTTTGAGAAATCTTTTCAGCATACGAAACCAAGCCTCGTTATAAGAATACTTATAGTATATAAAATGGTTTTGTGTATGTCAATAAAGAGCAAGCAAGAGTAACCGTATAAAAAATAACGCGCAACTTTGTGCGCGTTATTCTATTTTATATTGTCTTTGTCCTTGTCTTCCATCAAACCCGGGATAAAGATTTGCTTCTCTTTTTTGGGGATCAATTTACCTATCGCTATGATGAGTGCGACAAGGATGGCGCAAGGTATTGTTATAGGTAGCGTCAGCAATACCGCCATGATGACAATGGCAACGATGGCAGGACCTTTTTTACTTACGATTTTTGGTACGGGCGTCGGCTTCGGCGGTATCTCCGACATGACTATCGTTATGTTATCGTCATCCAATTCGTTATTATAGACCAGCGGTTGCAGTAACTCGGAGACGGTAGGATACCCGATCATTTTATTCAGGTTCAGACGCAAAGTTTTTGTGATACTGTCGATTATCGCAAGCGCGCCCATAATTATACCGTATTCCGGAGTCTTTGGTTCCAGGGACGCATTACCGGTAAACATGTTTTCGACTATTTTCATAAAAATCGGAACCATTTTTTCGTTTTCAACAGGTTTGATGTCTTCTTTGCTTAATCCCGACTCTTTACGAACCCATTTATAGGCTTTACCTATGGTGAGTTTGTTTATCCATTTCCCGAACCGCTTGATAATAAACCAATATTTGTGTACGGTATGCGGACGTATCGATAAGCCGTTGGCGTACATGGCGAACAGTCCTTCGTCCTCTGCCATAGCGCCTATCATACTTTCCAACATACCGAAGAAACTTTCTCTGCAATACTCGGGCAGAGTTTTACCGCCAAGGTCGAATCTCGATAACGTAGGGATCGTAAGGGTTTCGATTTTTGCCGTTTCGCCTATGATTTCCACCTTGCGCATATTGGGTTTATATCCGGTCAACGCGCATGTGCCTACGTCGTATAATGGGTTCCCGTTTTTACTGATTATGCAACCTATATCCTGCATATGCGTATGCCCGGTAAAAACAAGATTGACGCCTGCGTCGGCAAAAAGTTCCGCAATACGCTCATGGTCTTTAAGCATATCGTTGGGACCGACAAGTTTGTATAACGGCGACGGAGGCAGTATGGGGTGGTGCGTAGCGGCAATCAGTCTTTTACCGTCGGACTTTGCGCGTTCCACTTCCGCTTTGATCCATTCCAATGCGCTCTCGTCATATCCTCTTATTTTTGTTTTTGGATCAAATTCAAAATCGTCGTTTAATGCGAGCAGTCGGTATTCGTCATCCAAGTCGATGGAGTATGACATTGTAAAATCGTGGACGGATACGGCTTGCTCTCTACCGAACTCTTTATAGTATTCTCGTATCTGGTCACGATGAGCGGCGTCAACAAAGTAGATTTTTCCGTCCTTATCGTACGCAACCGCTTTGCCGCCTCGGAACATTTCTTTGCCGAACGGGTTGTCGCAGGTTTCTTTATAGTCGTGCGTCGCGGTTGTTACGATAATGCGCAGACCTTTTGCCGCGTATTCCTTAAATATTTTTACTAAATCCTCGTGCGACTTATAGTCTGCGTCTTGCGTCAGGTCCCCGGGAATAATGACGGTGTCCGAAAACCCTTCGTTCAAAACGATATCAAACGCTTCGCGGACGATTTCTTCCGATTCGCGACTCTGTAATTGATCGCTCGCGCGTTTAAGCGCATACGGATCGCCGTCGTAGTTTCTCTTGGAATAGTAATGGAGATCCGTCATCAAATAAAACTTCATAATTTGCTCCCGAATATTTATTAGATACAGTTTACCATAAAATTACAAACTATTCAATAGCGCATTTTTTTTGGAAGTGTAGAGGTGTGTAGAGTTATAAATGATATAAGACCGGTTTTTTAATAAGCCGGTCTTATATCATTTATAAACGTACGTTAAGGTCGTTCCTTATTTTTTGATATCTTTAATAAAATTGCCGATACTGTCTTTAATGCTGACGACGACTTCGCCGTTGAAGCAGGAGAAGATTTGTTCGGTTTTTTCCTTGTCGAGGACGCCTTTTTTGACTTCGAGGCGGTAAGTAAGCGCGCTGACGACGGGGACTTCGATCAAGGTAAATATCATGCAAAGAGAGCCCATGATAATCGAGTTTGCAAAGTCGAGCGTTTCTCCCGACGAAAGGGTGACTTTCATAAAGGACGCGCCGCATATTTTATAGACAAACGAGAAGATCATAACGCTTATGCCGGTGATAAAACTTGCATAAACCGCGCTTTTCGTGATTTTCTTGCCGTACAAACCATAGAGGAACGGCGCGAGGAAAGAGCCGGCGAGCGCACCCCAACTGACGCCCATAAGAGAGGCTATTTCGCTGAAATTATAGATTTTTTGAATGATGGCGATCGTCGCGCTGATCGCGATGAAGACGACGAGCAGGATTCGCATAATGAGCACTTGTTTTTTATCGGTCATTTTTTCTTCCTTGACGATATGTCCTTTGATAAGATCGAGCGTCAACGTGGACGAAGAGGTGAGAACAAGGCTCGACAAAGTAGACATGGACGCCGAAAGGACAAGGATAACGATGACGCCCATCAAAAAGTCGCTTTTGATCGCGCTGTCAAGCATCGTCGGGATGATACTGTCGAAGTCGCCGTTGAAGTCGCTTATAAACAGCCTGCCGAAACCGCCGAGGAAGTAGCATCCGCCCGCGACGATAATGGCAAAAATCGTCGAAATAGTCGTGCCTTTTTTGATGTCGTCTTCGCTCTTGATCGCGTAAAACTTGCCGACCATTTGCGGCAAACCCCACGTTCCCAAAGAAGTCAGAATGATGACGAAGAAGAGGAAGACGGGCATCGCGCCGAAGAAGGAAGTGTATTCCCAACCCGAAGTAGCGGCGAGGTTTGTCATGGCTCCGGTCAGTCCGCCCTGACTTGCAAGAACGGCGGCGATAACCGCTATGATGCCGATCAGCATGACGATGCCTTGGATAAAATCGTTGAGCGCGGTCGCCATGTATCCGCCGGCGATGACGTAAATCCCGGTCAGTATCGCCATAACGCAAACGATAATAACGTATGCGAGGTTTTCATTGGTAAAGCCGAAAGCAATGGTAAACAGACGGCTCAGACCGTTAAAAAGAGAGGCGGTATACGGAATCAGAAAGATAAAGACGATTATTGCCGAAAAGAGTTTGAGTCCGACCGAGTCATAGCGTTTGCCGAAGAAGTCGGGCATGGTTTTCGTGTCGAGGTGCTGCGTCATGACGCGCGTTCTGCGCCCGAGTACAACCCACGCGAGTAGGCTCCCGAGGACGGCGTTTCCGATACCTATCCAGGTACTTGCCACACCGAACAGATAACCGAACTGACCGGCGTAGCCGATGAAAATGACGGCGGAAAAGTAGGAAGTGCCGTATGCGAAAGCGGTCAGCCACGGACCGACCGAACGGCCGCCGAGGACAAAGCCGTTGACGTCGGTGGCTTTTTTATGGCAATAAATGCCGATGGCGATCATAATGCCGAAGAAGACGGCGATCATGATGATTTTCAGGGCGAGTCCGCCTGCCGTTTGTGCCGATAAAAACAGATTTGTCATTTTTTTTACCTCCGATAAAAAAATAGTCCTCCGTCGCGTGTGCGACAGAGGACGTCGGAAAAACGTGGTACCACCTCTTTTCGCGGCATGTCTGCCGCCTCATGAAAGTCAATCAACTTTCTTTCGCGATGACGGGCGAACCCGATTTTACATACTTTACGCTTGGAAAAAGAGCGTTACTTCTTTTTCGGCGGCCGCATTTTTTGCGACTGAATTTCCGTAAAACAACTCCCGGGGGTATTTCGGCATTCGGTTGATTCTCCGTCTCGCACCGACCGACGGCTCTCTGTGCAACGCTCCGCGCTTACTTCTTCCCGATCAACGTTTTTATTAAGATTGTGTTTAGCATATCAAATGCTTTTTTGTTTGTCAAACGTTTTTTCGGATTTTTTGCATTTTTTTTCAAAGTCCGAGGATATGACTTATTGTTTATAATATTTTTCGATTTCTTTGCCGAACCTGTTACCGAGTTCGATACCGGAAAGCGCGTCGTAGTGCGCGAGGTCGGGGTTTTCGGCGGGTTCTTTATTGTAGGACAGGTCGAGCGTGTCGAAGTACTTATTGAGAGACGGATCGTCGGAAGCGAATTTTTGTTTCGCTTCGTTGACCGTTTCGTACCGTTTCCAGAACGTACTGTCCGATATGCCGGCGTCGATAAAGCAGATTTTGCCGTTCGTCGCGTACGGTGCGAGTTCCGCGCGCAGGTAAGTCACCATGTCTTTTTGATTTTGGTAGTACTTCGGCGCGAGGACGTCGCTTGCGTCGCTTTCGCCCTGCATCCAGCACATCGCGTCGATGGACGCGTCGTAGTTTTTGGCGCGCAGGTATTCCATACAGCCTTTTGTAAAGGCGAGGAAAGCGGTCATAAGTTCGCCCTCGTTGCCGTTTTTATCGGGCGCGAACCACTGCGTCGCGAGGCAGGAACCGCCCCAGGCGTATTTGAGAATGAAGATTTTTTCGTCGGGATACGCCTTGGAAAGATAGTCCGCCATGCCGACTTCCGGCCCGAAAAAGTCCTTTGCATAGCCCATATTCAACCCTGCGTGCACAAACGCGCCGTAGGACGTATTGGAGCCGTTGTCGTCAAAATAATTGATATAAACGTTTTCATACCCTCTTTCGTAGCGCGCGTAGTCTTCCGCCGAAGCCGTCGTTTTCAGATATGGCACGCGGCACACGCCCGAAGCGTTCGATTGCCCGTTCAGAAGGACGACTTTGACTTTTTCCCCTTTCCCGTCGGGCAGGGTATCCTGCACGGTAAAGTGTGTGACGACGGCTTGTCCCGGAGGGAGGGGGATAAAATGCGTCACGACCGCAAGACTGCCGATGACAAGCGCCAGCACGGTCGCCGCAATCGCATAGCCCGTAGCCGAAGTCGCTTTTCCGCGGATCAATACGCATACTGCCGCGGCAAAACAGGCGAGCAGCAGAATGTCGCTACTGACGCTCCCGAACAGATACGCCGAAAAATTATCTTTCTTGACGGCAAGAATAATCGCCGACGCGCCGAAATACAGCGCGCTCGTTATGGCGGTAAAAATGACGGTAAACAGTATTTTTTGCAACTTTTGCGTCAGCAGAATATCGCTTGCCCAATACGCGAACGCAAGGGTGCAAAGTCCCGACAAAAAGCCGATTAAAAGGATTTCCCACAAAATCCATTTCGTATAGGCGTCGAACAAAAAGTATTGCATAACGCCGATGGCGCAAAGCGCGATAATCGGAATAGCGATTTGTAATATTCTCGGCATAAAATCCTCCTATATATAAGTAAATATATATTTTGATTATAATATATTCCATAAAAAAAGGCAACACGCTCGCAAAAGCGAGACGAGGGCTTTATGTTTGTATAGAATGCGCTTATAAAACCGATGCCATAAAATAAGGCAAATAAATCAATTCGCCGTCTGTTTTAATATCCGCTTCACAAAGGATTACGCCCCTACCGACTTTGTCGCTGTAAGTTGTTCTAAAATCGATGAGCGATTTCGTTGTAAAATTGTCGGAAGATTTCACTTCAATAGGGATAATTTTATTTTTATCTCTGATAATAAAATCAACTTCTCGAACGGTTTTTTTCTTCTCTTTATCCGTTTTTACATGATATCTGATTTTATGATTATTTGCCCTTAAACATTGAGCAACGACATTTTCGACAAACATGCCTTCGTTTATATGCAGTTTATCCGTCATTATTTGGCGATAATAATCATTGTCAAAATATGTGCCGTCATCGAATGCTAAATTTACAAGCAGTCCCGTATCGACCAAATAAACCTTAAATCTGACGTTATCCATACTTAGCGACAATGCAACACTCGGTTCATTTACATTTCTGCCTACGTTTATTATCATCGCATCTTCAAGCCAACCCAAAGAGTCGTTATATTTTGCTATTCTTGCCGACTCATTAATATGACTTAAAACATATTCCTTATCGTGTTTTGACAATTCCGAAGGAATATTTTCAAATAAGTTGCCGATATATTCTTGATTTACAGCCGTTTGTTCTTTCATATCATTTTTATAAAGAGCGATGATTTGTCTTTTGGCGAAATCTGCCTTTTCAAAGTCTTTCGTTGTAATATATTGAATTACGGCTTGAGGCATCCCGCCGACGCACATATAAATGCGGAACTTACGCATAATTTCTCTCATTATTGCTTGTCCGAAAGGTTTAAGCGTTGCTTTCTTCTCTCTGATTATGTTGAAAGTATCTTCGTCGCCCGTTGCCCATAAAAATTCTTCAAAATCCAACGGAAATATATTTAATTCAACTTCTTCTGAAGGAATAAGAATTTTCTTTTCTTTACTCTTTGACACAATCCCGGCAAGAGAACCCGTTTCTATATAGTCAAAACGCATATCTTCAAGTAGCGTCTTTAATGCCTGTCTTGCTTCGGGGAATAATTGTATTTCGTCTAAAATAATCAGGGATTCGTACGGATACAGTTTTTTCTTATATATCATTTCCAATGTGGAAAAAAAAGTATCCAAATCCATTAAGCCGTTGATAAATAAGTTCTTAACGTCCTCGTTTGCTTTTTGAAAATTTATTGTCATAAACGATTTATATTCGTTTTTTCCGAATTCTTCGGCAAGAGTCGTTTTCCCTGTCCGTCTTGCACCCTTCAAAAACAATGCATAATCGGGAGCATATTTCTCTTTCCAATCAAGCATTTCTTGATATTTCTTTCTTTTTAATATGATTTTATTATCCATTTTTCTCTCCAACTTGCGATTATATTATCACTTTCAGCCATATTTGTAAAGCGTTTGGAACGATTGCGACAGTATTTTTCAAAGTTTTGGAACGATTGCGACGGTTTCTTTGTCGATTTTAGAACGATTGCGACAGTATTTTTTTCAGTTTCGGAACGATTGCGACTTATGAAAGACGATCTACGCGACGGTCAAGAGCGCGCGATATATTTTTTATAGGCGGAAAAAGCCGACGGAAGGGGGTAGGAAGAGAGGATTTCGGCCGGGGATAAAAAAAGTAAGGTATCGTCGGGCGGGAGAGAGTCGAGCTCGATCAGGTAGCCGCGCATGTTCCATTTAAGGTGGGTGAAGACGTGCGTTGCTTCGGTAAGAGGGGTAACGGAGCCCCGGTAGAGGGCGGAAACGTCGTTCGGGGTAAGAAAACCGTTTACGTTCGGCAGTTCGTACAGCCCGGCAAGGAGTCCTTTGTCGGGGCGTTTTTTCAAGGCGAATTTACCTTGGTAGGATAGGACGAAAACGGTCAGAGAAAATTCTTTTTTTGCCGCCTTTTCGGGGCGAACGGGAAAGGAAGCCTGTTTGTTTTCCCGACAAGCGGCGCAGAAAGAACAAAGGGGACAAACTTCGCAGCGGTATTCGTTATCGGGCAGGCACACGAGCGCGCCGATTTCAAAAAGGGCTTGCGTGAAGTCGGACGTTTTGCCGTCGGGCATCAGAGGACGGAGTTTGTCGGCGATTTCGGCGCGGACTTTGACGTCGGTTATATCGAACGGATCGCAGGTAAGACGGGAGATGACGCGAAGGACATTTCCGTCCACCGCCGGTTCTTTTTGCCCGAAAGCGATCGACAGAATCGCCCCCGCCGTGTACGCGCCGATTCCGGGGAGTTTTTGCAGGTCTTTCGCGTTATTCGGTAAAAAGCCGCCGAAGTCTCTCACGACCGTTTCGGCGGCTTTTTTGAGGTTGCGGACGCGGGAATAATAGCCGAGCCCCTCCCATAGTTTTAAGACGGTTTCTTCGCCTGCGGCGGCGAGGTCGCTTATCGTCGGCAAAGCGTTTATCCAGCGCGTATAATAGGGTTTGACCGTCTCCACGCGCGTTTGTTGAAGCATGATTTCGGACACCCATACTTGATAGGGCGAAACGTCTCCTCGCCACGGCAGGACGCGTTTGTTTTGTTCATACCACGTCAGCAGAGGGCGGACGAAGTCGGACGGAATGGGTTTTGTCATGACAAGAGCCCGATTGCCGCGCAGATAAGCACGATGCGAAAGGGATTTTCATCGTCGGATACTTCGACGCAAATCATCTTGTCTTTGAACGGGTGTTCGACGACGCGCGCCGCCAAAAAGGGCTTGACGACGCCCGGTTCTTTGCGGAACAAAGAGTATTGATAGGTCTTTTCGTTGCCGAAAAAGACGTACGGGCACTTTGCGTCCCGTTGCGCACCGTTCAGAAGTGCCGGCTTGATGACAAATTCGCCGTTTTTGCGGTATACGTCAATGGCTCCTCCGTCTGCGAGGGTGACTCGGACGACGTCTTTATCTTTCAAAGCCTGACCGATCAGGTTGCCTTTCTGCGCGCCGAGGATCATCATGCCGTCTTTGATCGGCGTCAGCCGTCCGAGAGGATTTTGCGAGGGGAAGAGAGGCTCTTCCCCCATTTTTTTGAAGTTTTGCGGTAATTCGATTAACATAGTTTGCTTATTCTTCCACAGCGGGCGCTTCTTCGACAAGCCCGTTTTCGGCGGCTTTCTGCTTGCGACGTTCTTTCAGAATCGCCACGGCTTCCTGTTGTTCTTTTTCGTTGAACTTATAGAAGAAGAGCGGGACGACGGTCAGGAAGAAACTGATCGCGCCGATCAGGACGAGCATATACCAGAAAGTGTCTTTGTCGGCAGGGGTGAGAGCGGCGGAGTTGTTGGTGATGTTGGTGCCGCGGTCCTGAACGAGACCGTAGGCAAGCACGCCGATAAACGCGCCGAGAGCCATACCGATTTTGTTCATGAGCGTTTGCATGGCGAAGCAGATACCTTCGGCACGTTCGCCCGTTTTCAGTTCGAGATACTCGACGGTGTCGCCGATCATAGCGTATGTAAGCACGTTGCTGAATCCGACGGGAACGCCCGCGATAACAAGCGCGATGACGAGGATGACGATGGTCGGGGTGCTTGCGTAGTTGCCTTTATCGGCGATGACGCCGTACAAAAAGGCGATCATCATCGCCACGCCGCCGACGACGTGCGACCAGATATAGGTGTTGCGCTTGCCGAACTTTTTCGTGCACCACGGCACGAGCAGGGACGCAATCAGACCGCCGGGGACGACCGCCATGGTAAAGAGCGTATACAGACTTTCGCTGCCGAGGACGTATTTTGCGTAGTACAGACCGCCTGTGTAGTTAAACATCATTCTGCCGGCTCCGCCGATGCCCGAAAGGACGATCAGCATCAGGGGCGTGTTCTTGAACAGCAGTTTGAAGTTGTGTCCGAGCGACGGGGCTTTTTCAAGCGATTGGTTACGTTCGACGGTGTTCTTGAAGCCGAGGAAGAACAAAGGCATTGCGATCACGACGCAAATAATCGCCGCGACAAAGTAGGTATAACGGAGAGTTTCGCCGATTTGCGCGGTAGTGGATTCGAGTACTTCGGCAAGAGCCGTACCCGACACGGCGGTGGAGATATTCGCCGTAGCAAGGGCTTCCAGAGAAGCGGCGGCTTCGGTGTTACCGACAAAAGCGGACGCGACGTCGGCGATAGAACGGAAAGCGGCGTCTCCGCCCGAAATGTTCATAAGCGTCTGAATGGCGTTTACGATATTCTGATCGGCGGAAGTGATACCGTCGGTAATCAGCGGTACGACTACGGTCACGATTCCTGCGCCTGCCGTGCAGAAAAGACGGGCTACGGTCAGCATCGTGCCGCGCTTATAGGTGTCGTCGCACATCGCCGTGGCAAGCCCCCAGAACGGGACGTCCGCGACGGTATAAATCATACCCCAAAGGATGTACATGCACGCGATTGCGGCAAAGCCGCCCGTCGAATTTGGGAACCAAGGCAAGAAACAGACGATCGTCATCGCGCCGATCGGGAAAGCCATCCATTTGAGGTACGGACGACATTTTCCCCATTTGGTACGGGTACGGTCGACGATACTGCCCATAATCGGGTCGTTGGCGGCGTCGTACAGACGGGCAAGCAACATAAGGATCGCTACGCTCGTCGCGGAGAAGCCGACGGCATCGGTCATAAACACGGTAATGTAACTGCCGATGATGGTGCAGATAAGATTTTGTCCGAAACCGCAAAGAGAAAAACTCAATGCTTCTTTGGACTGCATCTCGCCGTCACCCGGGGTGGCTGCGAAAATCTTATCCCAGAAGTGCCAGAATTTTGTTTTGAAATTCATTTCCAAATACCTTCCTTTTTCAGTATTTTTTTCTTATTTTATCTGCGTCCGAGTCGTTTGATGGCTCTGCGACGACGCGTCGCCGATTGTTTGCTCGATTTTACGAGCGATCCGATCACAACGATCAGTATCAGGGCGATGATCGCAAGAATGGCAATAATCAGTACCCAATAAGTGTACAACGGATATTTTGTCTCGACCGTCGTATTTTCGCGCACGAATACAAACGTTCCGAGCGGATCGACCGTGCCGTCGCCCGACAGGGAGAACGTGTATTCGCCGTTTTTGTATTCGAAGTCGATTTTTCCGAACGCCCCTTCGGTGTAGCCGAGAAGAATGAGCCCTTTGCCGTATGCAAAATCGGTCGCCGACAGCGAAACGGTATAGGACGAATAATCGAGGGACACAAGGTCGCCGCCGTCGTACGTCTCGACGCCGTAGATCCCTACGACGGAATACGCCGGCAGACCTTCGACCGTAGCGAGAAGATCGCGCGCGGCTTTTGCCTTCTCACCGTCCGTTTCGTCGGTAAATTCGGCAAGACGAACGCGGTACGAGCCGACCACGCCGCCTTTTTTGTTTTCGTCGGCAATGGTCAAAGAAAGAGCGTTATGCGCCTTGTTCGACGATTCGAGGACGCGCGTTTCGATACAAAGCGTCGCCGAAAGCGTCAGATCGTAATAGTTCTTTTTCGAGACGGTCGCCACAAAGGCATAATTGCCGATTTGTTTGCAACTTTGCATGTTGTACGCTATCGTCACGCCTTGCCACGTCTCGTCGTCGTAGCGGACGGTAAGAGTGTGATACTCGCCGTCGTAAACGACGTTTTCATCGTCGAAGACAAAATCGGGGTGCGTCGGATCGGCGTTCAGACGGGCTTTTTCGACGGTGTAAACGCCTTCTTTTGTCGTAACCGCCATATTGCGGTTTTTGCCGAGATAGTCGAACGTAATCGGATAGTCTCCGCTGTCCGAATCGGCGGTCACTTTGCACGAAACGGTCAGATACTTCCCGACTTCTTCGGTAAGGTCGGCTTTTTCTTCTTCGGTCAGCCCCGCTTCCGACAAAACGGTAATATCGGGCAGAATCTCCGCTCTTTCCCGTCCGAAGACGTGACTTGCTTTCGCCGTGACGGAAAGGGCGATCGGATCGATGACGATGAAGCCGAAAGCAAGGTCGATTACGTATCCCGCTCCGAAACAAAGGACGCCGTCCGATACCGTCACGGTATCGCCGTCTACGACGGAAAGTAACGCGTATTGTGTTTCGGAAACCTTTTTATAATAAGTTTTTCCCGCGACAAACACGCTGTCGGCGGTCGCCGAAAAGGCTTTTTCATACAGTTTTTCATCGCCGATGATATGCCCCGGTTCGTACGCGGCGGCGGTGTATACGGGCAGGAAGTATTCCTTGCCGAAGACCGCCTCGGTATCCGAAGTCGGGTTGTATACGGGCAGGAAATATTCGCCCTCGTCCCATTTTTCTTCGTCCACGTTCGCGGCGGCGTACATGGGGAGATAGTAGGTCTTTTCCGCGCGGAACGTCGTATCTTCCGTCAAAACGAAACTATGGGTATAATAGGCGTATTTAGTCGCGTCGTCTCCGGCTTTGACGGTAACGGGGACAAAACGGGAAACGAAGTATTTTTCACCCGGCGTCACTTCGCCGGCGACGTCGAAGCGGCTTTCAAAGTATCCGTCGGTTACGGCTTCGCCGCTCGTCACGGTCGCAAGGACGTATTCGTCCGTATAAAGAAAGTAGGATTTTCCGGTGATAAAGACTTCGTCCTCGGTCGGGACAAACGTTTGCGTATAGTACGCGACGTTTTGTTTCGTAAGGTCGGTTTCCGCCGTATAATCGAGGACGTAATATGCCTTTCCGGCAATAAACGTTTCGTCGGCGCAAAGGGTGTAAGAATCCTGATAAAACACGCCGCTCGGGACGTTTTCGCCTTCTTCGGGATGAACGGGCGCGTAAGAAACGAGGGCGTAGTAGGTTTTTGTTTCGTCCGGCTCTCCGACCGCTTTTTTATAGGTCGCTTCGTATACGCCGCTTCCGATCGGATTGCCTTTTTCGTATCTCTGTTTTTCGTATCCTTGCAAAAGGAAGTAGTCTTTTCCGTCCGAAACGGTCTGATCGGACGAAAGGACATAACGCATTTCGTACACGCCGCCGGGAACGGCTGAATCGGCGGAAACGGAATCGTTGACGACGGCAAAAACGGGATACTCGCCGCTGTCGGTCAAGGTATACGCCTGCGGCAGAACGTCGAAGTTTTGTTTGAGCGCGGCGACCGCTTCGTCCGGCAGGTTATCGACGGCAAGATATTGCCGCGCGCTCTCCTTGTCCGGGTTTCCTTCGCCGTAGAACTTCCGCATGTCGTTTATCGAGACGGCGACGTGCGCTTTATCGACGCGGAAAGAGAAATTTTTGTCGGCGAGCACAATCGTCCGGTTATCGGTGCGGGCGCTTATCGACAGGCGCAGATATCTGCCTATATCCTCTTTGCAGGCGGCTTCGTATATGTCCGGCAAAAGGGCGGAGACGGGTTTTTCGTCGGCGGCGGCAAAAGTAAAAGAGACTTTTCCGTCGGTCAGTATCGCCATGCCTTCGTCAAACGGGAGCGTCCTTGTTTCCGCGCCGTTGGTCAAAGTGACTTTTTCGATAAAATCGTAAAAATCGACTTCTTTCCCGTATTCGGTGACGATTTCGTCGCACATATAGACGGTAACGACGGGGGCGCGTACGGAAAGGGTGACTCCGACGGGAGCGACGCCGATAAACGGCACCGAATAGCAATAGTATTTCACGCCGTCGTCAAACTTGCTCGCGGTCGATTTAATAAAGTGATTTCCGTCGGTAAAACTGCCTACGGCGACGGCTTCGTCGAGGACAAATTCGTCGTCGTCAAGCAGATAATAGGAGACGTCTTCCCGATAGACTTCATCGGAAGATACGCCTACGTAATAGGTGTCGAACGGATCGATCGTGAACCGCGAACGGACGTCATCGGGCGTATAAACGGCGACAAAGTAGTCCGTCCCGTGCGCAAAATACCGCTCCGTTTCTTTGACGTATTTTTCGGTTTCGTCGTCAAAGACGTAATATTCTCCGTCCACGTGCGTGCCACCCTCGCATTGAACGGGACGATACGAAACGGTATAGTAAAGGGTGCTTTCCGAAAAGACGGAGTCGCTTGTTTTGCCGTAAGCGTCCGCCTTGCGGAAGAATTCGCCGTCGGGCAGACTGCCGTCCGCGTCGAGGAAAATCGTTTCGTTATAGGACATGATATAGTAGGTTTTATTGACCTGCCACGTTTCGTCGGCGGTCGGCGTGTAGGCGAAGCCGCCGTTTTCATAATACGGTCTGTCTTTGACCGGTTCGCCCGCTTTGGTGACGGCAAGGACGTATTCGCCGCCTTCGAGGAGCAGATAATAACTTTTCCCTTCGACAAAAGTTTCGTCTTTCGTCAGATAATATCCGACGACCGACCTTTCGTACGCGTTGTCGCTTTCTTTGATGCCGTAATCGGGAAGGCCGGTGTATTTGTACGGCGTCCAGGTAGAGATAAAGTATTCTTTGGCGATATCGAAGGTGGCGTCACCCGTCGTAGAGTAAGCGCCCTGTTCGCTTTTTTCGTAATAAAGAGAAGACGTCGCCGCGCCGTTTGCGATAAAATGAACGTCCTTGTATTCGGCGGTATAATACGTTTTGTCGCTTTGGAAAACGTTGTCGTCGGTCGGAACGAAGACGTCGCCGATTTCGTAGTACACGCCGTCGACGGCGGTATCGGGTACGACGTGTTCGTCGAGCGCGTAGGTAAGGCGATAATAGTTTTTGCTTTCGGCAAAAACGACGTCCCGCGTCAGGTTGTATTCGTCTTCGGACAAGTAATAATATTTGGCTCCGTCGGGTATGGCTTCGCCTACGTTAAAGGAGACGAGCGTCGCGTTTTCCGCGACGTAGTATGTTTTGTCCGTCGCAAAAACGCCGTCCGTCGTTTTACGGAACACGCCGTCCGTTTCTTCGTAGAAGTCGCCCCGAACGGGCTCTCCCTCTTCCGCGTCCGCCTCCGTAAATTCGACGGTATAATACGCGCTGTGCGCCGAAGTGAAGTACCGACCGACAAAAAAGGCGTACGAGCCGGGCGTTCTTTCATAGTAGACGCCCTTTGCGACGGGGTGACCGGTCGGCACGTTGGCGTCGGGGGAAAAGACCTGTTTGTAATAGTCCTTGTCCGCGATAAAACTGTCGTCTTCGGTGACGATGTAATTCTTTTCGTAGTACCCGTTCGGGATGGCTTCTCCCGTTTTCAGAGAAACGTCCGCTTCGCTGTATATGCGGATGTAATATTCGTCGAAGACGGAAAACGTTTCGTCCGCTTTTACATAGGAGTTTCCGTCCGCGACATAATAATCCGATTTTATCGAAAAATCGGCGGTGAAGTCGGTTACCGTCCGATCGGGTGTAAAATAGTAGGTATAGAGCGTTTTGCTTGCCGAAAGAATGTCGCTGCCGGCGGTAAGTACGCCCGAAAGCGTCCCTTCGGGGCGCGCGACGGTAAACGTGCCGTCGGCAAGAACGGGAAGAGAATCGTAGGCGTACAGCAAGCCCGGATCGTCGTCTATCGTGACGAAGAGCGTGTTCGTGACGACCGAAACCGTCAGCGTAACGTCGTCGGCGGCGTGATAATAGTTGTTGCCCGGTTGCGAAACGGTCAGAGTAAACGTGCCCGTCTGAACCGCGCTTGCCGTCAGAACGCCGTCTTTGCGCATAACGCAGGCGTACGGATCGTCCACCGTATACGTCAAATTAAGATCGGTCTTTTTGTTGTCTTCGGTTACGGAGATCGCGTCGAGGTCAAACGTCGAGCCGCAGAGCATGACGAAAGACGTCCCGCCCGACAAATCGAGAGACGGAAAGACGATCTTTTGCCGCGCTTTTTCCTTTTCGACAACGACGAGCGGCACTTCTTCGAATTCCTTTGCCATGACGAAGTTGTCCGAGGTCGAGTAGACGTGTAAGGAGTACGAGCCGGCGGCGTTTTTCCACTTCGTCGTCACTTTACCCGTATTGACGTCGAAAACGTCGCACCCGAATTCGGTCGGATCGGCGTTCGCTTTCACGTTCGGTTTCGGGTTTTCGCCCATGGATACGCGGATATATTCGGAATAGACTTCAAAAGGTTTTTTCGTGATTTCTCCCCGTACGGTAAACGAAGGGAAGGAGTAGTTGGAAAAATAGTCTTTCGTTGCGGTATTCAACGCCGTCACGGCGATGGCGACGGTGATTTCTTTATCCGCTCCCGCCGAGGCGTCTTCGTAGACAGCCGATTTGCATTCGACGGTGAAGTCGGTGCCGAACGTGGGAAAGTCGTCCGGTTTTTCTTGGGGAATCAGCCCGGTAAACAAAGGCTCCGCCGTCGTCGTACCGTCGTATATTTTGGTAAGTCCCGTCATAAATTCTTCCGCGCGGGAGCCGTCTATCGGCAGTTCTTTCGTCAGAATAATACCGTACAGAGGCGCGACGGTCAGCACTTCGGGCAAATAGCGATCGAAATACCGCTCGTTTATGAGCGTCAAAGCAAGTTCTCTTTTGCCGACGGCGTTTTCCCGAAACGCGAAAGCGACGTCCTTATAGGTAAGCAGGTCGCGCGCGCCGTAAACGGGCAAAGAGCGGTTGAGAAAAGCCTCCGTCGTGTTTTCGTATTCCGCCGAGGCGTCGAGAGGATCGAAAACCTTGTCCGCGACGGTGATTTTGTGTCCCGTGCCGTCGGTTTCGCCGACAAGAACGGCATTGATCGCGTCGACGCGTACGATAATATTTTTCGGGATATACAGACTTGCGTCGTTTTGCGCGGAATAGTACGTTTTTTCGTCGGAGAAATACAAATCGGACGACGGGACAAATCCCCCGCTCGTTTTTTCGTAGTACGTCCCGTTGATTTTTTCGGCGACCACAATACGGAAGTCGTCGCCGACGCGGTAGTTTTTCGCGGCGCTGCCCGTCAGGGATAAATTATGCGCGACGAGATAGTTTTTGCCGGTGTCTCTTGCGTATTCGACCGAATCGAAAACGAAAGAAACGTCGTCGCCGGCGCATACTTCTTTCGTCGGGATAAGGTCGTTTGCGCCGAAACGCTTGATTTCTCCGTTTTCTCCGAATAAGGCGGTGTTTCCGTCGTATTTTTTAATCAGGTTTTCGCCCGAATAGAGCCCCTCGGTCAGCGTTTTCGGTTCGACGACGACGGTATAGGAAAAAGTCTTTTCGTAAGCGGTGACTTTCGCTTCGTAGAAACCGACGTTTTTGACGGCGGCGATCTTTTCGTCGTCGCGGTAAAAATCGACTTGCGCGCCGTCGATAGGCATAAACGAAACGGATTCGCCGTTGTAGACGAACGAGACGGACTTGGAGAGTTTTTCGGGGCAAACGACGTTATTTATGTCTCCGACGGGTATTTCGAACGACTCAAACGCCTCGTAATCGGGACTGTCCACGGATACGCCGAGTTTGTTTTCGCGGATTCCGAACGAAATACCGTCGATTGCGTCAACGTCGGCTTTTTTGCCCTGTTTGTCCGTAAGCGTCAGCCCGACGATGCGGACGGCGTCGTCGGTAAGATAGTATTCGATACCGTTTTGCGGCAAAACCAGTTCCGATTTGTGAATTTGATAATCGAACGTTTCGGAAAAGCAAAAGCGATTCGCTCGGTTATAGACGTTTACCGCCAACGCGTAGTCGTCGCCCGCGTGTACCGAAGAAGTCTCTTCTCCGCTTTTGGTGACGACGGTCGTGTAGTAATACGCGTCGTCGTCGTAGTTTGACAGTAGCGTTACGGCAGGCGTTTGCGCTTCGCCGTTAAATACGAATTCGCGCTTGTCAACCGTGATGACAAAATAGTTCCTCTCCGGCATGGCTGCCGCTTTCGTCTCCAAAGAGGGCGCCGTATCGAGGTCGAAATACATACCGCGACGAATCGCGTCTCCGAGACTGTCTTTCGCGTAATAGTTGCGGACGGTCAGTTTCAGATAGAGCGGCTTGCCCGTAAAGGAAAAAGTCTGCGTTTTGAATTCGTCGTTGGTGTCGGTGCAAAGAGCGTAGTCCGCGTCCAAAAATTCGACGCCGTCTTCACTGTACGACAGCGTGACGACGTTCGGCGTCGCGCTTCGCATTCTCGTGTAGTAAGAAAAAGAAAAAGTATAGGTGTTTTCGGCGAGCGTAAGGCGAGGAGAAGTCAAAGAAGAATCAACCGCATAATATTCGCTCGCAATCGAATTGAGTTGGTAATAAAGGACGTTTTTTTCAAGCAGGACGTCGTTGCGCCACGGATCGACGTCCGCGTACGAAAAAGCAGTCCATTGATCGAACGCAGGCAAGTATACCGTTTCGGTCGGATTGTCGTCTCCGGCGACCGACGGTGGCGTGAAAAACGTCGGCACGAGCAATCCGAGAACCGCCGTCAAAAGCGCGAAACACAGCACGGCGGCGCAAAAAACCCCTTTTTTTACGGATACTTTTGAATGTATATTTCTCATTGTATTATAATTATAGCACACACGCGCGCGAAAAGCAATATTTTTATTTTTTTGTTCGGCGCGTCTTTTTGCCCCCGATCAAAACCTGTCGGACGGCGTAAAACACATCAAAAGCCACGGATAAAAACGGCGATCGGCGCACGGCTTTTCCGGAATTTTTATAACGAAAAAAACCGCCGACAGGTTTTGCTGTCGGCGGTATCGTTATGTCGGTTTGGGTATCTTTTTCTTTTGTTTAAGAAGCCTATGCGGTTTGTTATTGCGTTTTACAGGAATCTGCCGCGGGCGAGGAAAGGCGTAAAGAGGAAGGCGAGGAGGAGCAAGCCGGCGAGGACGGAAAGGACGATGATGAGTGCTCCGCCGGCGTTGTTTTCGG
>JAZRZM010000003.1:0-125016 GCA_045601385.1 Clostridia bacterium | reverse complement strand
ATTTTCTCTCTCTTATATAGCATTTGTTCATTTTCTTTTATTCATTCGTTCATTTCTCTCTATTCATATATTCATTTATTCATACATTCATATATTCATTTATTCATTTTATAACAGAGGCGAACGAAACGAAAACGAAACAAATACGACTTCGGAACGAAACGGTAACGAAATAGTAACGAAACGGAAACGAATATTTTATTGATTACAGCGGTAATAATTCTATTTTTGCTATGAGGCTTTGTCTGTCGCCGTCGTTTTCCAAACGGTAAACGGTTTTTCCGGGGAATGACGGATCTGCCTTTTGCGAAGCGATTTTTTGTCGGGCGAAAGACTCCGTCGTTTTGTCGCGCAGGCAGATTCTTTGCAGGCGTGTTTCGGGTGCGCATGTCACGAAAACGATTTCGCTGAAAAACCGTTCGAGCGGCGTACCTGCCAGAAGCGGTACTTCGACAAAGACGGTCTCCTCTTTGCACGCGACGATTTTTTCTTGCAGACGGCGAAGAATTTCGGGATGGGCAAGCGCGTTGAGTTCTTCCCTCTTTTTTTCGTCCGAAAAAATAATGGCTCCGAGTTCGTTGCGATCGATCGTTCCGTTTTTGACGGCGGTCGGAAAAAGTCTTTTTATTTTTTCGATATAAACACGGTCAAGCAGCAATTCGGCGTTGATTTCATCGCAGGAAAATACGGTTCGACCTTTTTCTTGCAAAATGCGGGATACGGTACTTTTTCCCGAACCGATTACGCCCGTAATGGCAACGAGTCTCTTGGTGTTATTTTGCGTCATACCAGTTTTCTCCCGAAGCGACGCCGATTTCGAGCGGAACGGTCAAATCCATGGCGTTTTGCATACATTCGCGTAGAATGAATTTGACTTCTTCCTCTTCGTCGGCGGGACACTCGACGATCAATTCGTCGTGTACCTGTAAAATCATTTTTGCTTTCAGTTTTTTGTCGGCGAGCGTTTTGTGTACGCGCAGCATGGCTATTTTTATAATATCGCTTGCGCTTCCCTGCAAAGGAAAATTCATTGCGGCGCGTTCGCCGAAAGAACGAACGGTATATTGCGGCGAAGCAAGTTCGGGAAAGTACCTGATTCTTCCCAGCATCGAACGGAGATACCCTTGCTTTTTGGCAAGGGCGACATTTTTATCCATATATTCTTTTACTTTTGGGTACATTGCAAAATAGCCGTCGATAAACTCTTTCGCTTTTTTGTTGCTGACGCCGGCGTTTTTTGCGAGTCCGAATCCCGATATGCCGTAAATAATACCGAAGTTGACGGCTTTGGCGGATCGGCGCATATCGGGCGTGACTTCTTCGGGCTGTTTGCCGAAAATCATCGAAGCCGTCAGGGTATGGATATCCGTACCGTTTTTATAGGCTTCGAGAAGACGCGGTTCCTGCGAGCAATGGGCAAGGAGTCTGAGTTCTATTTGCGAATAGTCGGCGGAAATCAGGACGTTTCCTTTTCCGGGGACAAACATCTTGCGTATTTCTCTCCCCTCGGCTGTACGGACGGGAATATTTTGCAGATTCGGTTCGGAAGACGACAGTCTCCCGGTTGACGTCAGGCATTGTTTGAAATCGGTGTGTACTTTTTTCGTAGCCGGGTTCATTACCTGTTTCATGCCGTCGATATAGGTCGATTTCAGTTTTGTCAGTTGACGGTAGCGCAAAAGCGCGTCGATAATGGGGTGTTCGAGTTCTTCCAGTACGTCCGAACTGACGGAATATCCCGTTTTGTTCTTTTTGCCCGTTTTTAATCCGAGTTTGTCGAATAAAACCGACGCGAGTTGCTTGTTGGAATTGATATTGAAATTTTCGTCTCCGGCTATTTCGTGAATCTTCCGCGCGAGAATTTCTATTTCGTTTGAAAACGTTTCGTTCAGTTCTTCGAGTATGTCCGTATCGATTAAGAAACCGGCTTTTTCCATGTCGAACAGGCACTTTGTGAGCGGCAGTTCGATTTCGTAGTATAGTTTTTGTAATTGCTTTTCTTCGAGCGTCCGACATAATTCGCTATGCAGGCGCAACAAATCGGACGCGACGTGCTCGCCGTCGTATCCGTAATCTTCGAGCAGACTTTTTTCGTCGCGAATTACTTTGGTATTGTTGATAAGATATCCTTCCAAAAGGACGTCTTCATAAGGTTTTTCCGGTTTGACGCCTATGTTTTCCAAGTAATAAAAGGATTTTTTTGCGTCAAAGAAAATATTTGTATATTCGCTTGTATAGAACGGCGCGAGCAGGTTGACCGCTTCGCCTTCCGTTATACCGTCGGCAAGTAGTCCTTCGGCGATCTTGAAGACGTATTCTTTATTTCCGAACGCGATAACGACGTCTTGTCCCCATTCGATACAAACTTTTTCGCCTTTCGGAATGTCGTTCAGTGCGTTTGCGGCGGATTGTACGTCTTCAAAAACGGCTGTTTCCGTCTCGTATGCTTTTCGTTCCGGTTTCGTTTCCGTTTGGTCAAAAGAAAAACGGCTTGTCAGGTTCTTGAATTCGAGTTTCGTCATCATCTCTTCCGCTTCATGAGGAAGAACGGGCGAAAAAGCGATTTCTTCAAGGGCGCAAGGAATATCGGCGTTTATTTCGATGGTAGCAAGGTCGCGGCTCATATAGACGCTGTCTTTGTTTTCCGACAGTTTTTCTTTCAGTTTGCCTTTGACTTCGTCAAGCCGTGAAAAAATCGCGTCCACGTCGCCGAACGTGGCGAGCAGGTCTCGTGCCGTTTTGTCTCCCACGCCGGGGCAACCGGGTATATTGTCGCTGCTGTCTCCGGCAAGAGCCTTGTATTCGATAATCTGACGGGGTGAAAAACCTTCTTCGTAAAGTGCGGCTGGAGTATACTTTTTTATATCCGTCACTCCGCGTTTCGTGTGAAATACGGTCGTCGTGTCGTCAACCAACTGTAATACGTCGCGGTCTCCGCTGACAATAACGGTCGGAACGGAAAAACGCTTTGCGAGCGTGCCGATAATGTCGTCCGCCTCGATCCCCTCTTTGAAAAGAAGTTTGATTCCCATTTTTTGCAAAAGTTCTTGCAGAACGGGTACTTGCATGACAAGTTCGGGCGGCATCGGTTTGCGCCCGGCTTTGTATGCTTCGTATTTTTGATGCCGAAATGTCTTCGCGTGGCAGTCGAACACGGCGCACACGTGCGTCGGCTTTTCTTCGTTCAGAAGTTTGTTCAACATCGAAAGATAGCCGTAAATCGCGTTGGTAAACAAACCGTCTTTCGTTTGCATCGGCGGCAAAGCGTAAAAAGCGCGGTTGATGAGACTGTTTGAATCGAGTAGAAGTATTTTTTGTTCGTCAGTCAAGTTTTTGATCTCCCGCTTTAATGATATTGAATTTTCTTAATATTTCACTTACGGCAAACGATACGACCGCCGGTATAACAAACAGGCAGAGCACGATACCGAGGACGGTTTTCCACACGGGAAGATTCGCCGCGGTCGAGGCTTCGATCGTACCGAATACGCCGACAAGTCCGCTTGTACCCATGCCGCCGCCCGAGGCGTTGCAACGTAAATCGAGCAAAACGGCGACGAGTCCGGAAAAAATGCTTGCGGCGATTTCCGGCACCATAATAACGGGTTTTTTCATAATATTCGGTATTTGGAGCATGCTTGTCCCGATTCCTTGCGAAATAAGTCCGCTCCATTTGTTTTCACGAAAACTTGCCACGGCAAAACCGATCATATGCGCCGCGCAGCCCGCGACCGCCGCTCCGCCGGCTATTGCGAATGCTTCCGGATTTTCGAGCGCGGTTGCCGATGTGGCGATGGATATCCATATTGCGGCGGAAGAAGTGGGCATCGTCAGAAGAATCCCCATTACGACGGCGACAAAGATCCCCACGATTACTTTTACCGCCGTACCGGCGTCGATAGCCAGGACGATACCTTTTGCGATAAGGTCGATCAGTTTGATAAACGGCCAGGCAAGGAAAATGCCGCCGAGCGTCAGAAAAAGCATACCGAGAGGTACAAGAACGATGTCGATTTTTGTCTTTCCCGCATAAAAAGACGCGATTTCCACCGTAAAGAGCGCGACGACATAACTGCCTATCGGATTACCCGGCGCGCCGAAAGCGAGCGAAAACGGGGCGGCTTCTGTGAGCGCCGCTACGAGTCCGCCCGAGAACGCGCCGATAAGTCCCGTTACCGCCGCCGTAAAGACGACAAGCGGTTTTGCGTTTAGTTTTTGAGCGATTCCGACGCCGATTCCCGCACCCATAAGCATTTTTGCCAGGCTCGCTATCGCGCCGAGCGTGGTAGCAAAAACGTTATCTCCGCACCATGAAGCGATTTGCGCAAGAATCGTACCGACGATCAACGTGCAAAAAAGTCCCGACGCCATTCCGCTGAAAGCGTCGATAAACCATCTCTTAAATAATTTTTTCATTTTTTCTCCGAAGTTTATTTTACGACGATCCTGACCGCCATGTTGTAATTTTGACGGGGGTGTATTTTGTATTGCGGTTTCAGATAGGCGATACCCGTTCCGTCGCCCCCTACTCCGCGTTGCTTTCCGTCGATGGTTATCGTGTTATATCCGTCTTTTACCAGTTCGTGTACGTGCGTCGCTTTTTCGAGTTTTTCGATCGAGTAAGGACGGACGGAAAATTCAAACGGTTTTTCGACGGCGAGAACGGCAAGACCGGAACCGTCTTTACCGAGATCGAGAATCCTCGCTTCGGTGTGGTTGCCGTTTTCCTGCGGATAGAGATATTCGTGATTAAAGTCTTCCGCAACGCCGGCGTATTCTTTCAGGACGGCGGCAGTCTGCCTGTCGCAGTAGTTTTCAAAAGGACCTTTGGCAAAGTAACGCATTTCTTTGACGTCTTCGCGCGTCGCAAAGGAAAAGCCGTAGCGGACGAGTTCTTTTTTGGGAGTAATCGTCATCTGCATATCGACGCCGTCTTCTCCGAAGCGGTATACCGTGGTAAGCAGTTTTGCTTTCGGGAATTTCCAAGTAATCGTCAATACGACGATGCCGTCCTCGTTTTTGATGTCGATTTTTTTGGGCATGAGTTTTGCCTGCGCCCGATTGTCCCGGTCGGGACGGAAAATGAACAAACGCGAGAATTTCGGCGCGATTTTCCAACTGTCGTTATCTGTCGTCGGACGGGTAAAAAGAGGAAGAATCGGCGCGTGCAAACGCTCGGTGTCGTTTTTCGATATGCTTGTGATGCCGCCCGTTACTTTATCGATGACAAATTTTGTATTCCCTGCCGTAATCAGTATATCCAATTCCGCTTCCTTATAGTCGGCGGTCGCAAGCAGTTCTTTGCAGGACAGTTCCGATTTTTCGAGAATAAATTGCTCGTAAGCGATACGTTCGCCTTTTTTGCGTACGCCTTTGTCTTTGGGTAAAATCATTTCGACAAGCAGGCTGACGTCTCTCGTTTGTTTGTCGGGTAGTTCGATCGGCAAATTGCCCGTTTCGCCTGCCGGAACGGACGGTAAGGCGACTTTTTTTATTTCTTTTTCCAAACCGTCGACAAGAAGCGTTTGTTTGAGAATATATCCTTTCAGGTCGGTGAACATAAAATTGTTCTTGACGGTCAAAGTGTTGTTTGCTAAAAAGAAATCGACCGATTGATATTGCCTGTTTACTTCGTACAATGCCGGATTGGGGGTTCTGTCGGCGCGCAGAATGCCGTTGTAGCAAAAACTGCCGAAATTCGGTTTGTCACCGAAGTCGCCTCCGTACGTCCAGATCGTTTTTCCGTCCCGTTCGATTTTTATCGATTGATCGGCAAAATCCCAGATAAACCCACCGGCAAGACGGTCGTATTTTTTGATATCGTTCCAATAGTCGGCAAAGTTTCCGAGACTGTTTCCCATACAGTGGGAGTATTCGCAAAGCACGAACGGCTTGTCCCGATAGACTTTGGGCAGAAGCCGTTTTCCGAGAGGCTTGGCAAGGCTCGTACCGTGAACGTGCGTTTTTTTACATTTACCGATCAGGCTCATTTCTTCCTGCTTGGTATACATTTCGCTCATGACGTCGCTTGTCTTTGCCGTATAGTCTCCCTCGTAATGGATAAAACGCGATGTGTCGAGTGCGAGCGCGGCTTTTTTCATATTGACAAAAACACGCCCGAATCCGGCTTCGTTACCTAGCGACCATGAGACGATACAGGCGTGATTCCGGAACGTCTTTATCATGTTTGTGATGCGGTAAACGCATTGTTTTTCCCAATATCTGCTGTTCTTCGGCAGATAATAACTGGCTCCGTGCGTTTCGAGATTGGTTTCCGCCATAACGAGAATACCCATTTCGTCGCATAGATCGTAGAATACGGGTTGGTTGGGATAATGGCTCGTGCGAATAGCCGTTATGTTGTTTTTCAGGCAGATTTCGAGGTCTTTTCGGATCAGTTCTTCGGGTACGGCGTGACCGTATTCCGGGTGAAATTCATGACGGTTTACGCCACGGAATTTCAAAGGCCGTCCGTTCAAAAGAATAAACGGTCCTCTGCCCTCTTTATCCATACCTACGATTTTTACCTCTTTGAATCCGTAGGCAAAAGACCTTTTGTCAATCGTTTTTCCGTTATCCGTAAGCGTAACGGTAAAGCGGTACAAAACGGGATATTCATGTGACCACGGTTCAATTTTATCGATGTCACCGACAAAAACGTTTTTCGTCGACGCTTTTTCGGTTTGGGAAAACAAGACTTTTCCTTTTTTATCCGTAAGCGTAACGGTAACGTCGAATTTTTCCGTCGCGTTTGTTTCCGTAACAAGTTCAAAACGCGCCGAGGAATAATCGTTTTTCAATTTGCAGGTGGATACGTACGCGTCACGAACGGAAAAAGTCGTAAGGCGTACGAGCGATACGCTGCGGAATATACCCGATAGACGCCACATGTCCTGATCTTCGAGATAACTGCCCGTGCAATAGCGATATACGGCAACGCACAGACGGTTTATACCGGGTTTAATTAAGTCTGTTACGTCGTATTCCTGCGGATCGAACGTATCTTCGCTGTATCCGACGTAATCGCCGTTGAGATAAATCTCTCCGCTTGGGTTAATGCCGCCGAAATGCAGAACCACCCGTTCCGCTTTGCCGTCATAATCAAATTCGCGGATATACAGTCCGACCGAATTGTACTGATCACGGATGTGCGGTGCGGTAATCGGGTTGTTATCGATAGCATACGGGTAAGTTATGTTGGCGTACAGAGGGATGTCGTATCCTTTGATTTGCCACTCGGACGGAACGGAAATCAAGTCGAAATCCGAACAGTCAAAACTGTCTTCATAAAAATTGTCGGGCGCTTCGGATACTTTGGAATAAAACTTGAAACGCCATTTGCTGTCTAAAAGAGAAATTCTTTCACGGTTGTTTTCGTCAAGAGGAAAACCGCAGGCGTAGCGCGGCAAAACATTCTCTTGGAAAATTTTCTTATTTTTATATATTTTAAGCATATATCGCTCCGAATTAACAAATTATGGAAAAATAATACCATAGCCGAAACAAAATGACAACTGTTTTCAAAAAATATATTAAATAATATATAAAAAACCCGTCGAAATAATCGACGGGCAAACAAATCGTTTTCTTTTTTTATAAAGTCAGTAAGCGACGCATCGCTTCTTTTGTATTGTCAAGCGTATTGAAAGCGGTCAGACGGAAATAACCTTCTCCGTTTGCACCGAAACCGCTTCCGGGCGTACCGACGACGGCGCATTCGTTCAATAACAAATCAAAGAATTCCCACGAGTTTTTGCCGTTCGGACATTGTATCCACACATAGGGAGAATGTACGCCGCCCGTATACCATATTCCGGCTTTTTCCATTGTTTCAGTCATAATTTTTGCGTTTTCACGATAAATTTCAATTGTTTTTCGTATGTTTTTCAAACCGTTTTCCGAAAAAACGGCTTCGGCTCCGCGTTGTGTGACGTAGGAAACGCCGTTGAATTTTGTCGTTTGACGGCGAAGCCACATCTTGTTCAGACTCATTCCGTCGAAAACGAGCGTTTTCGGTACGACGGTATATCCGCAACGAAGTCCGGTAAAGCCTGCCGTCTTCGAGAATGAACAAAATTCGACGGCGCATTGTTTTGCTCCCTCGATTTCAAAAATCGAACGGGGCAAGTCGCCTCGAACAAAGGATTCGTAAGCCGCGTCAAAGAGAATGAGCGCTTTGTTCTCTATGGCAAAGTCAACCCATTTTTTTAATTGCTCACGAGAATAAACGGCGCCCGTCGGATTATTCGGAGAACAAAGATAAAATACGTCTCCTTTCGTGTTTTGATCGGGAATTGGCAAAAATCCGTTGCCTACGTTACCGTTTATGTAAGATATTTTTCTTCCGAGCATTATATTGCTATCTACATACACGGGATAAACGGGATCGGGAACGACGATTTCGTTATCGCCGAGAAGGTCGGTAAAATTGCCGATGTCGCTTTTTGCGCCGTCCGAAACGAAAATTTCGTCGGTATCGAGAACAACGTTCATTTCGGTCGCGTAATAGGAAGCGATTTTTTCACGCAAAAACGGATACCCCTGTTCGGGACCGTAACCGTGAAAAGTCTCTTTGCGTTCCATGTCTTCCGCGGCTTTTTTCATCGCGTTCACCACTTCCGGAATAATCGGTTGCGTGACGTCTCCGATACCCAGTCGTATCGTCGTTTTGTCGGGGTTATTTGCCGTAAAAACCGATACTTTTTTTGCGATGTCGGTAAATAAATAACTTTCTTTCAGGTTTTTATAGTTTTCGTTCAGGTGTAACATTTTTTTCTATGCTTCCCGTAAAGTTGTAAGCGGTTTTACCTCTTTGCAGGATTTCTCCTTTTTCGTTTTTGCGGCAATTCAGCGCGCCGCCCGGCAAGATAATGCTCAATTCTTTTTTCCCGATTACGGCAAAAACCGCCGCCGCGCCCGTTCCGCAGGCGCTCGTTTCGCCGCAGCCCCGTTCGTACACGCGTACATGCGGCACATTGGCTGTCATTTCCACAAACTCAACGTTCGTCCTTTGCGGGAAGTAATCGGTATTTTCGCTTATTTTTTCGGCTAATTCATCGTTATAGGGATGAAAAAGCACAAAATGCGGATTTCCCATGTCGACGCGATACCCGTCGATCATTTCGTCGTCAATCGTTATTCGGTACGCTTCTCGATCGAACGCGCGAGGAGCGCCGAGATTGCACTCAAATTCTTCGTTTTCCTTTTTCTCGACTTCTTTTACGCCGGCTCTTGTTTCGACGGAAAAAAACGTTTTTTTCGGGTTGGTATCGGCAAGATATCGACCGAGACAGCGTAAAGCGTTTCCGCACATTTCCGCTTCCGTTCCGTCCCGGTTATATATTTGCATTTTGCAGTCGCAAATAAGACTGTCCGAGACAAGGACGACGCCGTCCGCGCCTATGCCGCTTTTTCGGTCGCAAAGTAAACGCACCGCTCCGGCGGAAAGATCATTTTGGGCCTTTTTTACGAAAATATAGTCGTTTTCCAGCCCGTTCATTTTGATAAAGAACATAGAACACCCCCGTTACAAAGATGTTCTATGATATGCGTTTTATTTTTATTTTATCAAATCTTGTAGACGATTCTTCCGCAATGTGGACACTCCGTCATATCGCCCGAATTTACGAGTTTTTTACCGACTTCGATCCCGATGTCCATACCGCAGGCGCCGCAGTTTGTTCCGTCCATAAACGGGACGAAAGCGGGCATTTTTTTTGCCGCGCGGATAGCGTTATATTTTTCGAGCAATTTTGCGTCAATGTCTTTCGTGATTTCTTCGAGTTGTTTTCTGACCGGCTCCGCCTCTTTTTCAAAAGCGTCTTTCTGCGCGATAAATTTTGTTTTGCTGATAACGTATTCGCGATTCAGTACAAAAAGTTTATCGTGTGTTGTTTTGTTTTGTACGGCGACGTCGCTTATTTGTTTGGTTATTTTTGCGATTTCTTTCGTAATATCACCGACAAATTTATCGAATTCTTCCAGTTTTTTCTCAAATGCGGCATATTCTTCGTCGGTACCGAGTGTTTCCGATTCCGAAAAAAGACTATGTTTTATTTCTTCCGCATTTTTTGCTTTCAGCGATAATTCATCCAACGCGCGATAATAACTGTCCAACGTTTGTTTCAAATCGTTCAGACTGTTGTCGGCGTCGTTGAATGCTTTTCTGCAAAGAAGCGCTCTTTTGGCTTCGTTGGATTCGGCGAGTTCTTTTTCCCGACGGTATAAAACGAGATCTTTTTTTTGATAATCGAGTATTTTTGACAGTGACATATATAAATGCTCTCCTTTTATTGACAATACGGATTTTCCAATGTTTCCGAAGAAAAAACGGGAAAATCGTTTAGTTTTGAACGGATAAGAGAAGAAATCAAATCATTAAAAGCGATTTCGCTCGTATAGTGTCCGACTTCTATTATAGCATAGCCGATATCTTTTGACAACCGTGCGACGTTATATTTTACTTCGGCTGTAACGAGCGCGTCGCACCCTGCTTCTATGCTTTTGAGGATCGTTTCTTCTTCTCCTCCTCCCGCGCCGTTTATTACGGCGATACTAAGTAGCTTTTTTTGGTTGTTTCCGATAATTTTTATATTTTTGTCGTTTATTTTTTTGCCGATAATTGTTGCGAATTCTTCGACGGTCATTTCTTTTTCGAGTAAACCCATGCGCCCGAAAGGTAGTTTTTTTACCGCGGTCAGTCCGATTTTTTTGGCGAAAAGGTCATTGAGTCCGCCGTCCGCGTTGTCTATATTTGTGTGAGCGGAATATACGGCGATGTTTTGAGACGCCGCATAGATAAGGGCTTTTGTTTTGGGATATGCCGTATCGATTTCTTTCCAAGCGGTCCAAATGGACGGATGATGTTCGACGATAAGATTACAACCTTTTTTTTGCGCTTCTTTTACGACGTTTTCGTTGAGATCGAGCGTCACGAGCACACCTAATGCGGGCTGATTTTTATTTCCCGTTTTTAAGCCGCATTTATCGTACGAAAATTGTGTTTCGAGGGGTGCGAATTCTTCGATAATATCGGTTATGTCCTTGACAAGATACATGTTGCCTCCTCTCTTTCTTTTTTCTTTTCTTCGGAAAGTTTATCTCCTACTTCCTTAAACAGTTTGTCAAGTATCGCTTTTCTTCTTTTCACATAAGAAAAAAAGATTTTATCGGGCGGTGTGTTTTTGCCGAAAAAATATTCTTTATCCGTATAATTGGACTTCCCTTTTACGGCAACGATGATAGGATAGTATTTTTTATCGAATATGTAATAATCCTTTTCGATAAAGTAATCGTTTTCCGCAAGAAACCGTCTCAAAACATGTGCTTCCTGATGCGGAGACAAAATGTATTTTTTGCCGTAATCGCCTTGCGATAAGATATGAACCGTCTCGCGTGCCCCCATGCCGGCAATGACAATCGCGTCTTGTTTTTCGGGCAAAGGCAAAAAACCGTCGCCGTACAAAAAATCGATTTTATCTTCGATTTCGTTTTCGGCGGCGAGATCCTTTGCTTTTTGCAGACTTTCGCGACTGATATCGACGGCGTATCCGTGTTCGATTTTTTTACCTTTTACGGCGCAAACGATGAGTTTTCCGTGATCGCAGCCGATATCCGCGCATGTTTTTCCGTCAATTTCGGCAAGAAGACGGTTGAGACGTACGGACAGTTGCATTATTTATCCAAAAAATCCTGAAACTTTTTGATTTTGTTGGGATGGCGAAGTTTACGAAGGGCTTTCGCCTCGATCTGACGTATTCTTTCACGCGTTACGTTAAAGACTTTGCCGACTTCTTCGAGAGTACGCGTACGGTTGTCGCGCAAACCGTAACGCAAAATCAGTACTGCCGCTTCACGCGGTGCAAGCGTGCCGAGTATCTCGTTGATTTGTTCTTTCAGCATCTTGCTTTCGGCGATATCGAGTTGACTTGCCGTCGTTTTGTCTTCGATAAAGTCTCCCAGATGGCTGTCTTCTTCTTCGCCGATCGGCGTTTCGAGAGAAACCGGATCGAGTGCGATTTTTTGAATTTCGGCGACTTTGGACTCAGGAATCCCCATTGCTTCGGCGATTTCCGCTTGGGTGGGTTCTCTGCCCAGTTTTTGTAAAAGGGTCCGACTGATTTTGGTCAAACGGTTAATCGTCTCCACCATGTGCACGGGGATACGAATCGTACGCGCCTGATCGGCAAGGGATCTTGTGATCGCCTGACGAATCCACCAAGTGGCGTACGTCGAAAACTTATATCCGCGCGTATAATCGAATTTTTCCACGGCTTTCATCAGTCCGAGGTTCCCTTCCTGAATCAAATCGAGAAACTGCATGCCTCGTCCGACGTATCTTTTGGCAAGATTGACGACGAGACGCAAGTTGGCGTTAATCAACTTTTTCTTGGCCTCTTCGTCGTGTTCGTCGGTCATTCTGCGCGCGATTTCCAGTTCTTCCTGCGGTGAAAGCAGCGGAACGCGACCGATATCTTTCAGGTACATTTTCACCGAATCGTCCACACTGACTTCGCTCATGATTTTTTGAATCATTTCGCTGCTGAACTTTTCCTGATCGGCTACGGACGTGACTTTGATGCCGTTTTGTTCCAAAGTGGCATAGACGTCTTCCATATCGTTGGCGTCAAGTTGAATCCGATCCATGCGGTTCAGAAGTTCGTCTTCGGATATGGCTTTCTTTTCCTTATACAGTTCGATTATTTTGGCAAGTTCCTGCTTCTTTCGTTCTTCTTTTTCGACCATAATGTTTTCTCCTATTATAAAGATAGTTTGGTTAGTTGTACGATTTTCAGTTTGATTTCCTTTTTGACGTTTTCATCCTGTTCAGTACTTAATTCGGCGATAAGCCTTGCTTTTTCCTTGGTAAAGTATTCTTTTTTCAGAATGCGTAGACTGTTTGCGTAGTAGTCGGCTTGATTCTCTCTTTTGATTGTTTCCTGCGCGTCGACGATCGCGGCGGCTTCGTCGTTATCCAGCAGTTCGTATAATTTGTCGGCTCTCGGATAGATATTGGTTTTTCCGCATTCCTGAATGTATTCGATAATCCTTTTGTGTTCCGTTTTCGGAAAATAATCGGAATTAACGTCGACGATTTTAACAAACGAGCATCCGAAATACATACAAGACAAGCAGAACTGCGCCGCAAGGTCGACTGCCGTCTGCTCCCTTTCTTCGGTGATCGGATCGTCGGTTTTCCCAGTCGGTTCGGCGGTTGTTTTCGGCGGTTCTTTGGCTTTGCCTAAAAGAACGTCTTTATCCAGCCCCGACAAACGGCTGACTGTTTCGACATAAACAGCTTTTTCCACTTCGTCAAGATCTTTTAAGACTTCGATGGCTTCTCGCGCGTATTTTACTTTGTCGTCGGAGGAAGAAAAAGTATGTCCTTTTGCCACCGCTTTCAGTTTGAAATCGATAAGAGGCAAGGCTTCGTCCATCAATCTCAAATAGCCGTCTCGTCCGTATTTTTTGATATAGTCGTCGGGATCGAGATTGTCGGTAAGGCAAACGACTTTTACGTCCAGCCCCTGCCCTTTCAATAGGTCGAGTCCGCGTATCGTTGCGTTTTGTCCGGCACTGTCGCCGTCGTAAGAAACGTACACGATATCGGCGTTTCTTTTGATTTCACGACATTGTTCGATCGTCAGAGACGTACCCATCGAAGCGACCGCATAAGGAATACCCGCTTGATACAGCGTGATCACGTCCATATGCCCTTCGACAAGAATCATTTTTCTCGGAGAATTCTGCTTATATTTTCGGTAATTGTTGATTCCGAAAAGATTTTTCCGTTTGTTGAAAGCGAGCGTCGTCGAGGTGTTCTTGTATTTTGCAAAATCCGGTTTTGCTTCCAGGAGTCTTCCCGTAAAACCGAGCACCTTTCCTGTGCCGCCGATAATGGGTATCATCAGTCTTCCGCCGAAAAAGTCATACGGCTTGCCCGATTCGTTGATACCGATGACGCCGGCTGCTTGCATAGACGGATAATCGTAGCCTTTTTTGTACAGATATTGCGGCAAGGCGTCAAAATCAGCCGAGTACCCCATGCCGAAGTGCTGTATCGTTTCCCTTGTCAATTCTCTCCCGGCAAGGTATTCGAGCGCAATTTGTCCTTTGTCCGTTTTCAAATTGTTATAATAGAAGAGCGCCGTTTCTTTATTGATCGCATAAATTTTTTCGAGCAGTTGCTTTTTTTTCGCTTCTTCGGGATTATACGTTTGTTCGGGCAAAGGGAGTCCGGTTTTTTTTGCGAGAAGTTCGACTGCTTCGACAAAACCGATTCCGTCCTGTTCCATAACAAAGGTAAACACGTTGCCGTGTTTGCCGCACCCGTAGCAGCGATATACCTGCTGATCGTGTCTTATCTGAAAAGAAGGCGTTTTTTCGTGATGAAAAGGACAACACGCCCAATAGTCGCGCCCTTTTCTCTGCGTCGGGACATATTGCGATATGACCTCCACGATATCGAGACGGTCTTTCAGTTGTTCGATAAAACTCTCCGGGTACATTCTAAAAAAATATTCGACACATTACGGCAAATATCCTTATTTTTTTTCAAAAATTATTTCGATTTTTTTTCTTTTATTTCTATGTAGATTTTGCTCAGATCCAAAACGTATTTCTGACGAGACGGTTCGTCTAACAGTTCGTACTCCTTTTTATCGATAAAACGCCCGATAGGGTTCGGGATAAACTCGTCGCTTGCGGATATTTCGTCGATTACGTTTTCCATTGCGGCTATTTCTTCCTGCGTCAGGCGACGGTTGTTCAAAAAATATCTTTCGTCCCCGACGTCGTTTACAGTAACGGTCGCCAATCTTTTTTTTGCTTCTTTTGCGAATATTTTTCTGTAATTTTTTTCTTTTTCCATATCATAATCCTCCCTTCGTTTCTATTCTACGTCTTGTCATATGAGAAAAAAGCCATTTGACAAAATTAGTATTTCGCGTGAAAAAAATAAAATACTTCGACAAAAAAAATATTGTATAAAATATTTGACTTTTTTTGAAAAATCATATATGATACCTACATATCAATTACGGAGGGGGTGAATCAATAAATGGCTACAGTAATCGTGAAAGAAAATGAAACGGTAGACAGCGCTTTTCGTCGTTGGAAAAGAAAATGCTCGACAGACGGCATTATCGGTGATTTGAAAAAACACGAGGTTTATGAAAAACCCAGCGTTAAAAGAAAAAAGAAAGCGGAAAACGCAAGAAAAAGAAAGTATTAAGAAAAAAGGCTGTTTTGATAACAGCCCTTTTTTTATGCTTTATTAACCCATTTTTTCGGACAGTTTTTCTCCGCCGAGCAAGTGGATATGAACGTGTTTTACGCTTTGGCAGCCGTTCTCCCCTGCGTTTGTTATGACGCGGAAACCGTCTTTGAAGCCGAGTTCGACCTTTTTTTCGGCGATTACCGTAAAAAGGTGCGTCAGTGTTTCCGGTGAACGTATGGATATATCGCTTATATCGTCATAGTGTTCTTTCGGAATAGCGAGATAATGCAGTTTTGCCTGCGGATTGATATCCTTGATGATAATCATTTTTTCATCTTCATAGATAAACCTACTTGGGATGATCCCCGCGGCGATTTTACAAAACAAACAGTCTTCTTTCATTTTTCTATCTCCTTTTTATTGTAATCCGTCTTTATATATCGAATGCGGGCGTGTTTTTACGATGCCCTCGTTTTCGTCTGTATATATTTTTATATAATTACGGGAATAACCGCAATATAAATCCCCCGCTTTTTCTTCGATAAGAACTTCATGCTCGATTCCGATGTTTTTTTTCAAAAATTCTACTCGTAAATCTTTTTTTAATCCGAGCATTTTTTCTTTTCTTTGTTCGATCACGTTTTTATCGACGCCCGGCATTTTATATGCCGCCGTTCCTTCCCGTGCCGAAAACGGGAAAACGTGCAAATCCGAAAAAGCGGCTTCTTTTGCAAAATTGTATGAGTTTTTGAATCCTTTGTCCGTTTCCGTAGGAAACCCGACGATAATATCGGTCGCGACGGAAGCGTTTTTGTCATACGAGCGAATCAAATCGATTTTTTTCATATATTCTTCGGGCGTATAATGGCGATTCATCTTTTTCAATACGTCGGCGTCGCCGCTTTGCAAAGATAAGTGAAAATGCGGACAAAATTTTTGCAAAGAAAATAGTTTGTCAAGCAGACTTTCGGTAATGCCTTCGGCATAGAAAGAACTCAAACGTATTCTTGCGTTTACCGTGCGTAAAGCGTCGACGAGTTTATCAAGACTTTCTCCGTTATCCTGCCCGTACGCCATTACGTTGATGCCGGTAAGGACGATTTCCGGAGTTGTTTCGGATAAAATTTGTGCTTCTCGGACGATTTCCGCAAGATTTCTCGAACGGCTTCGTCCGCGCAAGTACGGAATAAGACAATAGGTGCAGAATCGGTCGCAACCATCTTGAATTTTGATAAAAGAGCGCGTCCTTGTCGGACGATATAAAAACATATCTTCGAATTCTTCGGACGGTTCGTTATGTCCGAAGATTTTTATTTCGTCGTTCAAATGGGCAAGCACGTTTTTTTTGGTCGCCGTACCGCCGATATAGACAACGTTGTCTTTCACAAAAGAATCGGGATGATTTTGCGAAGCGCAACCGATTACGAAGATTTTTCCTTCGGGATTACACTTGCGACACCTTGTCACCGCTTGCCTTGATTTTTTTTCGGCTTCTTGCGTGACGGCGCATGTGTTCAGAATATACAAATCGGCATAGACCGGTTCGTCGGTGACTTCGTATCCTATTTTCTCCAATTCTTGCGCTAAAAAATCGGATTCGTAACGGTTTACTTTGCAACCGAGGGTAAAAACGACCGCTTTCATATTTCACCGAGCCGTTCGTTTATCAATGCGCATGCGGCTACAACCGCCGTTCCGACGCGGAGTATTCTTTTGCCGAGCGTCAGTGTGCGGAAGTTATTTTTTTTCATTTTTTCGTATTCTTCAACGGAGAATCCGCCTTCGCATCCGATTATCAACGAAATGGGTTTGTTTTTTTCGATCGTTTGTTCGCAGATACGGTTGTTCCGTTCGTATTCGTAGAAAGCGAGGACGTTTTTAGAATCGATTTTAAGCAAATCGTCAAAAGTAATTACGTCGCAAAACTCGGCGAGAGTGCTTCTTCCGCATTGTTTGCTTGATTCGAGGACAATCGAGCGCATCCTTTCGGTGTTGACGGTCGCCACGTTACAATGCGCCGAAGTAAACGGAACGATCTTTTTTACGCCCATTTCCACGGCTTTTTGGGTTACTGTATCGAGATCTTTATTCGCGCCGATATAAAGCGTTATTTCTTCTTCGATTTCCGTCTCGTTCGGGACTTTTTTTTCGATTTTTACTTCGACCGAATCTTTGCTTGTTGCCACGACCGTTCCGTAAAAATCAAACGGCGTCCCGTCGCAAAGAATCAGTTTATAGCCGGGTTTGACGCGTATAACCTTGACGGCATGGTAGCATTCTTTCCCCGTCAAATAGGCTTTATCTCCGATAATCGGCGTTTCGGTAAAAAATCTCTTTAAGTCCATTTTTTTATTCTTTATGGAATTGCATAGCGTCCCATTCGCCCATCGTTATCATTTTATCAAACATAAGCCCGGCTTTATCGAACGCGGTGCGCACGTCTTCGATTCTTTCATGTATGATTCCCGAACAAATCAGTACGCCTCCTTTTTCGATATGATTTTTTAAGCCGTCGGCGAGTTTTTCCAAAATATCCGCCGTAAGGTTTGCGAGGACAATATCGCCCGTCATATCGCTTTTTTCGAGCAAATCCGCTTGTTCTATAACCGCTTTTTCCGTTACGCCGTTTAATTCGGCATTATCTATTGCGGCTTTAACGGCTATTTCGTCAATGTCGCACATATAACACGACGAAGCCCCGGAAAGAAGCGCCGCCGTACCGAGTATTCCGCTTCCGGTGCCGACGTCGATTACTTTCTTATCCGTAAACACGTTTTCACTCATAAGCAAAAGGCACATTTTCGTCGATTCGTGCGCACCTGTCCCGAAAGCCATGCCCGGATCGATCAGAATGCGAACGGAATCTTCGGGAATATCGTCATGAAGCCATTTGGGAACGATGTGATATTTTCCGGCGTGAATGGGCGCATAATATTTTTTCCAATTGTCATACCAATCGGTGTCTTCGACCTCGACGATATTGATTTCTCCTACCGACAAACCGCGGTCAAAGCAAATTTTTTTGAACTCTTCTACTTTTTGTTTGGATTCGTTTATGGGGAAAAAACCGCTTACGCGAGCCGTATTGTCCGCTTGCAATAAATCGTTGTCGATATAGTCCCATAAAGACGTATTGTTGACGACGTCGAGGGCGTCGTTTTTATCTAAAATCTTTACACCTTCGCATCCGACGGAAAAAAAGGCATCGGCCATTAAGTCGGTGCCTTCCGAAGTGGTGTTTACGATGACTTCATACCATTTCATTTTTTTATAAATCCCGCAATGTTTTATTGTATTTTTCTATTTTATCATAGCGTGCTTTTTCCAGTACACTCTGCGCTTCTTCGAGTATATCCCGTTGCTTCCTGTTAAGATTTTTCGGAATATCGACGATAATGTGAATATACAAGTCGCCGTACGCTTCCCTGCGCAAGTCTTTTATTCCCTTGCCTTTCACGCGAAGAACGGTTCCGTTTTGCGTACCCTCCGGTATTTCTATCTGCGTCGTACCGTTCAGTGTGGGAATCGTGATTTTTGCGCCCAAAGCCGCCTGTGTGACGGTAATCGGCAATTCAAAACTGATATTTGTGCCTTCGCGTGCAAAGAGCGCGTGAGGCGCTACACGGAAGACCAGTACGAGATTACCGAATTCCCCGCGAAGTGACGCAGGCGCGCAACCTTCCCCGCGTATAGTCATCATCTGACCGTTGTCTATGCCCGCAGGGATGTTGACTTTCAGCATTCTTTGACGACGAATTCGTCCTTTCCCCGAACATTCGCGGCACTTTTCGGTGATGGCTTTACCCGATCCGCCACATGCGTCACAGACCATTTGCGAACTCATCACACCGAACATTGTTCTTTTTTGTACGTTAATTACCCCCGAACCGCCACATTTGGAGCAGGTCCGAACGGCATTCGGGTTACTTGCGCCCGAACCGTTACAAGCCGAACAACGTTCGATACGGGTATAATGAATTTCTTTGTCTTTTGCACCGAAACAGGCTTCTTTGAAAGCAAGATTGACGGCGACTTCTATGTCGTCTCCGTCTCTGTCTTGCGAACGACTTGCTCTGCCGCCCCCGGTAAAATTATTGATAATATCGGAGAAAAAGTCAAAACCGCCGCCTCCGCCGAACGGGTTAAATCCCGCTCCGCCTCCGCCCATCGGTCCGTCCTCGCTTCCGTATTGATCGTATGCGGCTTTTTTCTGCGGATCGCTCAAAACGTCGTATGCGTGCTGTACTTCTTTGAATTTTTCTTCTGCGTTCTTTTTTTCGGCGTCGCTCGCCGTCGCATAAACGTCGGGATGATATTTTTTTGCCAAACGACGATATGCGGACTTAATTTCGTCCGCATTCGCCGTTTTTTCCAAACCTAATATCCCGTAATAATCTTTTTCTGCCATTTTTTTTACTTAATATCGTCGGGGTTGATATTGATCGTGCTGTCGTCGCCCATACCTGCGCCTTCGCCGCCGGTTTGTCCGGCTGCCTGCGCTTGTTGATAGAGTTTGGTGAAGATGGGGTTGGTTGTCTTGCTGAGTTCTTCGGTCAAGGCCTTGACGTCGTCCGCCGTCGTCGCGTTGGCAAGTTTGTCTTTTGCCGTTTTGGAGGCTTCTTCGAGCGTCGTTTTTTCTTCGGGAGAAATCTTGTCGCCCGATTCGGCTACGGTTTTATCCACGGCAAGAATCAACTGTTCCGCATTGTTCTTCATGTCGATCAGTTCTCTGCGTTTTTTGTCTTCTTCGGCGTATTTTTCCGCTTCTTTAACCGCTTTATCGATATCGTCTTCCGTCAGATTGGACGAAGCGGTGATTGTGATATTATTCGATTTGTTCGTACCTTTATCCAAAGCCGTAACACTGACGATACCGTTCGCGTCGATATCGAAAGTAACTTCGATTTGCGGAATGCCTCTCATCGCCGGCGGAATACCGGTCAGTTCGAATCTGCCAAGCGTCTTATTATCGGCAGCCATGGCTCTTTCACCTTGCAGAACGTGAATATCGACGCTCGTCTGGTTATCGCTTGCCGTGCTGAATATTTGCGATTTTTTCGTCGGAATCGTGGTGTTTCTGTCGATCAGTTTGGTAAAGACGCCACCCATCGTTTCGATACCGAGCGAAAGAGGCGTTACGTCGAGGAGAAGGACGTCTTTGACGTCTCCGGCAAGAACGCCTGCCTGTATAGCCGCGCCGAGCGCGACGCATTCGTCGGGGTTGATGCCCTTGTACGGATCTTTTCCGATCAGATTTTTGACCGCTTGATATACGGCGGGGATACGGGTAGAGCCGCCGACCAATACGACTTTATCGATTTGACTTGCGTTAAGTCCTGCGTCTTTCAAGGCTTGCAACGTCGGCGTAATCGTCTTTTTGACCAAAAATTCGGTCATATCGTCGAATTTTGCTTTCGTGAGGTTCATATCGATGTGCATCGGTCCGTTCGGTCCGACGGTGATAAAAGGCAGGTTGATATTCGCCTGCTGAATTCCGGACAATTCGATTTTTGCTTTTTCAGCCGCTTCCTTAACGCGTTGCATCGCCATTTTATCGGAAGTCAAATCGATACCCGAGTCTTTTTTGAATTCGGACACAACCCACTTGATGATTTCGTTATCGAAGTCGTCTCCGCCCAGTTTCGTATCGCCGTTGGTGGCAAGTACTTCGAATACGCCGTCGCCGAGTTCGAGAATAGATACGTCGAACGTACCGCCGCCGAGGTCGTATATCAGAATTTTTTGATTGCTCGCTTCTTTATCGAGTCCGTAACTGAGTGCCGCCGCAGTCGGTTCGTTGATGATGCGCAAAACTTCGAGTCCGGCTATTTTTCCGGCGTCTTTCGTCGCTTGACGTTGGCTGTCTGAAAAATAAGCGGGTACGGTAATAACCGCCTGCGAAACTTTTTGTCCGAGATAGGTCTCTGCGTCTTGTTTCAGTTTGGACAAAATCATTGCCGATATTTCCTGCGGCGTATACGATTTGTCGTCGATGTTTACTTTGTGCGACGTTCCCATTTCTCTTTTGATAGACGCGATTGTCTTTTCGGGATTGACGACGGCTTGACGTTTTGCCACTTGACCGATAAGGCGTTGACCGTCTTTTGCAAAACCGACGACGGACGGAGTCGTTCTCGCTCCTTCCGCGTTCGGGATGACGACGGCTTCGCCGCCTTCCATTACGGCTACGCACGAGTTCGTGGTGCCAAGGTCGATACCGATTATTTTAGCCATAAAAAAAGTCCTCCTTTACTTTTTGTTATTGTGCTACTTTCACCAAAGCGGCGCGTAACACTTTTTCTTTTCTTATATAGCCTTTTTGAAATACTTCTACTACTTTATTTGCGTTTTCGGCGTCTTCGCATTGTGCGATGGCATGATGATAATTCGGATCAAAATCTTTTCCGAGTGCGTCGATTTCTTCTACGCCGTATTTGGTAAGAAGATTTCCGAGTTGTTTGCAAATCAGTTCCAAACCCGCTTTCGCGCTTTCTTCCACCGTGCCCAGCCCCCTTTCAAAACTGTCCATAACGGGAAGAAGTTCTAAAATCATCTCGTTTATGCCGTCGTTTCTCGCCGTCTTGATCGATTCTTGATTACGTTTTCTGTAATTGTCGAATTCGGCTTGAAGTCGCTGTAACATATCCTTGTATTCATCCGCTTCGCTTTTTTTATCCGTTATTTCCGCGTCATCGGACGGAATTTGTATCGGTTCGGAATTTTCGTTCAATTCTTCCGTCTTTTCTTCTGCTTTTTTGATTTCTTCCTCTTTTGTCTTCTTCTTTTTTTCAGTCATCGTTGCCTCCGTTTATATCTTCTATGGTCTTACGAACCGTTTCTAAAACGCTGATTACCTTGCCGTAATCCATTCTTTCGGGACCGATAACGCCCGCAGAACCGATTTCCTTTCCTTTATAGCGATATTTTGCCGTGATAATGGCGCATCGATCGATTCCGCCGTTTTCGTCTTTTCCGATTTTGACGCTGTATTCGATCCCGTCGCCGTTTTCTATGAGATCGACGAGTTGTTCCTGCGTATCGATTACCGATAAAAAGTCTTTTGTCGATTCCAGACTTTGATCCGGGCTTTCCAAAAACTTGCTCCGCCCTTCCATAATGACGTTTTCTTCGCTTCGACAGTACGCTTTCAGTATTTCCAGAACAAGTTCGTACAGTTCTCTGAATTCTTGTAGTTCGGCGTCGATCATTTCTTGCGGCGATTTGATTTCTCCAAGGGTTTTTCCCGAAAAGATTTTATTGATAAGCGCATTGGCGTCGCGTACGTACGTTTCGTCGATTTCGTTTGAAAGAGTAACGACTTTGTCGCGAATAATGCCGTTGTCGGTAATAATGATAACAAGCAGACTTCTTTCGTCCAGCCCGACGAGTTTTATCTCTTTCAGGTTGACTTCTTCGACATTATTTAACACAATGACCGAAGTATAATTGGTCATATCGCTGATTACTTTTGCCGTCCTACGGACGATGTCTTCCACTTCTCCGAACCGATCCCGAAAAGCGGTCTCGATCATTGCCACTTCTTTATTGGACAGCGGCGCTTTTTCGACGAAACGCTCTACGTATAAAGAGTATGCCTTTTTGGACGGAATTCTGCCCGCGGAAATATGCGGTTGTATCAAGTATCCCATTTCTTCCAGCGCGGAAAGTTCGTTTCGTATCGTCGCACTGCTGATGGACGGAAAATGCTTGGTTTGTATTTCGCCCGACGAAATGGGAGAAGCGCTGACGATGTATTCGTCAACGACCGCTTTCAATATTTTTTGTTTTCTTTCGGAAAGTGTTTCGCTACTCATATTTCCTCTGGCAATCGGCTTTCAGTCTGTTAGCAGTCACTTTGTTTGACTGCTAAATCAATTATATCATTATTCTATCCGATGTCAAGCAAAAATATGCAAAAAAATAATTTATTTTTGAATGTTTTTCAAATAAGAACGACACGCTTCGGTTTCCGCTTTCTTTTTGTTCAAACCGCAACCGGTCGAAACTTCCGTTCCGTCGATGGACAGGATGACAAAATACTGCTTTTCACCGTTATGTTCGATTGTCTCGGAACAAAAAGTCGGTTGCTTGCCGCTTTTTGCCGCCCATTCGTATAAAGCCGATTTATAATCGGTAAAATCTGTTTTCAAATAAGGTAAAACGAATTTTTCAATGATTTTTCCGCAAACGGAAACATTCTTCCCCGAATCGAGTAAAACGGCTCCGAGTACGGCTTCAAATACATCGCACCGAACGGCGCGCGATGAAAAAATCGGGTTTTGTTGTTGTCCCTCCGACATACGAAGATATTTCATAAGGTCGAGTTTGTCGCATATCTCCGACAGCGTTTCTTCTCGGACGAGATTTGCGCGAAGTTTTGTCAGTTCTCCCTCTTTTTTGTCCGGAAAATGTTCAAAAAGATATAATCCGACCCAATAGTCAAGTAGAGCGTCCCCGACAAACTCCAAGCGCTCGTAGTTGTTTTTGTTCCCTTTATCGTGAGAAAAAGAAGAATGAGTCAACGCTGTTTCGAGAAGACGTCGATCGGAAAAAACATATCCGAGTTTTTTTTCTATCGTATCGTAATCTATCATTGTATTTCTTGTGCGATATATGCCGGCAGATTCTTTTCGGCAAGGCTTTTTACTTGCAGAATAGCGTTGGCGACGGCGTTTGCTTTGGATGAGCCGTGCGCTTTTACGATTACTTTTTCAAGCCCGACAAGCACCGCTCCGCCGTATTCGTTATAGTCCATCGTGTGTTTGATTTTTTTCAAAACGGGTTTCAATAGCAGATAGCCTATTTTTGCGCGAATACCGCCTTTCATAATGCCGTCTTTTATCAATGAAAACATCGAAAGAGCCGTTCCTTCGCATGCTTTTAGGGCGATGTTTCCCGAAAAACCGTCCGAAACAAGAACGTCAATGTCGCCCGAAAGTATTTCGCGCGCTTCGATATTACCGACAAAATTCAGATTGCTTTCTTTCAATAGCGAAAAAGCCTCTTTGGTAAGCGTGTTTCCTTTTTTATCCTCTGCGCCGTTGCTGAGCAAACCTACTTTGGGATTTTGTACCCCGTTTAATTTGGCATATCCTACGCCCATTTGGGCGAATTGCAATAGATTATTCGCTTTCGGTTCGGTATTGACGCCGCAGTCGATTAAAATAACTTTTTTTTCATCGATGACCGTCGGCAAAATGGGCGCAAGCGCAGGACGGTTGACGCCGCGAATTCTTTTCGACAACAAAACGGCGGCGGACAAAACCGCACCCGAACTGCCTGTGGAAACAAAGCCTTTTGCGTCGTCGTTCGCCGATAAATAATCGATTCCGGCGATCAAAGACGAATCCTTTTTGAAACGGACCGCGCCGACGGGATCGTCGTCGTTGGTAATTACGCCCGGCGCGTCCAGTATTTCTATACGGCTGTCCGACGCTTTTTCGCCTAAAAGTGACTTTGTTTTCTCTTTGTCACCGCATAGGACGACTTCGAGATCATTGTCTCTTTCAAGCGCAAGCAGAGCGCCTTTGACGGTTTCTTCCGGCGAAAAATCGCCTCCGTACAAATCCACGACGACTTTTATCATTTTTCTCCTATATGGAAATAGAGACGCAAAGGTCTCTATTTCTTTTTTACATTTTTTTTAACGGAAGAATCAATTATTTTTCTTCTTTTTTGATTACTACCGGTTGACCTTTGTAATATCCGCATTTGGGACATACTTTATGAGGTTCGATTAAAGAATGGCATTGGCTGCATTCTACGAGATTCGGTTGACACAATTTCCAATTGGCAAAACGGGTATTCCCTCTTTGTTTGGAAACTTTGGACTTTGGTACGGCCATATTAGCACCTCCCTGCTTGTTATTCTTGTAGAATTATATAGAAATTTTTGTTTATTGTCAAGAATTTTCAACTATAATTCCGAATTATTCTTATAATTTTCCGCAACGAACGGAGTCACGGGCAATAACCAGTTCTTCGTTTGTCGGTTGGATAACGATTTTGACCTTTGATTCGGGTTTGCTGATGACGTTATATTCCCCTCTCTTTGCATTCGCGTTCAGATCTTTGTCGTAAACAACGCCGAGATAATCAAGATTTTGCAATATGAGATCGCGTACATAATCGCTGTTCTCGCCTATACCGCCGGTAAAGACAAGGACGTCGAGCCCGTTCAGCGCGGCGACATAACTTCCGATATATTTTTTGACGCGGTATGCAAACATATCCATGGCAAGTTTTGATTTTTTATCACCGTTTTCGATTGCTTTTTGAATCGTGCGACAATCGGATTCGCCGCATATTCCGAGAAAACCGCTCTTTTTGTTCAGATATGTAAGCGTTTCGGAAACGTTCATCTTTTTTGTGTTCGCCAAAAATTCAACGACGGCAGGATCGATATCGCCGCAACGGGTGCCCATGACCAAACCTTCGAGAGGCGTCAGTCCCATAGAAGTATCGATCACTTTTCCGTCAAGAATTGCCGCGAGAGAACTGCCGTTCCCGAGGTGGCACGTAATCATTTTTTTGCAGTTTTCTTTTCCGAGTTTTTCGGCGACGGTTTGGCTGACGAATTTGTGCGACGTGCCGTGAAAACCGTATTTGCGAATTTTGTATTGCTCGTAGTCCGCATAAGGAATTCCGTATTGGTAGGCGTATTGCGGTGCCGTCAAGTGAAAACTGGTATCGAAGACGGCTGTTTGCGGAACGCCGGGCATGAGTTTGCGGCAAATTTCGATTCCCGCGATGTTAGCCGGCATGTGCAAAGGACCGAAAACGGCGTTTTTCTTGCAAATGTCAATAACTTTATCGTCAATAAGAACGCTATCGCAAAAATCTTCGCCCGAGTGCAGCACTCTGTGACCTACTGCTTTAATTTCCGACAAATCGGCGATGACGCCGATATCTTTATCGCAAATTTTTTCCATAACGATTTTCAAAGCCATCGTATGGTCGGTTACGTTCATTTTTTCTTCGAATTTTTCTTTTCCTTTTTTGTAGACAACACCCGGATTATGTCCGCCGATATCTTCGACGACGCCCGAGCAAAGACACGTTTCGGTGTCCATTTCGATGACTTGATATTTTAAGGAACTGCTTCCTGCGTTAACAACAAGTACTTTCATAGCGATTTCTCCTTTTTTTATAACGCCGCGCTTTGCAGTGCGGTAATGGCAACCACGCCAACGATATCTTCGGCTACGCAACCGCGCGAAAGATCGTTAATCGGTTTGGCAAAGCCCTGCGTAATCGGTCCGATGGCTTCCGCACCTGAAAAACGTTGACAAATTTTATAACCGATATTGCCTGCGTCGAGATCGGGAAAGATAAAGACGTTGGCTTTTCCCGCGACGGGACTTCCGGGGGCTTTCAGGTTTGCTACGGACGGAACCAATGCCGCGTCAACCTGCAATTCGCCGTCGACGAGAAGGTCGGGCTGCTTTTCTTTCACCAAAGCGAGCGCTGCGGTCACTTTATCGACGTCGGCATGAGCCGCACTGCCTTTCGTCGAGAAAGAAAGCATGGCTACGCGAGGCGTTTCGATACCGGCAAGTGCTTTTGCCGAAGCGGCGGAACTGATCGTAATATCGCAAAGTTGTTCGCTGGTTGGCTGAATATTGACGGCGCAGTCACCGAATACCATCGCTTCGTTGTCCTTAAAGGGCGTCCCGTCGAAACACATAAGGAATATACCCGATACGGTTTTGCAACCGGGCGCCGTTTTGATGACGTTCAGTCCGGCTCTGAGTACGTTTCCGGTCGAGTTGATCGCGCCTGCGACCATACCGTCGGCGAAGCCTTTTTTGACGAGCATCGCACCGAAAAACAGGTTTCCGCTGACTTGCTGACGCGCTTGTTCGATGGTAAGCGGCTTTTTGCTTGTCAATTTGCTTTGATAAAGGGTGTCGGCAAAGTCTTCGATATCGTATGTCGCCGGATTGATGACTTGTACAAGCGAAAAATCAAAATCGGGACGAACGCTCTTTATTTTTTCGGAATCGCCTACGAGAATAATTTTTGCGATACCCTGTTTTACGATCTTTTCCGCGGCGTCAAGCGTACGCGGCTCTTCCCCTTCGGCAAGCACGATCGTTTTACCGAGAGTTTTGGCTTTGTTTTTAATTTCTTCCATCAATTTGGACATAATTACCTCCCCAAAATGCTTTATTTTTATAAAAAGATATATTATAATTTATATATCTTAACCATTATAATTTTTTTTGCAAAATAAAGCAAGCAACCGAAAGGTAAAAAGGGGTAAAAAATGAAAACTGTTGCGATTATTTGCGAATACAATCCGATGACCAACGGGCATATCCGACATTTACTTTCCGCACGCTCGGAGACGGGTTGCGATACGGTAATCTGCATTATGAGCGGCTCTTTTGTACAGCGAGGCGAAGCGGCGGTACTCGACAAATACAAACGTGCCGAACTTGCCGTCAGTTTCGGAGCCGATATGGTGGTGGAACTTCCGCTTGTTTACGCGATTTCCCCTGCCGATAATTTCGCTTACGGAGCCATGAAGACCGCTTCCGCGTTACCGGCACTTGACTGTATCAGTTTCGGAAGCGAATGCGGCGAGATATCTTTATTGCAAAAAGCCGCCGATTTGTTGTCGGACGAACCGCAGGAATACAAAGAATATTTATCCGAATCACTGAATAACGGCGACAGTTATCCCAAAGCCAGATGCATTGCTTTACAAAAATATGCCGAAAAACACGAAGAATACGCCGATATCGCCCATATTCTTGACACTCCGAATAACTTGCTCGGCATTTCTTATATGATCGCCGCAAAAAAGTTGATTCCAAACGTGCACTTTCATACGATCAAGCGGGAAGAAAGCGACAACGAACTATCGTTGGAAACGGAGTATCCGACGGCAAGCGCGGTCAGACTTGCGTTGAGACGCGGTCATCTCGAAGACGTCAAAAAAGCGGTTCATCCGTTTTGTTACGATATTCTTTCAAAAATCAATACCGATAACAGTCTTTTGGACGATTTGTGCTTATATAAGATGAAAGAAATAAACGGTTATGAACTCGCGGATTACTATGATGTTTCGGAAGGTTTGCATAACCGTATGAAAATGGCGGCAATGGAATCGGTTCATTTTTCCGATTACCTCGAAAAGGTAAAAACAAAGCGTTATACAATGGCAAAATTGAAAAGGATTTCGCTTTATACATTATTCGATATTACGAAAAAAACATACGAAGAAGCCGTCGCTTGTCCGCCATACCTTTTTGTTCTTGCCGTGGCCGGCGCAAAGAAAGAAGCCCTTTTTTCGGCGATGCGTGATTCCTGCGAAAATGTCCTTTTACGGTATAACGATATCAATAAAGCGGATAAGAATATTCGTTTTATGATTAAACTTGATTTTCGTGCGCAGGGAGTACTTGCCCTCGTCAACAAAACGAACAATATTTGCAGAAAGTTCGTAACAGTATAATTTACTTTTTTTAGATAATAAAAAAGCAGAGAGCCGTTTGACTCTCTGCTTTTCTTTTAACCGTTGTTTTTATCAGCGGGCAAATTTGCTCTTAATGCCGTAAAATTTCTTTATAATTCTCAAACCGACGTTGCGTACGGAAGAGAGAACCGGCAGATTAAGCGGCGAAATCTTCCGAACTTTGCGTGAAACCACGATATCGTAAACGATATAAATGTAGTAAAGAACAAACGCAAGGGATATTGCCGAGAAGACATACATGACCGCCGATTTTTCGGCAAATAAACCCATTGACGAGGACGTATAAGTCACAAAGAGTTCGGTATACGAAATGTTTATGAACGCAAGCGCGGCAAATACGACAAAACTGAAGAAGATACGCTTTTCTTTATTCATGATGGCATAGATAAGCATCAAAGCCAAAGAAACGTATACGGAAACAGGATTCATGTTGTTTGCAAAAACGAACATCATATTGATAAACGCCGTAGCAAGCAACATCAGATTCATTCTGTTTTTGAATTTGAAATACGCAAGTCCTATCATCGACAACATGAAGACGATAAAGATGATCGTAACGACAAGCGAAGCGGTCGTGACGGGCATATTGTTATTGCCGAGTAGCGCTTGGAAATTGAACGCGTTAAACGTGTATACGGCGTTTGTAAAGAGTTCGTTCCAAGACGCTTTGAAGCAATAGAACGGCGTTCCGTCCTGAATGTAGTTGATATAGAACGGCGCGGTCAAAGCGTAAAAGACAAAGAAGGACAAAACAAGAATCGAACCGGCATAAATAACGGTACGATATTCCCCTGCTTTGATGTCTTTGATGCAGGTAAGTACGGTATAGAACAAAACGATCGGCGCAACGAACAAAGCCGTTTGCGAGAACATGCACGCGGCAAAGAAGGTAATTGCCGTGCCGAGATAATTGTTCTTTTCCACCATAAACCAGAACGTAAGCACAATAAGAGCCGCCGTTATGCTATCCATATATCCCCACAAAGAACTTGTCGCAAAGACAATCGGTAGGCAGAGATAAAGAGTGGAGATAATCGTGCCGCCGATATTGCCGGCGTTCTTTTTAACAAGATCATAGATAAAGTACGCCGCAACGATATCCGCAAGAGATTGGAACATGCGAATAAAGAAGACAGTCGCAATATATCCCGATGTGGGCGTAATCGTTTCAAAAATTCGACCGAAAAGTCCGGCAAAACCGAGGAAATACAACTGCAAAGGCGAACTTGATACACTCATTACGGTATAGCCGAAATCGGTTGCAAATTCTCCGCCGAGAGACTTGATGAGGTTGGCGGGGCCGTATTTGGATATAAAGACGGCTTGTGCGGCGAGACCTTCTACATTATAGCCGAGGATCATCGTCGAATGGTTTGCGGCGACAGCCGTTGCGATAACGTCGGTCAAAAGCCGTACGACAAAACCGATTGCCGCAAATAAAATGATTGCGATTTTCGGATCTTTTTCAAGTTTTAATAAGAAAGCGTTCTTATATCCTCTGCCGAGTGCGATTTGTTCTTCGGAAGAAAGCGCCATATGACGACGGAACATTGTATAGGCTACCGCCGAAAGTGCAACGATAAAGAAAGCGCCCATTACGATATAAAATACGTTAAAGAGTTTTATTCCGCCATATATGTCCGAAACAAACACGTTGGCGTCTTTATCAAAATTGTGAATCGCTTCGCTTTTCGAAACGCGGCAAATATTGAAAGAGTATACGTCAACTTCCGCTTTTACAGGACAATCCTTTGTCCCGACGCAAAGTGCGGCGGTATATTCGCCCGATTCCTTGGACAAAAAGCTGTATTTGAACGTTTTTTCGCCCGTCGTTGTTTCTTGATGAAAATCCGTTGCGGCGTCAGTGTAGTTAAAACTTTTATCTTCCAAAATCGTAAAGAAGACGCCGTCGTTTCCTTCGTCGGCATTATATCTTTCCATGCTGCCGATAGCAATCTCATACGTTACGGTATAATAACAACCTGCGTTGAGATTGATTTTTTGTTGCAGAGCGGCATACCCTTCCGAACTCGAAGACGTGGTATTTATTTTCAGTTCATAAGCCGAATTTTCGTCTTCGTCATCGATTTCGATCAGTTTGAATACCGAATTTTTATCGGCGGACGAACCGTAAACAAGTGAAAAATCTTTTTCCAGTTCGCTTATATCGGTATAGAAAAATTCTCCTTTACCCGAAGTGGATAAAATATTTTCATTCTTGCGAGCGCAACCGGTAAACATACAAACTGTCAGACAGATTACCGCGATTACGAGAAGAATCGTCGTTATTTTCTTTTTCATGGTTACCTCATACAGTTATAAAAAAGGAAACAACCATTCGGGCAAGCCGAACGGTTGTTGATAGTGAGTTTGTTAAATCAAAAACGGTCGACCTGTTTGATCTTGGCGGCTTTTCCGGTACGGCCTCTCAAATAATACAGTTTCGCACGTCTTGCTTTACCTTGACGAACAACTTTAATCGACGCGATCTTCGGTGAATGAAGCGGGAAAGTTCTTTCAACGCCGACGCCGTTCGAGATTTTTCTGACGGTGAACGTTTCGCGGATAGAACTGTTTCTGCGAGCGATAACGACGCCTTCGAAAGCCTGAACTCTTTCTTTGTTACCTTCGACGACTTTAACGCTTACGCGAACGGTGTCGCCTACACGGAACGGATCGAGATCGGTTCTCATTCCTTCTTTTTCGATTAAATCGATAATGTTTGCCATGACTTACCTCCATATTGTACAACGACATTCGTACAGGCTTGAGATTTCGTGCGCATAAATAATCCGATAAAAATGATTCGCAGAACGAACCGAAACAAAGCGCACACCTGCATAGGACTGCCGCAAGTCTTATCTATATTATCAAATAAATAAATATTACGCAAGCAATTTTGCGATTATTTTCCCAAAATAACGAAAAAATAGGTTTGTTATCAGGAATTTGCCGCTTCGTTTAAGGCAAGACACATAGCGTCCGGGTCGTTTCCGTGCGCTATCGCCGCCTCTTCGACCGTTTCGTTATGGCTCAAAGCACATCCGAGGCAATGCATACCGAAATCGGCGAGAACGTTTGCCATCGCTTCCACGTTCGCGCCTTCCGTTTGAAATACATCGATCAAAAGCATATTTTTTGTAATCGTAATCATTTTTTATTCTCCTTATGAAATAGTTTGATTCATTATATATTAAACGTTTGCTTTTTTCAAGCGTTTTCAACCGACTATGGGCAAATCGGCTTCATTCTTTTCGGCGACTATCAATAACCCGTGCGGAACGCAGGCTATCGTATCCCCTTTTTGGGTGACGGCAAGATATGTGCAGTCGGCTTTTGTCGAACAATTCGTTTCGATCATAGCGACCGACACTTTTTCGGTATCAATTAAAAAAACGTTGATATCGTTACCGTTTTTTATGGTTACAGTATACCCTTTTTCGGTTTTTTTATAGTTTACCTTGTCGCTTTGTATGTCAAAAACATCGGAAGTAAAGTCGTATTCGAGAATTAAGTCGTCGTATAAAAAAACTTTGATATGATCGGGCTTATCCTTATTGCGAATTATTATCGGTACAAATAGAGCAAGAATAACGGAAAGAATAGCGACATAAATAAAAATATCGCCTTTACGAAACGGTTTATTCTTTTTTTCAAGTAAAATCCGATTCATTTTCCGATTTCTCCCGTTTGTCGAAAATCACTTTCTCCGTATGTTGTTACGACATATTTCGTGCCGTCGGAGTTTACAAGGCAAACAAAAAAGTCGTTTAGTTCAGTGCGGCAGAACTCGGCTGCTTTTTGATACTCCATAGCGCATAGCGCAGTTGATATTGCGTCGCATTCCGCGGCGCTCGCTCCGCAAACGGTAGCGGAAATTATGGTTGAATCCGTAGGAAAACCACGAAAAGGATCTATTATATGACAATAACGTTTATCGCCAATAAAATAATGGTTTTCGTAATCTCCGCTGGTCGATACTCCGCTGTTTTCGACTTTGAACGTAGCGAAAGCGCCCTCTCCGCGCGGATTTCTGATGCCAACGTCCCACGGTTCTTCCTTTTGATTCTTGCCGAGAACAAGACTGCTTGAACCGATAGCCGCATAGTACTTTCCCGTGGAAGAATTTTCATTCATATATTCGGCAAACCTGTCGGCGACATACCCTTTTGCAATACCGGACAAGTCAAGGTGCATCGTATATGTCGTATCATCGATTATTTGGGTAGAAATAGGTTTATAGACAAAATAAGCATTGTCGTTATGCTCGGTCGTTACCTGCGAAAAATCGGTCAACTGCAAAAATGCCTCAATATAACGACTGTCCGGAATACTTTCAAAAGGAATCACTCTATCATATTTTTCGGTAGGGATATAGTCATTTTGAGAAAAACGAGCAGTAAATCCCCATAAATCGACCAAAAGTCCGATAGCGGGATTATAATAACCGTTTGTTTTTTCATAAACAAACCGTGCCGAATTCAATAAATCGAACGTAATTTTTCCGATTTCAATTTTCCCGCCGATCGATCGGTTAAACGCAACAATATCCGATTCTTTATTTAACGAAACGGCATTTTCCGTTTCCGACGCGATATTTTTCAGATACTCCCACTGCATATCGGCGTTTTTGTCAAATCCGACAAAAGTAATCTCCGTCCCTAAAAAAGAAAGTGATCGAAAAACTTTTCCGTTGTCTTTTGCCTCACAACCCGTTCCAAGCAGGATGCAAAATAAACATAAAATGACGGAAAAAAACTTTTTCATATTTTTATTATAATAACCGAACGATTATTTTGCAAATAAAAAAAGCGTATCACGCTTTGGAGATACGCTTTTTTATTTTGACTAAAAAACGATTATTGTTTGTCTACCTTGCTCATATAAACGATAAGGTCAACGACTTTGTTGCTGTAACCCCATTCGTTGTCATACCAAGAGATGAGTTTCATGAAGTTTCCGTTCAGAGCGATACCGGCGCTTGCGTCGAAGACGCTGGTTCTCTTTTCGTTCAGGAAGTCGGTGCTGACGACGGCGTCTTCGGTATATCCGAGGATACCTTTGAGTTCGTTTTCGCTCGCTTCTTTGATAGCGGCTTTTACTTCGTCATACGTAGCGGTTTTTTCGAGTCTGACGGTAAGGTCAACAACGGATACGTCAAGAGTAGGAATACGCATGGACATACCGGTGAGTTTTCCGTTCAATTCGGGAATAACCTTTCCGACTGCTTTCGCCGCGCCCGTGGAGGAAGGAATGATGTTGCCGGCGGCGGCTCTGCCACCTCTCCAGTCTTTCTTGCTCGGTCCGTCAACGGTCTTTTGGGTAGCGGTCGTAGCGTGTACGGTGGTCATCAAACCTTCGATGATGCCGAATTTTTCATGAATAACTTTGGCAAGAGGAGCCAGGCAGTTCGTCGTGCAGGAAGCGTTGGAAACGACTTTCATCTTCTTGTCATATTTGTCAAGGTTAACGCCGCACACGAACATCGGAGCGTCTTTGCTCGGAGCCGTGATGACGACTTTTTTCGCGCCGCCGTATTTGATGTGATCTTTCGCGGCTTCTTCTCCGGTAAATACGCCGGTCGCTTCCGCGATATATTTCGCGCCGCAGGATTTCCAGTTAATATTTTTGGGATCTTTTTCAGCGAAAACGGTAATCGCGTTGCCGTTGACTACCAATTTGCCGTCTTTAATCTCGATCGTGCCGGTAAAAGGTCCGTGTACGCTGTCATATTTGAGCATATAAGCCATATACTCTACGTCGATGAAGGGATCGTTGATTCCGACTACTTTTACATCTTTTCTTTCGCAGCAAGCACGAAAAACGAGACGACCGATTCTGCCGAAACCGTTAATACCGATTTTTACTATTGCCATTATTTATTTTCCTCCTATAATGGAATTTTTTATTGTCATAATTTTAATCTTTTTATAAAAAAAATGCAAACGTTTCAATATACATTTTTTTCATTTTTCGAATATTTTTCTCTTTTTATTTTGCAACGATATTGAGAATTCTTCCTTTGACGTAAATGATTTTGACGATTTGCTTGTCGGCGATGACGTCCGGACATTCTTTTTGCAGTCTTTCCATCACTTCATCCTGCGTCGCTTGAGCGGAAACTTTCATTTTTGCTTTGATTTTTCCGTTAATTTGTACAGGTATCTCAACCGTCTCTTCCATAAGGTCTTTTTCATTGAACGTGGGCCATTTCGCTTGATCGATTTTTGCGCCGTTATTGATATTTTCGTAAATTTCACTGCAAATATGCGGTGCAACGGGATATAACAGGCACAAAAGCGTATTCAATTCGTTATGCGTTACCGATCCGCGATTATAGAAGACGTTGACGGCGGTCATCAGTTGCGCGATAGCCGTATTATATTTTGCCGCTTCGTAGTCTTCCGATACCTTTTTAATAACAGCCGCCATATTAATATCGTCTGTTTTTGTTTCTTTTATCATATCGGCAAGACGCCATACCCTGTTCAAAAAGCGCAAACAGCCGCTTGCTCCCTGCGTCGACCACGGCGCAGGCTGTTCATAATCGCCGATAAAAAGGATAAACGTACGCAAGGTATCGGCGCCCATATCGCGAATTACGTCGTCCGGATTGATGACATTTCCTTTTGATTTGCTCATTTTTTCGCCGTCTTCACCGAGAATCAATCCCTGTGCGGTACGGCGGAGATAAGGTTCTTTTTCGGTTACGACGCCGATATCGTATAAGAATTGATTCCAAAATCTACTGTATATAAGGTGGCGCGTTACGTGTTCCATACCGCCGTTATACCAATCTACCTGTTTCCAGTAAGCATAGTCTTTCGGATCGACGACAGCCGTTTTGCAATTCGGACTCATATACCGCAGGTAATACCAACTGCTCCCTGCCCATTGCGGCATGGTGTCGGTTTCTCTTGTCGCTTTTCCGCCGCAGACGGGGCACGTCGTATTTACCCAGTCGGTCAATTTGCTTAAAGGACTCGTTGCGTCATCCGTCGGCTCGAAGTCTTCGAGATCGGGCAAAACCAACGGTAATTGATCGTCCGGGACGGCTACCTGTCCGCATTTTTTGCAATTTACGATCGGAATCGGTTCACCCCAATATCTTTGACGGTTGAAAGCCCAGTCTTTCATTTTGAAATCGGTCTTTGCTTTACCGATGTTCTTTTCTTCCATATAAGAAATCATTTTTGGAATGGCTTCTTTGACGCTTAAACCGTTTAAGAATTCGCTATTTACCATTTCTCCGCCGTCTTTTGCAATGTATGGTTCAACGTTGACGTCTGTATCCCCTTTTATGACTTCGATAATCGGCAAGCCGAACTTTTTGGCAAAATCAAAGTCTCTTGTATCGTGCGCGGGAACCGCCATAATCGCCCCCGTGCCGTAATTCATCATAACGTAGTCGGCGGTAAAGACAGGGATTTTCCCGCCGGTAAGCGGATTCGTCGCCATAAGTCCCTCGACTTTTATTCCCGTCTTATCCTTGTTCATTTGCACTCTGTCAAACTCTTTTTTCAAAAGTGCTTTTTGCTGATAATCGGCGATTGCGTCGATATTTGCGATGTCTTTCTCAAATTCCTTCAACATAGGATGTTCGGGACTGACTACAAGGAACGTCACACCGAAAATGGTGTCGGGACGGGTTGTGTAAACTTTCAGATCATATTCTTTATTTGCCGACGATACTTTGAAAGTCACTTCCGCACCTGTGCTTTTTCCGATCCAGTTGGCTTGCTCGGTCTTGATTCTGTCAAGGAAATTTACGCCACTGAGTCCGTCAAGCAAACGTTCGGCATAATTGCGGATACGCAAGAACCATACGTCTTTTTCTTTTTGAACCACTTTGCTTCCGCAGCGGTCGCATACGCCGTTCTGACTTTCTTCATTGGCAAGGACGACTTTGCACGCCGGACAGAAATTGACCATCGTGGTCGATTTATAAGCAAGCCCATGCTTAAAAAGTTGGGTAAAAATCCATTGCGTCCAGTGGTAATAATTCGGATCCGTCGTGTCGACCGCTCTGTCAAAGTCAAAACTGAAACCGACCGAGCGCAGTTGTTTGTCGAAGTGTTTAATATTTTCGTCGGTAATAATCCGCGGATGTTTTTTCATTTTCATCGCGTAGTTTTCGGTCGGCAAACCGAATGCGTCGTATCCGATCGGGAAAAGCACGTTATACCCTTCCAGTCTTCTTTTTCTCGCGACCACTTCCATCCCCGCATAAGCGCGAATGTGCCCGACATGCATACCCGCTCCGCTCGGATACGGAAACTCGATCAGACCGTAAAATTTCTTTTTGCTTGTATCTGTTTCGGCGTGAAAAATACCGTTGGAATACCAATAGTCCTGCCATTTCTTTTCTATCGTTTTGAAATCATAAGTATTACTCATAATAAGCCTCTGAAAATAGTTTAACTCCATATTATCATTTGAAAAATAGTTTGTCAAATTAAAAAAATAAACTCAAACGCCAATTATCGTTCGAGTTTTTGCATGGAGTATAATTTATATTATTTTGCGGTCGTAATCAGTTGTTTATTTTTTCATTTGTTCAAGCATTGCGGCGAGAACATCGATCTGATCCTGTTTAAGATTTTTCAAATCTTCAATAATCGGTTTAAGTGCGGCGGGATCGTCTGATTCTTCACTGAAAAAATCTTCGGGTGCAATTTCGAGATATTCGCAAATATAGAAAAACAAGGTCATGGAAGGAAGGTTGTGACCGTTTTCAATCCCATTTATATAGCTTGCTCCCTGACCGAGAGAAAGGCTCATGTTTCTTGCCGAAACTCCCCTTTTTTCTCGTAAAGAAAACAGCCTTTTTCCGAATTCCTTTTTCCAATCTATTATTTTCATCTTTATTAGTATTGTAACATATAGTATAATTAATTATATATTCTCTATGCGTTCATTTTTCTTGACATATATTGTACAAGAATGTATAATTTCTATATTGCATGCTATAAAGAAACGATTTTAATTCAGTAAACAAAATGTTTAGCGATTTCAATTTTTTGTTGCTTTACATTTTGTTGATGTTTTGCGATAATTGAAACGAGAAACAAGGAGGATAAAAAATGATTTCTGAAAACCTAAAACAATTAAGAGAAAAGGCAGGTATGACGCAAAAGAACCTTGCCGACAAACTGTTCGTTTCGCCGCAAGCAGTATCGAGATGGGAAAGCGGCGATACCGAACCGTCCGCGACAACGCTAAACCAGTTGGCAAACATTTTCGGCGTATCGATTGACGAACTGTTCGGACACCCCGCGCCGAAACCGGAAGTGGTAGTAAAAAAGGAAACAATATATACAGCCGCTCCGGCTGTACTCGGCGTTTGCGATAAGTGTAAAAAAGTTATTACAGATGTTAACGATTATGTAAAGATAACCCATGGCGCAAGAAGAAAAACGTACAGTTGTTTATGTAAAAGTTGCGACGACAAAATAAAAAAGGCAAAAATAGAAGCAGACATAAAATACGGAATTAAATGTAGAAAAAAGTCGTTTATCTGGGGTGGAATAATTACGGCAATAATTCTTTTTATATCCATATTATTAGTCGTCAATGGTGATTATTCAACCGGAACAAATGCCGGATTTATTATTGTGGCTTTATTGTTTTTCCCTTTCCTGTCCTGTATTTTCCTTAAAAACAATTTTGTTTTGGAAATGATAGGAACAATATTTTCTTTTGGTTTTATAAAATTCCCCGGACTGATTTTTTCATTGGATCTCGACGGAATATTCTGGTTTATAACAGTCAAATTGCTGTTTTGTATTATAGGTATACTACTTGCCGTCGCCGCTTTTCTTATAGCCGTAACGATCGGATTGTTGGTAAGCGTTTTTGTTTACCCGTTTGCGCTTATAAAAAATATTCGTCATCCGGAGAAATCAGAAAAGTTTTTTTAATTCCAAAAATATAAAAAGGAGATAATTTATAATGAAAAAAAGTATTCGTTTATTAACCGTTCTTTGTCTTCTTACGGCATTTCTTTTATTTGCCGTTTCCTGTACCGAACAAGAAGACGCGAATCAACCCTCAAATGGTATTCAGCAAAACATCGAAGAACCCGGCGAAACGGGGAATAAAACCAATGATCTGACAATAGAATATAAAAATGTGACTTTTGCAAACACTGCGATAGACAAACTCAAAGTAGAAAAAGGAAAAAGTATTTCCAAACCGTCGGATCCGACAAAAGCAGGTTGCATTTTCGGCGGTTGGTTTTATGATAGCGTTTTTCAAAGCAAAGTACAGTTCCCTTTGACTGTCAACGAAGATATCACAATATATGCTCAATTTTTCGATTATCAGGACGCTTTCAAAAAAGCCCGCAACAATACAATCGGCGAGAATGTACCCGGTTTTGAATATGCCTATACGCTTGATATCAACGCAACGTACAGTTTGGTACAATTAAAAGGAAAAACTGTCGGAACAGCGCAATACAGCAATGCGGGAGAGGTAAATTTTTATGATGAACACACCAATTCCGGCATTCTCTTTTACGATGGATCAAAGTATCTTATTCGTCGGGGTACCACTTTACAGCATGTATCCTTGGATGAAAATGACAAACTTAAATCATATTCCGTCGAAGAAGTCGACGCCGATTACAAATACGATTCTTCTTCTTTTGCAAAAGCCGTATTTACTTATTCCGACGAACAGTTAAAAACTATTTCCCCTACCGAGCAGAAAAACGTTTACAAATTGAAAACCGCGTTGAATGCGTCGACTGTTATATCTTTAATCGGTAATAATATAAATAATCCTATGGTTGTTAAAATTATCGGAGAATTGCCCGATACCGCGGTTGATACCGGAATGTACGTTACTTTTTCAGACGGAAAGATTTCATCTTATAAATACGAAATGAAAATAAGTGTTACAAGCTTGGAATTAAGTTTGGTTTATAATCTTACTTTTACCGATTCGGGAACGGCAAAAACAATCGTTCCGAAGACTTTTTCCGGCGTTGCGCTTACTCCCGAAGAAATTGCGAATCAAAAGAAAGATGCGACAGCCTTTATAGAAGCTTTCAGAAGCAAATCGCAATCGGGATATGATTTTGAAGTAAAAACCGGCGTAGATTACGGCATTACTTCATCGGAAATTAATTCCACTTTCAAAGGTTCCGCTTTCCGAAAAATTGAAGGAAAGGAAGTGTTCTTTCATAATGATATTGAAATCGACAGCGATTATAAAAACAAAGATTTATATAAATCTGCCGGAATCGACGACGTACATGTCAAGCAGACAAAATTATCAAACGGCGACGTCTATTTAATAGAAAAGAAACTACTTCAGGATAACACGACGCAAATAACGGATTTTACGCCGAGCGAAAATACCTCTTATTATCTTTTCGATGTTCTTTCACATTCCGGCGAGTATTCTTTTGCGGAAAAAACCGTTAAAGACGGCGTTACCTCTTATTCTTTCGGATTAACCTGTACGGGCGTCTCCGCTCTTCTTCATTGGTTTGATACGGTTCTTGATTTGGATCCTTTATCAAAAGCGACCGTCGATGTCGATATTTTCGGAGATTTTGACGATTCTTCGATTTCTTTAAGTACAGGCAAACTTGTTGTCAATATAAAAGGCGGCGTTCTTGACGAAATTCAAATAAAAATCGACGGTAATACCACAACCTCTTTTGCAGATTCAACGGATTATAGCGCGTCAAAAAAAGCACAGATTAAACTCGATTATTCGTTGACCGTAAATTCTGACGGAGATTCTTTTGTTCCGTATGACACTGTAAAAGCCGCCAAATGAATGTGCGAATAAGTAAGAAAAAGGACATCCAAAAGGATGTCCTTTTTTGGTGACTCCAAGGAGATTCGAACTCCTGAAACCGCCGTGAGAGGGCGGTGTCTTAACCGCTTGACCATGGAGCCGTATGACGATATTTACTTTACCATATCTTTTGTTTATTTGCAAGCGTTTTTCACTTTATACCGACTTTGTATTCGTTTTTTTTCGGTCAAGAAGCGGAACGGTGACAAGGATGTAACAAAGAATATATATCGCCGCCACAATGAGCGTAATGATCGGCAAAGATTTGGGAAAAAGTTCCGGCAAAAGGTATCTGTCGATTATCCGTCCGAGTTCCGGCAGTGTAAGGTTGAAAGCAAACGACAAAAAAAGTCCGATTATCGCGGCGGATGATGCGATGATACTCCCTTCCGAAAGGGCCAAGAAAAACGACTTTTTTGAGTCGATACCGACGGCGTTCAAAACAAGACGTTCTTTTTTTCGATCGAGTTGCATAGAAAGCGTCATATTGATTATTCCGATAAAGGAGACCGTTATGACGAAGGCTTGCAATAAGCGAAGAAGCAAATCGATACCGTTTATGCCGACCGTGGTCGCACCTGCCCAGTCGTCGTAAGCCATGATATAACAATATTGCGTAAGTAGTTTATCGTGTAATTCGGAATAAATGTCGTCGATAATTACATTATTTTGTACGTCGGCAAGAATAAAACTGTTTTCAAAGTGCATATCGTCCGTCGCCATAATAAAACAAACGCGGTCGTTTTGCGTTACGGTCTTATCGATTCCTACGATTTTATATTCGGTATTCCCTCTCGAATCGACATTCAGGATAATTCGGTCGCCCTTATTCAATCCTAATCGGACGGAAAGATCGTAACCGAGAATTACGCTGTCTTCCTCCGATGAAAATATTTCGCGTTCTTTTTCGGATATGCCCGTCGTAAGTTTGTCGAGTCCCCTGCCGTCCGACAAAGCATAGACGGTATACTCCGTCTCTTTATTGTCCGCTATTATATCGAATGTTTGAGACCGATACAAATAGGCGGCAGATACGCCGTATGTATTGCGAATATCGGTCGCGACTTGTTCCATATCCGTTTCGGCGGAAATACTCTGTACGACAAAATCTCCGTCGAAGCGAGCCCCTGCCGGTTTGACTGCGTCGATAATAATGGATACGATACTTACGACGATAAAAGAAAAAACAATGACGATAGAAAGCATTGCGGTCAGATTAACGGCGTTTTTATTACGCCAAACAGTAGAAGACGCGACGCGAGCAACGCCTTTTTTACGGAACGGAACGGAAAAACATTTCAATACAAAAGGCGTAAATATATAAACAAAAAGCCCCGATGAAACGATCAATAAAAGCGACAACAAAACGATATTCCCCGCTCTTTCGATAATTGCCCACAAACAAAAACCGATAACAGCCACAAAAGGAATCAAAGCGAAAAGCATTTTGTTTTTCGGTTCGGAAATCCAAAAAGAATCGGTATGTTTCGTCGATCGTCTGACAAGAAAAAGAATCGGGAACACGGCGCCGGCAACAGATAAAAATACGCCTGCCAAAAAAGCGCAGATATAGTCGCCAAACGAAAATACGATTGCGTTATGAAACGTCGGAATAACAACATTTGATACAAGTTGCAGCAAAAAGCGTGCAAGCGCGATTCCGAACAAACTGCCGATAACGCCGCAAAAAAGGGCTTCGGCAAGCAATATAAGAATCGTTTGCCCGTTGGAAGCCCCGACCGAACGGAATATTCTCAATTCCGAAGTTCTTTTTCGAAAAACGACCTGATAAGAAGTAATCAAAATAAATACGACAAGCGCAAGCACAAACGAAAAGACGATCGTAACGAGGCGTTCGTTGCTTTCGACAAGGGCGTCGATATACGCATAATCGATACTGTCTCCGATCGATATGGATTCGTTCGAGAAATTTTCATTGAGATATTGTATAATTCCGTCCACATCTTCGTCTTTTGCGCGTATAAAAGCATTGGTAATAAGTCCGGCGTTACCTACCGAAGAAAAGTCTACCAGTACATTATTCATCGTCGTATTGGCGAATATTCCTTTTTCGTCAAAAATATACGTAACGGTATAGGGACAAAAGGCGTCATAAGTAGCAATATATATATTCACCGTATCGCCTACATCCAAACCCATTTGTTGGGCAAAAGCAGAATCGATCCAAACCTGTTCGTATAAATAACGGTCGCCGTCCGATATGCCTTTTTTGAACACGAGCGAATCACCGTGCAGTCGTTTGTATTGGGATAAATCGGTCGCTTCGATAGAAACGGCTTTTTCGTACGAATTGTCTTTGCTTTGCAATAAACCCGTTAATTCGAGATACTCGTCAATGTATTCGGTCTCAAACAGACTGTTTTCCATCGTTTCTTTCAATTCTGTCGAAGAAAACAAGTCCCCTTTTACCTCGATTTGTGCGTCAAGACATAGACGCGACGCCATTGAAAACTGAATATTATAAAATAAATCGCGCAGAATAAGCGTAGCAAAAAAGAGCATCGTCACCATAGAAATGGTGATAAAAATGACAAAGATTTGTCCGAAATTATCTTTTATACTACGCAAAGTGTGATAAAAAATGATTTTCATTCTTTTTCCTCTGCCGACTCTTCGACGATTTTTCCGTCAACAATACGAAGGACGCGGTTCCCGAACGTAGTATTCTGTTCGTTATGGGTTACTTGCAATACGGTTGTTCCCGTTTCTTGATTGATTCTTGCAAGAAGATTCATGATTTCCAGAGCGTTTCCGCTGTCGAGATTACCGGTCGGCTCATCCAAAAAAATAATTTTCGGCGAATAAATAAGGCTCCTTGCTATGGCAACTCTTTGTTGTTCGCCGCCGGATAAATAGCGCGGCAATTTGGATTCGATATGCTCGATATTAAAGTATTTTATCAATTCCCGATATTTTTTATCATATGTTTTCAGATTTTTTCCGTCAAGTATAAGAGGTAAAAGAATATTTTCTTTTACGGTAAGATACGGGGCAAGATTAAAAAATTGGAATACGAAACCGATTTTTGTTCGACGAAGTGCGGCGAGGTCTTTTTCTTTCATTTTACCGAGTTCCGATCCTTCGAAACGTATTTCACCCGACGTCGCTTTATCCATTCCGCCAAGAAGACTTAATAAGGTCGTTTTTCCACTGCCGGAAGCACCCAGGATGCTGATAAAGTCCCCTTCTTCAACCGACAGCGATACTCCTTTCAGAATCGTTTGGTTGTTTTCGGGAAAAACTTTCGTTATATTATTTGCCGTCAGAATTTTACTCATATTACAATAATCCTTTTGTATATAATCCGTATGTCAGCAGAATCGAGAACTGCGAATTAAAATAAAGGGACAAAATATCCCTGAACGCATTGATATTTTCGGCACTTTCGATCAATTGACTATACTTCGTGCTCGAAGTATCCATTGCCAGAATTTCGTCGTACGTATAATCGAATTCGGAAAGAAAAGATAAAGCGGAAGAAAAGCGATCGAAACTGTCCCGAATCATTTTCTTTGCGTTTTCTTTTGATACGGAATCTTTATCCGAAATAAAATAAACAACTTCTCTTAAATCATATATCGAATCGGAAAAATATTCAAGAATATCGCTCGGCTCTTCATATTCGTCCTTTTTTATTACGCATATTTCATCCAAACTTTTTTTTGTTACGGAAGCAATATCCAGGGCATAAACAATTTTTTTTGCATTCAGAATCTTTAATTTTTCCACCAATAGGACGGTTTCTTCTTCGGTTATTGACGTGTTTGCCAATTTTTTTTGCAAACGATCTATATCCTCTTTTTCGGCGTTTACATAAAGATTATATTCGGAAAAATCATTCAGTGTTTTTTCCGAAAAATTTCTCAAAACGGTTCCGATAAGAAAGAAGAGTTTTCCGACCGATCCGAAGCAATCGCTATAATAATAATCGATTTCGTCTTTCATCTCTTTTCCCAATTCGTCGGGAATTCGTTCGGGCAACCCAAGCAGTTTGTCAAAAGCGTTTTTATCGGATATTTCGTCCGTCCGACAATACAAAGAAGAAAGTTCGTACAAAGCCGAGCGAATGGCATTTGTCTTAAAAAAGCCGTCATTTGCCGACGTATCGGTATTGCCGAGCAGTCGTAATGCAAAAAATGTATCGGAAAACAAACTTAAAACATATGACATATCGTATAGGCGTAACGTCTTTTTGTATTCTTCGGAAGCATACGTATTCAGATAATGATATAAAATGCGTGAAAACTCGTTTTCCGTCAGCGTTGTCAGGGTTAAAAAAGAGTTAACAAAACCGGCACAAACCGTGATCAGGTCGATTTGAGAAAGGTTCGTCGCCGCGTTCTCCGCCCATGATTTGAAAGAGCCGAATCCGTTTACGGTATCGATATAATCGTCAAGAAGTTTCGATAAAGAATTATCGTTCATGACGTCGGCTATCGCCTGCAATTTTTCCGCGGGAACACGTGCTATCGAAAAAGCGCGGACGATTTTATTGCAAAAATCTTTTACCGTGGAATCGACGGTCAAATATTCCTTTATTAAAGTCTGCTTGCCTAAATAGGACATAAGCGCTTCTTTGAAAGCGGATACGCATAAAAAACTGTATTCATTATCGTCGGTTCGGTAGTAGTCTGTTTCTTGCGAATCGATAGAGTATGTCCAATCCTGTTTTTTTTCGTCTTTCAAGATGAAAGTCGCTGTCACCAGCCCGATAAATACAAGAAGAACCAATACGACGGCGCACTTAAAGAGAATGTCTTTTTTTTGCTTTTTTTTCATAGTTATTCCGCCGAATATGTCCTTTCTACCGATAAAAACAGATCGGCGGGCATCTTATCTTCAATTAAATCCGATAATATGCCCGAAAAAATGACTTTATCGATAAAATCTTTTAAGTCTATTGTATATAAAGAAATCGATTCGTTCAGTTTGTCTCCGATACCGTCCAAAAACACATTGATAAACCCCGAAACGTTTTCGATCATCTCAAAACTGTTTTCGAGACTTGCCACAATATTTTTTATCAAACCGTTTATATCCATTTTGTCTACGGCATATACAAAATACGGCATCAGGTTGCTTTCATAACATTCGAGAATTCCGGTAGAAAAAACTTCATCGAGATTCAACGAAAGTTGCGGTGCGCCTTGCAAAGAAGAAAGCGTTTCCGAAAATTGATTCAAACGGTATAACGCGCAATAAACGGCATAAGTGATCAATTCGGTTTCTATGGACGAATTGAAATTTTCGTCTCCGCCGATCAGTCCTCCGATCATGGAAACAATAACGTCGGCAAGCGTATTGTAACCGGTCTCGGGAATAGTAACGCCATATAAAGAAAGTATTTCTTGCATTGTCGCGTCGCTCCCCTGTCCTTTATCCTTATTATATATAGGTGCAAAAAGGATACGATCAAACACCGTCGTTATCGCCGATTTGATCGGTTGATACTCTGCCGGGAAAGACAGATTATCGTCAATCAAACTTTTTTTGTAGTTCTGTAAAAGCGAAAGAAGTGTTTGTGAAAAATGCTTTTCGGTGTATCCTGCAAAATCATCGTTTATTTCCGAAAGCGTCTTATCGGACAAAACATCTGAAATATATTTTTTGTCGGGGCAACCGATTGATTTTGTTTTTATGTCAAAACTGTTTTCGGAACAGGTTATTTCTCGATAACTCGGTTGATAGAAACATAAACTGCCCGTTTGTATTTCGGTAAAACTGCCGTACGACAAAGCGTCATTTATATGATTATGCCCGACAAAACCGAGATTTACGTCGGAATCTCTGAAAAAAGTATAAAAACGTTCATACGCCTGCGCCATTGTACTGTAATCGTCGCGTACCAGTTTTACTATCTCGGGAAAATGAAACATGAAAGGTTTATGAGCGACGAATACGGGTTCTTTTCCGTCGATAAAAGCCTGTTCGACTTGCTCGTATATCCAGAGTCGATCTTCTTCCGTCAATTCGTCTTTCGGATAATCCTGCGTGCCGTCGATATAATACGATATATTATCAACGGCAATTAAACGGTATTCTTCATTCAGATCGGCGGAATAACTTAACGATTCGGAACAAACGGATATAGCCTGATTATATCCGAATTCCGCATATAATTCCGCAAATTTTTTCTGCGTTATTGCCGTTTTTTTCTTGCTCTCGTTATTCATAACGTCATGATTCCCGTTGATAACGAATACTTCCGTCCCCGCTTGTTCTATTTGGCGAAGGGTTTCGACAACGACAAGATGTGACGTCTCGTCCCCTTTTTCGGTTAAATCGCCCGTAATAATCAAAAAATCGTATTTCTCCGCTATGATTCTATCGGCAAAAGTCTTGAAAAGCGGTTCGGACAAATGGATCATCTTGTCTTGCCACGAATAAAAATCAACGTTGTCCTTTGTTAAAAAAGAATTTGCAAAAAGATGTATATCGGACGCTACCGCAAAAACGGTAGGACGGTTTTCTTCCTCCTTTTCCGTGCAAGAAACGGAAAAAACACCGATTGTAAAAATCAGCAAAGAAGCAAGTAAAAAGATCAAAAGCCGTTTTTTATTCTTATTCATCTTTTCCACGTCCTATTTCAATAAAGGTTCTACTCTTTTCAGAACGGTAGTAATATCTTCGTTAAAAATAAGATTCATTCTGCTGTCGAGATAAGTGTTTTGTTTGTTGATAAGAGCCAAGCGATTACCGCGATATAAATCGACAAAACTCGCCGCCGGTTGCACGACAAGCGATGTTCCCAATACTATAAGACAATCGCAACCGGTTATCGAGTCTATTGCGCCGTCAATCATCTGCGCGTTCAGAGGTTCTTCATACAAAACGACATCCGGCTTAATGATTCCGCCGCAAATATCGCATTTCGGCACCGATTCGGTTTGCATTAAATCGGATAAAGAAAAGAATTTTTTACATTTTGTACAGTAATTGCGATAAATCGAACCGTGCAATTCGTATACCTTTTTATTGCCTGCCATCGAATGGAGCCCGTCAATATTCTGCGTAATAATGGATACGTCTTTTTTCTCGGCTAATTTTGCGAAAAACAAATGTGCATAGTTCGGTTTAGCATCCGGAAAGACCATCTTACTTTTGTAAAAATCATAAAAAATATCCGGATAGCGCAAAAAGAAAGGATGCGATATAATTTCTTCCGGCGCAAAAGAATAACCGTTTTTACAGTTATATAATCCATTTTCCGAACGAAAATCGGGAATACCGCTGTCGCAACTGATACCTGCGCCCGAAAAAACCGCTATTTTTTGACTTTCGTTGATAAATTGTGCCAGTTGTTCTGTTTTATCCATTTTTATTCCTCTTTTGTTTCGGCAAATATTTGCATAACGGGACGAACGCCATAGAAAGGATACGCCACGTTTTCATCCCACAAGACTTTACCGTAAGGATCGACGATCATAACCGTTGCCGAATCGTCGGCAGGCGAACGTAACATATAGTATGCATACTTTTTGCCGTCAATCTCGATATATTTTGCTCCGAGATATTGAGCATAATCGGTAAGAAGCGCTCTGCGAGAAACATCTTCGGTCGGTTTCGATAAAAACCCAAGTTGATTATCGACAATTTCTTTATAAGAAAACAGATACATATAGTCTTTTGTGTTACCCTGCATACACCAAGGATAAGCGTATATGTCGTTAAAATCGGGATATCCCATCGAAATATCGTTGGGAACAATCGTTGCGAACTGTCTGATAAGGTTATATTCGAATTTGGAAAAATATAGGTATTTTTCCGATAAGAATTGCGTATTCAGATAATTTCTCACACTGCTTGACTCCCAATTATTGCCATTGGCGACCGAGGTCAGATTAAAGTAATACGGGAACAAAACTTTTTGTGTTTGTAAAGTATATTTTCCATATTCCGTTTTTACGATATTCCAGCGAATGGGATCGAAGCGGAAATAGACATATTTTCCGTCGATTTCGGCACGGATATATTTTTTCGGCGAAGCGTCGAGACTGTAATAATATCCGTCGTCCGATACGTTCGGATTGATGTTGGCATACTCGATCGCCGAAGTATCTTCGTCAATTCTTGTTTGAGGATAATGACCGAGATAGATATAGCCCGATCCGTCTTGATCTTTCAGTATTTCCACATGACAAAGCACATCTCCCCATAATGGCGTCAAAGTAATCGTATTGTTTCTGTCGCATATCTTGCTTGCTTGCGTGGGATCGATAAAATCGACGATTTCACCGGTGGCAAGTTGCCAACCCTTAAAGACGTAATAACCTGTTTCCTCGCCCGATTTTTGCGTTCTTGTCGGTGCATATAAGGTAATCGGGACAGCCGTATTGGCGTCTTCTTCATCGTAATAAAATTCGGTTACGTTTCGTACGTTATTGACAGGCGCATTGCCGTCTATTGTTGTCATTACATAAGAAACGGAGTACTTCGTATAAGCCGACGACTCCCATTTGGCTACGATCGTTTTACTTTCTTCGATCATAACGAACCGATAAAGAATTTCATCAAAACGGTACGTTTCGGAATTAACCGTCGATTCGGGCAAGGAAGAAGTCGTTCCGTTTTCGGCGTCGAACAAATACCAACCGTTGAATTTATATTTCAAATTTCTCAAAGAAGCCGTGAGCGTAACAACCGTCCCCACTTCAAACCGATCCGTCGAAAAAGATATGTCTCCGATTTGCGTCGATACCGTATTGACAATATCGATCGAATAAAATGTTTTTGTCGGTTTCAGATATTGATTTTCGGTTATATTTTCACGCGGAATAACAATTTTTTTGTCATAAACGGTATATTTTTGATACCTTTCGTCCGTCGGGGCAATAGTATCGTCCACCGCAAGTTCGTTCGATATCGATTTTAATTCCTCCGATTCGTCCAGCCAGCCGGTAAACGTTTCTCCGATGGGCGTCACCGCTTCGGCGATAAAGTCATAGCCGATCGGTAAATAATTATAGAACAAGCCGCCTTCCGGAGACAAAGCGCCGAACAGTTTTGCCGTAAAAGAGCCTTTCGTTTCGGAAGATACGGTACTCATGGAAATCTGATACAAGTGTCCGTACAAAATATCGTTTATAAAGAAAACTTGATCTCCTCTCCCGATTACGTCGGTAGAAAACACGACTCTGTTCTTGGTTGTTACGTCATAAACGACAAGATGAGACGAAACAAGATCGTCCTGTTGGCGAATAACAAGACGATAAGAGGCATGATCGTATAAACCGACAAAAAACAAACGTGCGTTATTGACGGGCAAAGATTTTTCTTTGCCGTCGATTGTGATGATATCGTTTGAAGTCGCGTCGTAATCCACCAAAGAAAACCACTTGGCATATACGGTTTGATCGGCAAAGACATAATCGGAAAAATCAAACGGAGTCAAACAGTCGGCAGATGTATACCAACCGCCGAATATTGTGTTTTGCGGCGCATTGCCGTCAAAAGCGCACGATGTCGGAAAATACAGTGAATTCGTCAAAGAAACGGTCTGCGTCTGCACGGAAGACAGATCGGTTTGAGCAGGAGCGGTCATTTGACGTCTGAAAACCAAATACGTCTCGGATTTATCCGATAAAGGCGTAACGTCCGCTTTATCGTACCAAACGTTTTGAAGCGTACCGCCTACAAAATCATAGTGACCGATAAAATCAAGATTCTTTCCATCTGAAACAATACCGATTTCCGTTATGGGCAAGCCCTCGTTTATATTGGTAGAATAAATAAGATAAAGCGGTTCGGCACCGGTTTTTTCATTCAGATTGGCTTTTTTGCCTGATTTTTTATAGTCGGAAGACAAAACGGTAACGACCGTTTCTTGCGCTTGTGCGGAATCTTTGTCCGATAGATACAGGGAAGTGATAGGTATACCCGATTTAGAACGTTTCCATGCGAGAATAAGATATTTTCCCCCTTCTCCCCGATTCAGATCAAAGTCGGAATATTCGTAACCGTTTTCGGTAAGACCGTTCAAAAACGTTATATCCCGATAATCGAGTTCACAAAGGACAATATCGGATATAAAATAATCGTTCGTTCCGCTTAAATATGATTGATTCAAGTCGAAAGAAACTTTTGCTTTGTAGTCAATCGTATCAAAATCGGTCGGAGAATGCTTATAGTTGATGTCGATATCTTCTTCGTTATTGATAAGAATTGTGTATTTTCCCCACCGCGTGAAATAATCGACGTTTTGTTCGGGCAAGAACGTGTCATAAACGGACATATGGGAAGAAAACAGTTTTTCATAAAGTATTTCTTCGGCGTTCGGATCATAGACCTGTTTTTTATACCAACCGATAAATTGCAGATCATCCGCATGCTCCGCCGAGAGACGTATGGTTTCCGCGGCGCGACTCTGACCGTTTTTGTATGTTATTTTTTGGATATAGCCCGTTTTTTCCATGAAAATATCGTCGATTTTTTCGGAAACGGCTATTCTGTCGATACATATTTGCCATAATGATTTCCAATGAACGGTATAAACCGAACCCGTTTCTTGCTGTGCGATATTGACAACCAATTTATTTGCGTCGATACGCCAAGTCGCACCCTCATCGTTAAATCGAAGGATATTGCCTCCTTTCTGAATGGACGCAAAGACATAATTGCTATGCGGCGTAATTTCTATTGTAACCGAATTATCGGGCAAACCGTAATAATACACGTCTCCGGATTCCGAAGAAGAATTTATGACGGTAACGCTCGGTTTCGCGTATGTAAAAGTGACGGCAAGTCTCGTCGAAGTTTCATCGAAGTCTTCGATTTTATAAACCCAATGTATATCTTCGGAAGAACCGTTATCGGCAGCGCTTCCGTTTTGCGTGAGAGCGTAAGAAAGATTTGCGAAAGAAAAACCGTTCAGAGGATTGGCTTCAAAGTATACTTGCAAAGATATTCCGGTACCTTCTTTGGAAAGTACGCCGTAATAAGAAGGCGTACCGACGGTCATCGTTTCCAAACGCGACGCCGTAACGGATATTGCCGAAGAAATAGATTCAAAACGAGCGCAGAAAGACAAAATACCATCCGAAACATAACTTGCGAACGTTTCGCTGACCAAGCCGTTTTTCGAATACAGAATAGCGTAGTCTTGTTCGTAGCCTTTTAAGTTATTGATATTATCGCTGTTGTCGGCATTGTACCAGCCGTAAAAAGCATAACCGGGATTCGGATTTGCATGAAATACAAGATTTACTGTCGTTTCGTCGTTATAAAAAGCATACGTTACCGTTCCGAATCTTTCATCGTTTACATACGTCTTGATATCGTACTCGAATTTGCTCCAAGAAGCGATATAATTATCTTTTACGTCGGAAATTTTATTCAAAGCAAAATAATCCGCCGAATACGATTTGTTATTTTCGTCGAACCAACCGTCAAAATTATACCCGTTATAATATCCTATCGTTTTTCCGCGATAAGAAAAACCGTTTTCAGTCACGGGAACAACGGAAAAATAAGTCGCTCCGTCTTTATCGACATAACCGGTTACGGAATAATCGGTCGCAAAGTCGAATAGGACGTCGGCGCTCACCTCGCGCCATTTTGCGGTATAGAGCACATGAGCGTTTGCACCGAAATAATCGGCAAGGGACGGCGTCTCAAAGGAAAAATCCTGTGAAGTGTGAATCAATACGTCGTCTTCATCGAACCAACCGATAAACGAATAACCGTCGTTTGTTTTTGCCGATATATCAATATGGAGCGTTTCTTCATCGGAGTATAAATCGGGAATGGTATAACCCGACAAAAACGTTGTGCCGGCTTCCTCGATATTGGAAGTCAATTTTAACGATTCCGTCAGCGTTCCGATCGGCGTAAAATACGCGGTAAACGAGTCGTAATATACACCCGACATCTGAAAACTGCTTTCGGTGATTTTGTTGGTGGCGAGTACTATCCCCTGTGTAGAACGGTGAACTTGTTCCCAATAGCGGAAAAGATACCCGTTATTCGGCACGGCGATGAATACGACGTTATCGCCGTAGGCAAATGTACCGATATTTCCTCCCTCGGGCGTCGCGTTGCCAAGCGAAGTAATCATGTTGTCGTCCGGGGTTTCCCAGATGACTTTGTATTGTTGCGGAATGGTGAGCCCATCGTCTTGATTTACATTTCCTTTCGGCAAACGGTCGTAATCAAACGTATATATGACCTTATTTTCCGTTCTTTTTTCCGAGATCAGTCCTTCGGTATCTTGCCCGATGATTTTGCTGCTGTGCGCAAAAGCAATATGATTAAAAACAGTCGGTACAATGCCGGTGGTCGTATACGTCTCTACGGTCAGTTCAATACGGAGCACATACGGTTTTTCCGCTTTGGTTGCATTGTCGGTATTTTCGCAGTAAAAACCGTATATTATCGCTTTCCCGAGCGATTCTTCGTAAACAAAGGGTGTATCGTTCATAACGTCTTCGGTTACGTTATCGGTCGTTTTTTCTTTATAAAACGCCATTATATCGCTGTCAAAGGGAGAATACCTTGCCGTAAGCGTCGAGAAGTCATAGGTTCCCACCGTTTTTGAAAGGTTAACATTACAACATATATCGCACGATAAAAGCAGTTCTTTACCGGTAGAATACGTTTCCGCATTATCGATATCGAATATGCTTTCCTGCACGAACCAACCTTCAAAGATATAACCGCCGTTAATCGTCGCATTGAGATAAATATACTCGGTGCCGTTTCCCTGTAAAACCGTATTGAACCCCGCCGTACCATACTCCGTTCCGTTTATTTCCGAGACGGTAAAAGCGGTTTTGTTTTCATCCGTATATTCTACAAGTTGCGTCTTGACCTGAATGCTTTCGGCTATTTTTTTCCAGGTTGCGCGGAAAAAGTACGGTTTATCGACCAATTTCCAATCTAAAACGTTTTGAAGCGTCCAAAGATTCCATTCGTCCGTTTCGTTCGTCCTATAATACCACCCCAACCAAACGTAACCGTTATTGGTTTTTGCTTCCATAAAAAGGCTGTCGGTATAATCCGTTCCGACGAGACTGACTTTTTTACCGAATGATGAATAAGCCGCCTCTTTTTCGTTGACAAAATAAGTTATACTCCCCGCTCCGGGCATATTGACGGAAACGGACACGGGAAGGTCGATTATTTTCAGATATACATTTTTCGCGGAAACGGGAATAACGGAATCGGTATAACGTTCGGTATAATCCTCGTCGGAAAATGCGCCGGCATAATAGCAATTCGTATACGGAGAAACGTTGATTTCAAAGTTTGTTCCGCAATAATTGTCGTGATAATTGACTGTCACATCGGCTTTTGCGTGATCGAAATCCAATACGAGAGGACGGGGAATAAAGGTCGGCAATAATTCGCAGTCGTCGATCACCGTCATTGAAAAAACATTTTTTTGTTCGACCGTTTCGTCGCCGATTTTCCAGCCCGAAAAGGTATACGAATTGTCCGTCGCCTGCGTTGCCGAAAAAACATATTTTTTGCCGGATACAACGGGATATCGGTTTCCGATGGGAAGAACCGCTTCATTTTTGTCGTTACTAACCGAAATATTCCATAAAAAGTCATCTTTCCCGTCCATCGCGCCCGTATTGACTACCACACTGTATTCCGTCCAATAACAAGAAAGAATCATAGGTTCTCTCGTGCAAGTAATTTCCAATATAACATCGGTTTTTTCCGAAGAATTCCATGAATAAAACGAATGAATATAATCGTCGCAAAGAGCCGCTATCGTCATCTTTTTCCCGGTGGAAACGGCGTCGAGAGAAGCGGAAACAGCGGCGTTAACCGGTTCATTGTCGTTTCGACAAATATTTTTAACCGTAATCGTACTCCAACGTTGCTGATAAGAGACAGAACCGAGCAAGTCCGATACAACGCACGTCTTGGATAATGTAACAAAAGAATCGGGCGAAAGGATATACCAACCGTTAAAAACATAAAAAACGGTTTCGGAACCGTCATTATTCACCTTTGAAAAATCATGGGAAGCGTTCAGCGCAACGGAAGACGAACTGTCCGTATTGATTTTTTCTTCCGCATTACCGTTATTAAAGGTAGCATCAATAACGCCGTCAACCGAACGGGTAACGGTAATCGTGTAAGGGATATTGCCCCATTTGGCATAAACCGTCGTAACGTCGGTGTAGTGCCACGCGGCAATACCGACGCCGTTACTGCCCGTTATTTCCGCACCGTTTTCGGTATACCAACCGAGAAAATACTTTCCTTGTGCGGTAGTGCTCGGAAAAACAAATTTACTGCCGAAAGAAACGTTTATTTTTTGCGAAACGGGTTGACCGCCGTTGGCGTTAAAAGAGATCGAATAAACGGCAGGTTCATAATTCCCGTAGAGCGTCAGATCGGATTTTACTTCAATGTTTTTGCGTTTGTCGTATTGTTTTTCGGTATCGGGATCGTACCAGGACGTAACGAAATATCCGAGCGGTTCGTAATCGGGAGGCGTTACCGTTTCTCCTTCCGATTTGGTTGCCGAAAATAATTCTTCATTATCGCGTCCGAAGAAACGTACGGTATAAACAGGAATACGATAGACCGACAAAGAAAAACTGTCGACAAAGGTACCGTCATGATTACAAATTTTCAAATAAAAGGTGTTTTGCCCATAGTTCAAATTTTCAAATGACGCTTTACCGCTCAAAAACAGTTCTTCCGAACAATTTTTATCGGAACAGACGACAAAGAAATAATTATCGTTTTCGAGCATAATTTTTCCGGTCAGGTCAAAAGAAGAAACATCGCTCGGTAAAGTAACGGATAAAGTTTTTTTGCGCAAATCGAGTTTGACTCGGTCGTCATGAACAACCATTTTTTCTTTCGGAGTCCACTTCGCGTACAAAGTGAAAGTAGAGGTAACCTCATCGTTTGCGAAATCCCATTTTTTTGCAAAAAGGCGATCGAGATACCAACCGGCAAAAGAGTAATATTCTTTGGTCGGATCGGACGGTTTGCGGATCGTTTCACCGGCAACCGCCGTTTCGGGTGATACGCTGCTACCGCCGTTTGAATCAAAATAAACGGTATATTTTATATCGCCGAGTAAAGCGCTTTCATCAGGAAGAACGTTTGTTGAGCCGGCTGTTTTCCCAACATCTTTATCGCATGCAAACAAAACAAGCGAAAAAGACGCTATCAAAAGAAACAGAACTATTTTTTTCAAACCCGATCGAGACATAACACTACTCCGATGATTATACTTTTTTTATTATTATAAATAATAAAAGCCAAACCGTCAAGAGTTATCGTCGAAAAAAAGGAAACGAACGGAAAAAATCAGTGCCAATAAGCGTAAAAGGCGTCCTTAATCAATTCGGGCGTATCGCGAAAAACGGAAACAACGTCATAACGGTAAGATTCGGCATAAACTTTTTTTTGCGAAATATACCGACGGCTTGCCATAACGATTTTTCTTTTTTTGGCGGCGGTTATCGTCTCGAAAGGATGACCGTATGCGGCGTCAAAACGGGTACGAACTTCAACAAAAACGAGCGTATTTCCATCTTTTGCGACAATATCAAGTTCTCCTACGCCGGGATAATTGACATTGGTATCCAAGATGATATAACCATTATTCTCCAAAAAAATGCGGGCGGTTATCTCCCCTTTTTGACCGGTAGCGTCTATATCCATTATTCAAAAAAATTCTTAATAAACGTTTTTCTGTGCAGTGGGCACGGACCGTATTTTTTCAACATTTCGATATGTAGTTTCGTCCCGTATCCTTTATGTTTTTCAAAGCCGTATTCGGGATATAAAGCGGCGTATTCGTCCATCAATCTGTCACGGGAAACTTTCGCCAAAATCGACGCGGCAGCAATAGAATAACTGAGTGCGTCTCCGTGTATAATAGCGTTGTACGGTATCCCAAAATTATGCTTTACGGCATCAACAAGCAAAAAATCCGGTTGCGGCAACAGGCTCCACAAAGCCGAATTCATCGCCTGTTTCGTTGCGTTCAGGATATTGATTTCATCGATAGTTTTTTCATCGACAAAGACTACCGACTGCGCTACGGACGTATCGGAAATATAATCGAAAAGTTTTTCTCTTTTCTTTGCCGAGAGTTTTTTGCTGTCGTTGATTTCGTCAAAAATCACGGAAAGATCGGGTATACAACACGCCGCGCAAACCGGTCCCGCCAAAGGGCCTCTGCCCGCTTCATCCATACCCGCAATCAACGAATAACCCTTTTGGCGAAGTTCTTTTTCGTATCGAAGTAAATCGGTCATAAGCGTTTCTCCAAAATGATTTTTCCGAAAGCGTTTTTACGAAAATCACCGATAACGGCTTTTGCCGCTCGGTCGAGATCTAATTCATTTCCTTTCAGAAAATAGCCTCTTTTTTGAGCAAAACTTACTATATCTGAACAATTTTCACCATATTTGTCTGTTAAATTCTGCGGATAATTCTCTGCGAGAAAAGCAAACAGTTCGTTTGCGACAATATGCAAATCGACAACGTCGTCTTTTACCGAGCCGACAAAAGATAGATGCAACGCTTTCTTTTGATCGGAAAAATCGGGATACAACGTCCCCGGCGTATCGAGAACTTCAACATACGTATCGACGGTAACCCATTGTTTTCCGCGTGTTACGCCCGGTCTGTTTCCGGTTATGGCGCGTTTTTTTCCGATTAAACTGTTTATAAGCGTACTTTTTCCGCAATTCGGGACGCCGATTACCATTGCACGAATGGTTTTTCGGATACCTCGTTCGGAAAAACGTTTGATTTTATCTTCATTTAATTTTTTCAGTTCGGAAATGATTTTATTATCTGCTTTTTTTGTAGAATCGGCAATAACGCAAGAACAGTTTTGCATAGAACCAAAATAGTTCTTCCACGGTATAAGGTCGTTTTGAGCGACAAGATCGCATTTGTTTAACACATACAAACGCGGTTTATTGCCGATTATTTCATCAAAAGCGGGATTAACGGAAGACATGGGAATACGAGAATCAAGCACGTAGATAACGCAGTCCACGGGCTTGATTTCTTCTTTCATCATTCGTATGGCTTTGGTCATATGACCGGGAAACCACTGTATAAAGGAAGAAGGCATCCCCCTTTTCTCCTTTTATTCGTGTAATAAATCAGGTCGTCTTTCTTTTGTTATCAAAAGACTTTGTTCTTTGCGCCATGCTCTTATCTCGGCATGATTTCCGTTCAAAAGCACCTCGGGCACTTTCATTCCGTAAAAATCGCTCGGCCTTGTGTATTGCGGATACTCCAAAAGACCGTCTGAAAAACTCTCTTCATCGGTACTTTCACTGCTTCCGAGTACTCCCGGGATATAGCGAGCGACCGCGTCGATAACAATTAACGAAGCATAGTCGCCGACCGACAGAACATAATCCCCTATCGATAGTTCGCGATCGATATCCATATCGATAATCCGCTGATCAATACCCTCATAACTGCCATTCACCAGCATGATTTCATCAAAAGAAGCAAGTTCTTCGACTACACTTTGGGACAGTTTTTCCCCTTTCGGAGATAAATATATACGCAAAGACTTGTGGTTTGGATCATTGGCTGTGATAGCATCATGAAGAGGTTGCGGCGTCATAACCATACCTGCTCCACCGCCGTACGGATAATCGTCGCATCTTTTATGCTTATCGATAGAATAGTCCCTTATATTGGCAATTTCCAAAAAAAAGGCTTTGTCAACGGCTTTTCCGAGCACACCCGCCCGTAAAGAAGAATATATCTCCGGGAAAAGCGTCAAAACCTTAATTCTCATAGACGGCTACCTCGTCAAAAACTTTTTTATTGAGATTAATCGTTTTTTTGTCAACATCGATTGTATCGACAAGACCGTCTATCCATGGGAAAAGGACGCTTTCGCCGTCTTTTTTTACGACAAAGACATCTGCCGAACCGTTTTGAAGCATTTCGCGCATTTTACCGATTTTATCTTCACCGACAAAGACGTCGCATCCGATCAATTCGGCAATATAGTATCTGCCGTCCGACAAAGGCGGAAGATTTTTTTTGTCGCACAGTATTTCCGCGCCGACCAGTTCTTGCACATCGTCTATCGAATCAAGACCGTCAAAAAACACGTACACAAACTCACCCGATACGCGGCAGGACTTGATTTTATACGTTATGTCCCGAATGGCAACAACGGATAATTCACGGAAAAGATAAGGAGAATCAAGGTACGACTGTACCTTTAATTCTCCTTTTAATGCATGCGTTTTCAGTATCTTTCCGACAGAAAGCATTATCTTTCCTCAAAAAACACACCGTAAGTCGTATCGGAACCACGGCTGGCAGAGCGAACAATCGTTCTGATCGCTTTTGCGATTTTGCCGCCTTTACCGATGACTTTTGCGATTTTGTCTTTATCGACCTGAACACGGATATCCGTCTTATCGCCGTCTTCGACAATCATGATTTCGTACCCGTTTTCACCGATAAAACTCTTAATGATATAATCAACGAGTTCTCTCATAAATTGTCACCTTATTTCGTTTCGATAATTCCGTTCTTAACAAAGAGACTACGAACGGTTTCCGAGCACTGCGCACCGTAAGCAAGCCATTTTTTTGCTTTTTCGGCGTCGATTTTGATATCGGCAGGTTGCGTTACGGGATTGTAATAACCGATTTGTTCGATATATTCTCCGTCTCTTGCCTTGCGCGAATCAATCGCCACGATACGATAGAAAGGTGCTTTCTTTGCGCCCATTCTGGTTAATCTGAGTGTTACTGCCATAATTTTCCTCCAAAAAAATTGTTATTGTTTTATCGTAAACCGAAAGGAAATCTGATTTTCCCCGAGGTTAACTTCTTCATCATGTCACGCGTCTGCGTAAATTGGTTAATAAGCCTGTTTACATCCGCGACAGTCGTGCCGCTGCCTTCGGCTATTCTTCTTCTCCGCGAAGCGTTCAGTATGTCCGGATGCGTACGCTCTTTTTTCGTCATGGAAAGGATTATCGCTTTCGTCCGCTCCATTTGAGATTCGTCCACTTCGATATCTTGTCCGCCGAGTTTCTTTTTCATACCGGGAATCATGCCGATCATATCGGATAAATTACCCATTTTTTTGATACTTTTAAGTTGGTCGAGATAATCGTTAAGATCGAAAGTGGCGTCTTTCATTTTTTTCGCCATTTTCTTTGCGTCTTCTTCGCTTATGGCTTGTTCCGCTCTTTCGATAAGAGTAAGCACGTCGCCCATACCGAGTATTCTTGACGCCATACGATCGGGATAAAAAGGTTCGATATCCGTCAGTTTTTCACCCGTTCCGCAAAATTTGATCGGTTTATTTAAGATCGCTTTGATGCTGAGAGCCGCACCGCCACGCGTATCACCGTCAAGTTTGGTCAAAATTACGCCGCTGATATCCAGTTGCTCATTGAATTTTGCCGCTACGTTTACGCTGTCCTGACCAAGCATGGAATCGACGACAAGTAAAATTTCCGTCGGCTTAACTTCTCTTTTTATATTGGACAATTCGTCCATCAACTGTTCGTCGATATGCAGACGTCCCGCCGTATCGATAATAACGATGTCGTTATTATTGTTTTTGGCAAAAGAGATACCGTCTTTTGCGATCGATACGGGATCGGTTTGTCCTTTTTCAAAAACAGGCACGCCTGCTTGATTACCCACAATTTGTAATTGTTTGATAGCGGCCGGACGATACACGTCCCCCGCCACAAGGAGTGGTCTTTTACCTTGCTTTTTTAACATGGCGGCGAGTTTGCCGCACATGGTCGTTTTGCCTGCGCCTTGCAAACCGCACATGAGTATAACGGTCGGCGGACAGTCGGATATTTCCAACTTCGAATGAGTCGAACCCATCAAAGCAATCAGTTCTTCGTGAACGATTTTGACGACTTCCTGCGACGCGTTCAGACCTTTCAGAATATTTTCGCCCGACGCCCTTTCGCTGACGGTCGAAATAAAGTTTTTTACGACGGTAAAATTGACGTCCGCTTCGAGCAGCGCAATACGAATTTCTCTCATCGCGCCTTTGATTTCAAGATCGGTCAACTGTCCCTTGTTTTTCAGTTTGGAAAAAACATGGTTGATTTTATCCGATAAAGTCCCAAATGTCGCCATTATATCTCCTTAATTGCCTGCAAAATTTCCGATAGTATTTGTTTGTCCGTCGCTTCGTCCATCTTATTTTCAATAAACGAGCATAAACTTCTTATCTTTTGAATCAAACAAAGTTTTTCTTCCATATTCTTTAATTTCGCGATTCCGCGATTGATAGAATCGAGAGCGGCTTGCCTTGTTATTTGAAACTCATCCGAAACTTCCGCCAAACTCAAATCCATATCGCAGTATGCGCGAATAATTTTTCTTTGCTTCTCGGTAAGAATCCCGCCGTAATAATCAAGCAAAAGCCCTGTTTCCACTTTGTCTTTCATGGTTGCTCCTGTAAAGCGTTTATACTTTACACCTTTCCGACTTCGATGTCAAGTATTTTGCCTTAACAGTTTATTTTTTACACAAAAAAATCAAAATATAATAAAAAAACTTGACAAGCGTTAGCAGTCATCATATAATAGTGCTAACAGACATATACGACGACTGCCAATTTTCGGCAAAAAAGTTTGTAAATAGAGGTAAAGAAATGAATAATGAAAAATTAACGCAAAAAACGACGGAAGCGTTGCAAACGGCATACAGGATAGCCGTCGGCAATGAAAACGCCGAAGTAAACGCCGAACATCTCGCGTTTGCCCTTATAAGCGACAAAGAAGGCTTTGTTTACAGTCTGATTGCCCGTTGCACAAAGAACACCGACGAGATCGTGAACGCATTGAAAAGACGAATTGACGCCCTCCCTCGCGTTTCGGGCGGAAAAAGCAATCCTTATTTTTCCGCAGAAACAGAAAGCGTCTTAACCTACGCCGAAAAAATTGCCGACAAAAACGGCGATCAATATATCAGCGTGGAACATATTATGGAGGCTTTACTTGAAAAAAGTCCTTGCGTTTCGGCGATTTTCAAGCAAAGCGGCGTTACTTTGTCCGATTTTAAGAATACAACGGCGCAAATCAAAAAGAATAAAAAAGTAACGTCGGACAATCCCGAAACGACCTTTGAAGCGCTCGAAAAATACGGTACGGATCTGACGAAAAAGGCCGCAGAGAACACACTCGACCCCGTTATCGGCAGAGACGACGAAATCAGAAACGTTATTCGAATTTTGTCACGTAAGACAAAAAACAACCCTGTTCTGATAGGCGAACCGGGCGTGGGAAAAACGGCGATTGCGGAAGGACTTTCGCAAAGAATCATTCGCGGCGACGTTCCCGACAATCTTAAAAATAAGACTGTGTTTTCATTGGATATGGGAGCGCTTGTCGCCGGTGCAAAATATCGCGGAGAATTTGAAGAAAGGTTGAAAGCGGTTTTGAACGAAGTAAAAGACAGCGCGGGAAAAATTCTTCTTTTCATCGACGAATTACATTTGATTGTCGGAGCGGGCAAAAGCGACTCCGCAATGGACGCCGGGAATCTGCTGAAACCCCTTCTTGCCCGAGGCGAACTGCATTGCATCGGCGCGACAACACTGGACGAATATCGTAAATATATCGAAAAAGACGCGGCTTTGGAACGTCGTTTTCAACCCGTGACCGTCGGTGAACCGACGGTGGAAGATACGATTTCTATTTTGCGCGGACTGAAAGAAAGATACGAAATCTTTCACGGCGTGCAAATTCAGGACTCCGCCCTGATTGCCGCCGCAACGTTAAGTAACCGCTATATTACCGACCGTTTTCTACCCGATAAAGCCATTGACCTTGTGGATGAAGCATGCGCGATGATTCGCACCGAAATCGGTTCTATGCCCATCGAAATGGATGAAATCAACCGAAAAATAATGCAACTGGAAATCGAGGAAACGGCATTAAAAAAAGAAACGGATTCGCTCTCCGTCGAACGACTGAAAGAAATTCAGGCGGAAGCCGCCGACCTGCGGGAAAAATTCAACGCCTTAAAAATTCGACTCGACCGTGAAAAAAGCGGGATCACTTCCATTACGGCGGTAAAACAACAAATCGACAGAATAAACGGCGAAATCGAAATAGCGCAAAGAAACTACGACTACGAAAAAGCCGCAAAACTACGTTACGGAGAACTGCCGGGACTTATGGAACAATTAAATAAATTGCAAGAAAATCCGACCGAAACCGTTTCTCCCCTTCTCCGAAACAAAATTACCGAAGAAGAGATTCAACAAATCGTCTCGAAATGGACGGGGATCCCCGTATCGAAATTGCTTGAAAGCGAACGAAAAAAATATCTTAAACTTGAAGAAACCTTACACAAAAGAGTTATTGGTCAAGACGAAGGAGTCAGACTGGTCAGCGAAGCGCTTCTCCGTTCGAGAGCAGGCATATCCGACGCACGTCGTCCGATCGGATCGTTTATGTTTTTAGGTCCGACGGGCGTAGGAAAAACCGAACTTGCCAAGACGCTTGCCGCTTATCTGTTCGACGACGAAAAGAATATCGTGCGCATAGATATGAGCGAATATATGGAAAAATTCAGCGTATCCAGGCTTATCGGCGCACCCCCCGGATACGTCGGATATGATGAAGGAGGTCAACTGACCGAAGCCGTCCGCAGAAAACCGTACTCCGTCGTGCTGTTTGACGAGATAGAAAAGGCGCATCCGGACGTCTTTAATATTCTCTTACAAATTCTTGACGACGGCAGAATTACCGATTCGCAAGGCAGGGTTGTTAATTTCAAAAATACGATTATCATTCTGACAAGCAACCTCGGCAGTTCGTTTTTGTTGGACGGAATCGACAAAAACGGAGAAATAACCGCCGAAGCAAAGGAAAACGTCGAAAAACTCCTTACAAAAAGTTTTCGCCCCGAATTTCTGAACAGATTGGACGAAATCGTCTTTTTCAAGCCGCTCACTTACGAAAATATGGACAAAATCATCGATTTGATCCTTAACGGTCTATGTGCGAGAATGAAAGAAAAAAAATTGAATCTGGTCATATCGAAAGAAGCCAAAGAAAAAATGATTCGCGAGTCATACGAGCCGCAGTTCGGCGCAAGACCGCTGAAAAGATATGTACAAGGGAAAATCGAAACAATGCTTGCCAAGTTTATTCTGGAAGAGAATCCCGAACCCGATAGGACGTTGATGGTAGATATTGACGAAAAAGGATACAAAATAGTATTTAATCGGTAAGAATAGAAAAGATAATACGATTTTGCACTAAAAAGTATTGCGGAAGAATATATAATTTGTCAGGAGACAAAAAAATATATTTTTCCGCTTTTTTTAACCCCGAAGAAAATTTTTTACAAAAATCAACGTTGAATTTCCGATTAAACTTATCAATATCAAGTCCGTTTCTTGTCCGAAGCGCAAGCATAACAGTTTCTTGCATGGCTGCGGCAACGGACGGTCGTCTTTCCGTTTTGGCTTTTCCGTTTCCGCTGTGCATACCGGATAAATACATTTCCAGATTATCTACGTTATAAAATCTGCGTTCGTCATAATACGAGTGCGCCGACGCTCCGACTCCGAGATACGGTTTCATTGCCCAATATCCGCTGTTGTGTTTGCTTTCGCCGCCGAGACAAGCAAAATTGCTCGTTTCATACCGATATAAGGAATGCGCGCGACAAGCGTCCACAAGTCGGTTATATTGCCTTACCGTTTCATCCTCATCAGGTAAAACGATTTCTTTGGCTTTTATCATTTTTTTCAGAGGAGTCTTGTCCGCAACCGTCAACAAATAGCCGGAAATATGATTACAATAGTCGGAAAAGAACGCAATATCACCTTCTATGTCTTCTTGTTCATCTGCGCCGATGATGATGTCGGCACTTATTTTGTCAAAATAACGACTTGCGCGCTTCAAAGTGTCTTTCGCCGTTTCGGCGTCATGTAACCTGCCGAGTTTTTTCAACACGCTATCGTTCAAAGATTGAACGCCGATACTGATTCTGTCGATTCCAAGCGTCGTATAATCGGCAATATTCTGACTTGAATTGGGATTAACCTCAATTGTCGTTTCTATCGAATTTGTCGAAAAAGAAGAAGAAACGGCGGAAAAAATCTTTTCCAGTTGCGAAACGGATAGAAGACTCGGCGTTCCTCCGCCGATGTATATCGTCGTTATTCTTGCGTCGTTATAGATTTTTCCACACCCTTTTATTTCGTTGCAGACTTCGTCAATATAACGGTCTGAAAAATCTTCAAACTGCGTTGTGGAATAAAAATCACAATAATTACACCTTTTTTCACAAAAAGGAATATGAATATATAATCCGCAATCCGTCATTATTGATTATCGAATTTCAGTATCGACATAAACGCTTCGCTTGGAATTTGCACGTTGCCGACCTGACGCATACGTTTTTTGCCTTCTTTCTGCTTTTCAAGCAGTTTCTTTTTACGGGTTATATCTCCGCCGTAACATTTGGCAAGGACATCTTTACGCAATGCCTTGACCGTCTCACGCGCAATTACCTTATTGCCGATTGCCGCTTGAACGGGAATTTCAAACAGTTGCCTCGGAATAACGTCTTTCAGTTTCTCCGCAATACCTCTTCCCCTCGCGTACGCCTGCGAACGGTGCACGATAATGCTGAGAGCGTCGCATACTTCACCGTTTAACATAATATCGAGTTTAACCAAATCGTCCGCTTTATAACCGTCCAATTCATAATCGAGACTGGCATACCCACGCGTTTTTGATTTCAGATTATCGAAGAAATCATACACGATTTCACTTAAAGGAATTTGATATTCGATTTTTACACGCGTTTTATCAAGATAACTCATATCGACGAATACACCGCGTTTATCCTGACACAGTTCCATAACGGAACCGACGTATTCGGGCGGAGAAAAGATGTTGGCGCGGACAATCGGTTCTTCTATCGATTCGATTTCGGTCGCTTGCGGCAGTTTGGACGGATTATCGACCGTTATTTTTTCTCCGTCCGTTTTTGTGACGATATAAGAAACGCTCGGTGCCGTCGTAATCAAGTCGAGATCGAATTCTCTTTCCAATCTTTCCTCAATAATCTCCATATGCAAAAGCCCCAAAAAGCCGCAACGAAAGCCGAATCCCAGCGCGATGGAATTTTCGGGTTCGAACACAAGGGCGGCGTCGTTCAGATTCAGTTTTTCCAAAGCGTCGCGCACGTCGTTATATTTGCTTCCGTCTGCCGGGAATACTCCCGCAAAAACCATCGGCTGAACTTTTTTATATCCTTTCAGCGGTTCTTTTGTCGGCATATCGGCGTGTGTTATCGTATCGCCGACCGATGTGTCTTTTACGTTTTTTATGCTTGCGCAAAGGTATCCTACGTCCCCCGCCTTCAATTCGGATACCGGCAACATATTCGGCGCGAAAACACCGACTTCCGTCACGTCGAATTCCTTTCCGGTACTCATAAAACGGACTTTATCGCCCATTTTTACCGAACCGTCAATAATACGGATATTGCATACGGCTCCCTTGTAATTATCGTACAAAGAGTCGAAAATCAAGGCTTTCAGCGGAGCGTTCTCGTCGCCGTTCGGACAAGGTAATTTTTCCACGATTCCGTCGAGCACCTGTTCTATATTGATACCTTCTTTCGCGCTGATAAGCGGAGCCGAATGTGCTTCGATACCGATCACGTCTTCGATTTCTCCGATGACTTTCTCCGGTTGTGCGCTTGCAAGGTCGATTTTGTTTATAACCGGCATAATTTCAAGATCGTTATCGATTGCAAGATAAACGTTTGTCAACGTCTGCGCTTCCACGCCTTGCGTTGCGTCGACAATCAAAATCGCGCCCTCGCAGGCGGCAAGAGAGCGACTGACCTCATACGTAAAGTCCACGTGTCCGGGAGTATCGATCAAATTGAAAATATACTCTTCGCCCTTATATTTATAAAACATCCGTACGGGAGTAAGTTTAATAGTGATTCCTCTTTCCCGTTCGATATCCATTGAATCGAGCAGTTGCTCTTTCATGTCCCGTTCGCTCACCTGCCCCGTTTTTTCCATAATACGATCGGCAAGCGTACTCTTTCCGTGATCGATGTGAGCAACTATGCAAAAGTTTCGAATATGTTTTTGTCTTTCATTCATATTTATATTTCCGATTTCATTTATTATATAAAAAAAAATAGTATTTAGCAATAATTTTGCTTTATATATGTTTATTTTCAAAAAAAAATAATGTATAATAGGAGCGATATGAAAAATATAGAATTGTTGGAAAAAAATCTCATAAAACACGGATTCGATTTTCATTATTTCGAAACGTGCTCCGACGCCATCGAATATATCCTGCACATGATTCCCGAAGGCGTTTCCATCGGATTCGGCGGAAGCGTTTCCGTCAAAGAATCGGGGTTATTGAATGCCTTACAACAAAAAAAATATAATTTGTTTCATCGGGAACTGCGTCCGGATATCCCGTATGATAAAATTTACAAAATAATGCATAATTGCGATTGGTTCGTCACTTCGACCAATGCCCTTACCGAAACGGGAGAACTTGTCAATATCGACGGACGCGGTAACCGCGTCGCGGCAATGATTGACGGTCCGTCCGAAGTCCTCGTTTTTTGCGGCGTCAACAAAATCGTCCCGGATATTATGGCGGGTATAGAACGTACAAGAAACGTCGCCACGCCTAAAAATTGCATTCGTTTGAATAAGAAGACGCCTTGCGCCGTTACGGGAAAATGCGAACACTGTAACAGCCCCGACACCATTTGCAAAACAACCGTAATTATGCATCACCCGACCACGGGAAGCAATGTCCACATCATTCTTGTGAATCAAGATTTAGGATATTAAAACTTTTGGAGGAAAATATGTTTTTATTTGAAAAACCGATTGCACACCGCGGTTTACACGGAAACGGCATACCCGAAAACTCTATGACGGCTTTCAGACTCGCGACAGAGAAAGGATACAATATCGAAACGGACGTTCATTTGCTAAAAACGGGAGAAGTTGTCGTTTTCCATGATAACAACCTGAAAAGAGTTTGCGGCATAAATAAAAAAATCAAAGATATGACTCTCGACGATATCAAAGGGAACGACTATCTTTTGCCGAACGGAGAACATATTCCCCTTTTCAGCGAAATGATCGACGCCATCGACGGAAAAACAGGCATCCTTTTGGAATTGAAATTTGCCACTTTCTTCAATAATAACCTCGAAAAAGCGGTATATGATTTAATAAAAGGAAAAGAGGATTGGATTGCCGTACAAAGTTTCGGCACGCCGATTATGAAGTGGTTCCGTCAAAACGCACCGGAATTCTACAACGGAATTTTATCAAACGACAGCCTTCGCTTTCTGCTTTTGCTTCAACATAAACTCATTCGTCCCGATTTTATTTCTTACGGCGTAAAAGGTACCGCATGGGCAAGCAAATTCTGCAATAAAAATAAATATAAACTTTTAGCCTGGACGGTCAACAGCCAAGAAGCCTATAAATTATCCGAAAAAAACAAAGTAGATAACGTAATTTTTGAAAAAATCACACCCGAAGAATTCGGATATAAGTTAAGAAAGTAATTCCCTGTTTTTTACATAAAAAAAACAAAAAACCTTCGTATACTATCAGTACGGAGGTTTTTTTATGAAAATTGGTTTTACAGTCGGCTTAATGATGGGCACTGTCGCTACGTTTGCCGTTTTGGAAAAAAATAAAGTAACAAAAATGTTCAAAAAAATCAAAGCAAAGGTATAATCTCTTTGGGATTATGCGCAACGAATCGAGCGCCGCAGTTTCGGAGAAAATCGGGACTGCGGTAGCCCCATCCTGCCGATATACACCGAATGCCGCAATTCAAAGAAAAACGCAGATCGATTTCGGAGTCTCCGATATATACGCATTGTTCGGGTTTCGCCCCTGATTCCGAACATAAAAAATCAAACATTTCTCTTGACGGCTTTTTCGCAATATGATCGGTTTCCCCGAGAATGAAACGAAATCGATCGGGAAATAACTTTTTACAAATTATTTTCAAAGTATCGTCTTTTTTATTGGACAAAACGCATATTCTATCCCCTCTTTTTTGCAAATAATCAAGCACCTCAAACACGCCGTTATACGGTTTTGTTTTGTCGCAACAGTGTTTGCGATAATATCCGAGAAAAAGTTCTTTTGCGCGACAAACAGCGTCTTCGTCCTGCGCGTCACAAATTGCGCAAGACAATAAATGCGTCAGTCCTTCGCTGACAAACTTCGTCACTTCTTCGCATGTTCTTGTAGGTTTGTCCATGATTTTCATGGCATAATTAACGCTATCCGTAATATCGGGAATCGTATCGGCAAGCGTACCGTCAAAGTCAAATATAATCGTTTTCATATTATCCGATAAAAAAGCAAGGCTGTCGCCTTTTACGGCGACAGCCCGAATCGATTTTGTTTGGAAAAATTATTTATTCAGAATTTGTACAAGTCTCAAATCAACGCCTTTCTCACTGATCTTAATGACTTTGGCTCTGACGACGTCGCCTTCTTTAACGACGTCTTCCACTTTCTCCACTCTCTCTTTGGAAAGTTTGCTGATATGAATCATACCGTTTTTGTTGGGAGCAAGTTCCACAAACGCACCGATAGGCAAAATCTTGACGATAGGTCCTTCGATTTCGTCGCCTACTTCGGGATCTTTGGCGATCGACATAACGATTTTTTTGGCTTTAGCGATCATTTCCTCGTCTACGCCGGAAATAAATACGTTGCCGTCGTCGTCGATATCGATTTTGACGCCCGTCTGTTCGATGATCTTATTGATAACCTTGCCGCCGCTACCGATGACTTCACGAATCTTATCGGGGTTAATGGCAAATCCGACAACTTTCGGTGCATATTTGCTGAGATTTTTGCGCGGTTCGGGCAATACTTCGAGCATTTTTCCGAGAATAAAGAGACGACCTTCTCTTGCCTGCGCCAAAGCGGTACGCAAAATTTGTTCGTCGATACCTTTGATTTTGATATCCATCTGAATCGCGGTGATACCTTCGGTCGTTCCGGCGACTTTGAAGTCCATATCGCCGTAAAAATCTTCCAAACCTTGAATATCGCTCATAATGCTGATTTTGCCATGTTCAACGTCTTTAATAAGTCCCATTGCGATACCGGCAACAGGCGCTTTAATCGGAACACCTGCGTCCATGAGCGCCAAAGTAGAACCGCATACGCTGGCTTGCGAAGTCGAACCGTTACTGCTGATAACTTCGCTTACCGTGCGGATCGCATACGGGAAGCATGCTTCGCTCGGCAAAACGGGTTCAAGTGCTCTTTCCGCAAGTGCACCGTGTCCGATTTCACGTCTGCCGGGGCTTTTGAGCGGTTTGGCTTCTCCGGTAGAATACGGAGGCATGTTGTAGTGATGCATATAACGCTTAAAGGAATCTTCGTCAAGTCCTTCGAGTTTTTGGACATCGCTGATAGAACCGAGCGTTAATGTGGTCATAACCTGCGTTTGACCTCTGGTAAACACGCCCGAACCGTGAACTCTGGGAAGAATACCTACTTCACACCAGATAGGACGGATATCGTGCAAACCTCTGCCGTCGGGACGGACGCCCTCTTCGCTGATACGTTTGCGGACGTATTCTTTTTTCATGGCATAGACAACGTCGCCTACATAACTGAGATCATCGGGATATATTTCCGCAAAGTGATCCATAATTTCCGCCGTTTTGATATCTTCGAGTTTTTCTCTTTCCTGACGGTTAAAGGTGGCATAAATGGTCGGGATGATATCGGCGGCATAAGCACGAACCGCTTTTTCGAGTTCTTCGGTCGGATGACGAAGTTCGATATCCATCTTCGGTTTTCCGACTTCGGCAACGATACCTTCGATCCAAGCGACGATTTTTTTGATTTCTTCATGTCCGAAAAGAATTGCGCCGAGCATTTCTTCTTCGGTGATTTCACTTGCTCCCGCTTCAACCATCATAATGGCGTCTTTTGTTCCGGAAAGAGCGAGACTCAGTCTGCTTTTTTCTCTTTGTTCGGAATCGGGGTTAATAACGTATTTTCCGTCTACATAACCGACGTTTACGCTTCCGGTAGGACCGTTCCACGGTATATCGGAAATAGCAAGCGCGATACTGCTGCCGAGCATGCCGAAAACTTCGGGCGGGATATTGGTATCAACGCTGAGCGCCGTAGCGACAACCGCCACGTCGTTAAAAAGTCCTTTCGGGAAAAGAGGACGAATAGGACGGTCGATAAGACGCGACGTCAAAATCGCTTTATCGCTCGGACGGCCTTCTCTTTTTTTGAATCCGCCGGGGATTTTGCCGACAGCGTACATTTTTTCTTCAAAATCAACTCCCAAGGGGAAGAAATCAATCCCGTCTCTGGGGGCTTTTGCCATGGTTACGTTGGTCAAAACAACGGTATCTCCGCAACGAATCAAACATTCTCCGTTGCTGTGAGAACAATAACCGCCGATCTCAACGCTTACTTCTCTACCACCGATTTCTGTGGTAAAAATTCTGCTCTCCTTCATAAAAAATACTCCTTTTTTGCCCGTTTCTTAACGAGCGACTTTATAAAAAATTGTTTATTAAAACCGTTATAAAATAAGAAAGCGGGGTTGCGTCGGCAACCCCTTGAAAATTATACGATTACTTTCTCAAACCGAGAGCGGCAATCAGTGCTCTGTAACGTTCAATATCCGTGTTTTTCAGATATGCGAGAAGATTTCTTCTTTGACCGATGAGTTTTAACAAACCGCGACGAGAATGGTGATCGTTCTTGTGCGTGGAAAGATGCTCGTTCAAGTGGTCAATACGTTGCGTCAAAAGAGCAACCTGTACTTCGGGCGAACCGGTGTCGCCTTCCTTACGTCCGTATTTTGCGATTACTTCGGCTTTTGTCATAGTATCCATTGTTTATTACCTCCCATAATGAATATTGTTTTATCCGTTCGCAAAGTAATGATTCTCAGGATCTATCAAAACTGTGCTACGGTTTATGACGCATATATAATAACACAGTTATTCCTATTTGTAAAATGTTTTATAAGAAATAAATAAAAATCAGTCCAAAAGATCGAGATATTCCAATCCCTCTTTGCCGCCGATATATGTTTGCGGTATTTTTCCCTGCAAAATCGTTTCGGTCAGTACAAGATCGAAACTGACTTGTCTGTCGGTCGAAGCCGCCGGAACGAGTACACGCATATCGACGACCGCGGTCAAATATAACGAGTGTAAAGTCAGATTGATTCCTTTCGATTGAAATTCGGAATGAAAATAGATATTGCAATTACAAATAAAATCCGTTTTTATATCAATTTTTTTCCCGAATTGTGATAAAAACGAACTTCCGGTATAGACGCCCGCCGGTAACGAAACGTATATTTCACGCAGAGAATTCAGACGGTTTTGTATTTCGGTACTCCATAGAAATACAAGTTGATTTATGAGTTGATTATTGGAATAAACTATCGTCGCGTAACCGTCCGAATCTGTTTTTACGGTAAAAAAATCTTCATAGAAAAATTTTTTCGACAAAAGAACGTCGTTGGATTCGTTGATGATATCCGTTATTTTCGCTATCCCCTGTTCTTCGCATAATTTACAAACAAGAGGCGAAACGACGCATAAATAATAGGTAATCAGACACACAAAAAGCAAGACAACGACAAGATATATCCGAATTTTCTTTTTGCGTGCTTTCATTATCCTATTTTATGTAAACGAAAGCCAAAAAGAAACTTATTTCCTGCCGAAAAAAGTATTTTTCATAAAAATTGCGTCTTCCGCTTGCGTCCCGTCCGATTCGCAAATAATGTACGGTTCGAGACCGAGTTTGACAATAGCCTCTCCGAGCGGCTGAAATTCCGGTCCGTATTGGTCGTCCGCAAAAGTAAGATGTTTGACTTCCCCTTTGTTGCCGTACATGATTTTGGAAAAATGTATATGCGTATTTTTTACTTTTTCAAAAGGTAATTTCTCGCAAAAAACATCAAACACGCGCAAAAAGTCATCCGTCGTTTTCAGCGAACCGAACGTCCGTGCATTCAGATGTCCAAAGTCGATACACGGATAAAAAAACGGAGCAAGCGAGCAAAAATCGGCGATTTCTTTCTCGTCGCCGATTTGCGCCAGTTTTCCCATCGTTTCCAAACAAATTTTGAAATTTTCGCCGTTGAATTTTTTTACCTCGTCGGCAAGAATCAATAAATTGTCGCGTGTAACGGCAAGCGCCTCCGCTCTTTCGGCTTTACCTTGCGACGCAGGATGAACGACAACGCGAGTGCCGCCGAAAATAGTCAGTTTTTTCAAACTGTTCAGAATGTAAAGGACGCTTTTGGAAATCATTTCGGGGTTTGTGTTGGCAAAATTGATAAAATAAGGAGCGTGCACAGTCAATTCAACGTTATTTTTTGAAAACTCGTCCGCAATAACAATCGCCGTCGCGTCGCTGAGATTGACGCCCTTGCCAAAGGAATATTCAAATACGTCGATATTGCGGTTCTTGCACCAAGCCGCCGCCTGCACCGTCGCCGTGTTTCCTTCCGCGTAAAAACTGAGACTATTTCCGGCTACACCGAATTTTGTCATAATTATTGAATCTCCTTTGCTTTTTCTATATCTTTTTCAATTTGTTTTTTTAATTCCTCCGCGCTGTTAAATCGAACAATCGGACGAATATATTTCAAAAAAGAAACTTCGATTTCTTTGTCGTAAATATCGCCGGAAAAATGAAATAAAAAAGTCTCGACGTTTTCATTGTCGTCCCCGAAAGTGGGATGATTCCCGACGTTCGTTACAGAATTGTAGATTGTTCCGTCAATGCGCGTTTTTGTGGCATAAACGCCCGGTAAAATACGAATTTTGCCCATTTCGGGTTGAATATTTGCCGTCGGATACCCGATATGATGTCCCAGTTTACGATCGGAACGAACTATACCCGTAATAAAAAACGGCTGTCCGAGCAAATAATTCGCCTTTTCCGTTTCTCCGTTTTTCAAAAGTGATTTAATATCGGTTGTCGATATCTTTTTATCCTCAAAAAAGCGCAACCGTTCCGAAAAACACGGCACGCCGTATTTTGCCATATACTCCGTTAAAAAAGAAACGTCGCCTTCGGCATTCTTCCCGAAGCGATAATCTTCACCGACAAAAACCGCCAGCGGATTATTTTGCAATAAAAAACGACAAAAGTTTTCTTTTGTCTGTGACAAAAAAGCGGAATCGACCGGCAAAACAAGAAAATCATTCACGCCCAAAGCGTTTAAGATTTTTTTCCTTTCATGTAAAAGATAGACTTCTTCGTTTTCTTTTCCGAGCGCGGCGAAAAATCCGTCGTCAAATGTCGATACGCAAAGAAAAGAACCGTTTTCGTCGGCGAAATTACGCGCCGCGGACAAAAGTTCACGGTGTCCTGTATGAACCGAATCGAAATAGCCGAGCGCAATTACCTTTTTTATCATATCAATCTCGTATTTATCCGCAGTAAACCGTCTTCGTCTTTGCCAACCAAGCCGATCAGTTCGTTTTTTTCATCATACAAAACGGCTTCGTTCGGATAATCGCCTTCGATATGAATACCGTTTGTTATCCGAAACAAATCTCTCTCGCCTAAAAAAATCTTCGGTAGATCCGTCAAAAGATAATCGACAGGTAAAAGATTTTTTTCCAAGCATTCCTCGTTATCGAGCAGGTTTTCTTCGGTTATACTGTTTCCCAAAGAAAACGGACCGCTTTTCGTGCGGCAAAGATAGGTCATGATCGCCGCGCTCCCAACAGCCTCTCCGATATCTCGCGCAAGAGAACGAATATATGTACCGCTTCCGCAGATTATTTCAAATTCAAACTCGTTTTCATCCGTTTGTGACAGTAAAGAAAAATCTTTGACCGTTACTTTTTTGCTTGGCAAAACGAATTCTTCACCTTTGCGCGCCAACTTATATGCGCGCACGCCGCCTATCGATTTTGCGCTGTACGAAGGCGGTAATTGGTCTATTTCTCCGATAAACAAAGAAAGTTTTTCTTCAATATCTTCCTTTTTTACCGAAAAATGAGCAAAAGGAATTACTTCCGTCCCCAAATCAAGACTGGCACTTGTACAGCCAAACCGAAAACGCGCCACATATTTTTTTTCTTTATTCAAAGAAAAATCAAAAAGTCTCGTCGCGCGTCCGAGAGCAACCGGCAAAACGCCGCAGGCAAGCGGATCGAGCGTACCGAGATGTCCGACCTTTGTTGTTATTGCTCTTTGCCGCAAAACTTTTTTAACGGCAAAAAGTGACTTGTTGGAACTGTATCCACTCCCTTTATTGATATTCAGAAAACCGCTATACATGTAAAATTTGAGCGTATGCTACGTCAGTAACGGCTTTATATACCGTATCGTAATCCCCGTTTACACGACACCCGGCCGCTTTATCGTGACCGCCTCCTCCAAAGAATTCGGCACATTTACGTGCGCTGACATTCCCTTTTGAGCGAAAACTGACTTTATACTGTTTGTCCCCGACCTCGGATAAAGATACGGCAAGCAAAACGGAATCGATGTTCTGAATCAAATTAACTATACCGTCGGTATCTTTTTCGGCAGTACCCGTATCGAGGAAATCTTTTCGAGAAAAAGAGATAATGCCGATTTTTTTATCGCAAATAAATTTTGCGTTTGAAAGTACGTTTGTTTTTAACCGAAATACGTTATATGGTTCGTCTTTTGTCAGTTTTCTGGTAATATCCACAAAATCGACGCCATAAGAAAGCAACTCGGCTGCTATCATAAAAGTTTCCGAGGAAGTCATTTCGTAAGAAAAATTCCCCGAATCGGTCAAAATCCCGGCATATAACAAAGTCGCAATATCTTTATCGATCAAGGATTTATCTATTTTGCAAAGCAACTTATAAATAATCTGCGCCGCACTGCTTGCGTCCTTTTCGCGTATCGTTACGTCGGCAAAGTCCGAAAAGGTTTCGTGATGATCGATAACCAGTGATTTTTCTCCTTTTTCAAACAACGGCAATGCCAACTGACCGATTCGTCCCGTTTCGCCTAAATCGACCGCAACGGATAAATCGAATTTTTTTTCGTCACATTTATTGAGTCTGCTAAAATGAGGAAGGCATTCGTTTTTCTTCATAATCATAGAAGTAGAACGAGTGTCCGGCGTAAAACTATACGCTTTTTTCCCCATTTTTCGCAAAAAAGCGGAAAAAGCCAACGACGATCCGATACAATCGGGATCGGGATTGACGTGCATAAATACCGCGACGGTGTCGGCGCTTTCCAATAAATCAATCGCTTTCTGATAATCAGTTGTCATCTTTATGAATTTCTTTTATCAATCTATCAATTTTTGCTCCGTATTCGAGAGAATTATCGGCAAAAAAAGTAATATGCGGTACAAGACGAATCTTCAAACGGTCGAAAAGCAAACCGCGAATATAAGCGGCAGAGCCGTTCAGCGCGACAAGAACGTCCTTTTGTTTTGCCGTATCCAGCACGCTGACGTATGCTTTTGCCGTTTTCAGATCCTTTGTGACTTCCACGCTCGTCACGTTTACAAGCGTATCGAGACGTGGATCTTTCATTTCACGAGCGATAATGACGTTCAGTTGTTTACATATCTCGTCATCGACTCTTTCCATGCGCGGCATTACTTATTTTCCTCCATCACGAACGCTTCGATTACATCGCCTTCGTGTACGTCGTTATAATTGGCAAGTCCGATACCGCATTCGTATCCTTCCGCGACTTCTTTCACATCGTCTTTTACCCGTCTGAGAGAAGCAATGGTCGTTTCGGTAATTACGACGTTATCCCGAAGCAAACGTACGCTTGCAGATCTCGTAATCTTGCCGTCTTTGACCATACAGCCGGAAATCGTGCCGACGCTGGATATATGGAACAACTGACGCACTTCCGCTCTTCCGAGATAAACTTCCTTAAAGGTAGGCGCGAGCATTCCTTTAATCGCCTTTTTCACGTCGTCGAGCGCGTCATAAATGATTCTGTACATACGAATATCCACGCCGGTCTTTTCCGCAAGCGTTTTTGCATTGGAATCGGGTCTTATGTTAAATCCGATAATAATGGCTCCCGTCGTATCGGCAAGCGTTACGTCGGATTCGTTTATCGCACCGACGCCGCTGTGAACAATATGCACTTTTACTTCGTCGTTACTGAGTTTAACAAGCGAATCTTTGACAGCCTCGACGCTTCCTTGTACGTCCGCTTTCAAAATCAGTTTCAGATCTTTCAGTTTTCCTTCTTCGATTTGACTGAAAACGTCTTCCAAAGACGCTTTGCGAGACTTTAATTTATCGCTCTTTTCTTTTGCTTTTCTTTCTTCGACGACTTGTTTTGACAGTTTTTCATCGACAACAACCATAATCTGATCGCCCGCATTCGGTACTTCCTGCAAACCGAGAATAGAAACGGGATAACTCGGCAAAGCCTTATTTACCGCTCTGCCTTTATCGTCAAACATAGCGCGTACCCTTCCGATAGCCATACCGGCGACCAAAAAGTCACCCGTATGCAAGGTTCCGTTCTGTACGAGGACGGTTGCGACAGGTCCTTTTCCTTTATCGAGACGCGCTTCTACAATGGTACCGTGCGCGCTTCTGTTCGGATTTGCTTTCAATTCCATCATTTCCGCTTCCATTAAAATGACAGTCAGAAGTTCGTCGATATTCTTACCTGTTTTTGCGCTGACTCGAACAACGGGGACGTCTCCGCCCCATTCTTCGACAAGAACGTCTTTTTCGGCAAGTTGCGTCAGGATTCTATCGGGATTTGCTTCCGGTTTATCCATTTTATTGATCGCGATGACTATCTTGACGTTCGCCGCTTTTGCATGGTTGATAGCCTCGACCGTTTGCGGCATAATTCCGTCGTCCGCAGCGACGACAATAACGGCAATATCGGTCACGTTTGCACCGCGAGCACGCATGGCGGTAAAGGCTTCGTGTCCGGGCGTATCCAAGAACGTAATCGTCTTCTTTTTGCCTTCGTCGTTAGTTACCTGTATCGTATATGCGCCGATATGTTGCGTAATACCGCCCGCTTCGCCCGAAGCGACGTTACTCTTTCTTATATAATCGAGAATGGACGTTTTACCGTGATCGACGTGTCCCATGATTGTCACGATCGGCGGGCGTTCGACTTTGACGGATTCGTCATCATCGGATTCGGCATGGAATTCAAATAGTTCTTCCTCTTTGGTCTTTTCGAGTTGTAATTCGAGCGTCACACCGAAGTCGGACGCAACAAGTTCCGCCGTGTCAAAATCGATCGTATCGTTAATCGTTTTACCGATTTTGTACTCCAAGAAGAGTTTTTTGATTATTTCCGCTACCGATTTACCGATTTTTTCGCTTAGTTGTTTTATCGTAATATCTTCGCTTGTAATAATGGCATGATCGATGACAGTCGATACGGACGCCTGCGGCTTCCTTTTTTCCGTCGTAGATTTACGCACTCTTATTTTTTTGATTTCGCCGCTTATTTCGTCATACTCGATACTGGATTGATTTTGTTCGTATCCTTTTCTGATTTTTTCTTTTTTGTTGGGCTTTTTCTTGTCGTCAACTACGGACGCGCCTTTGCCGGTCTTTTTCTTATCGGTTTTACCGGTCAAGGGAGTTTTATCTTCATGCGTATACGTCTTTACGACAGGCGAAGACGGTTTCTTATTGCGAGCGGCATTGATAAAGTCTTCCACGCTAATGTCGAATATTTCGCCCGGATGCGGTTTGACTTCATCATCCTCTTCTTCGTTATTTCTGTTATAACGTTTAAAAGAAACCTGCTTTTTCGCCGTTTCTTCTTGTTTTTGCTCTTCTTCGCGTGCTTTTTGTTCCGCTTTTTGCTTTTCTTCCGCTTCTTTTTGACGGGCAACCGCCTCTTCGGCCGCTTTTTTTGCTTCAAGTTGGGCTTGCAAGCGCGCTCTCTCCGCAATTTCTTTTTCCATTTGCAAACGAATCTTTTCTTCTTTGAAAGAACTATATCTGCTTGAAAAAGATTTCTTTAATTCTTCCAGACCAAGCGCGAGAAGACGCACTTTCTCCTGCAAGACGCGCACGACTTTTTCGTCGTTATCCGCTATTGTTTTCATGATTTCTTTGCGGTCGATATTCTGTTTCGCTTCGTTCATGAATTTTCCTCCAAATTATCGATAATTGCCTTTGCCAGATTCCTGTCCGTTATACCGAGGACCTTGCACCCCTTGCCGGGGAATACATCGTCCATATCTACGCAAAAAGTCGGATTGACGTTTTCACAACGACTTAACAATTTCTTTTTGCTGTTTTCGGCAAGCGTTTTGTCATATAAAACGACATAAGGAACCTTTTTTGCCGAAAGTACGTTATCTATGCCGATTTTTACTTTTCCCGCCCGAACGGCAAAACCGACATAACTAAATACTTTGTTTGTTTGCATACTCCTCCGAAAGTTTTTTATATACGTCGTCCGATATCGCTTCTTTGAAAGCGCGGTTCAACATTTTTTTCGTCAGACATTTTGTAATACAATCGGGATTATTGCAAAGATATGCGCCTCTGCCGTTTGCCTTCGACGTAAGATCAAGTTCAAACGTCCCGTCCGGGTGTTTTACGACTCTGACCAAATCTCTCTTCGGACTCATTGCATGACATACGATGCACATACGCATCGGTACTTTCTTACCTTCGGTCATATTTTCAATAAATCTTTACTCCGCCGTATCGGTAACGGTACTCATCGCACGAATGTCGAGTTTGACTCCGCAGAGACGCGCGGCAAGTTTCGCATTCATACCCGCTCTGCCGATGGCGAGCGAAAGTTTGTTGTCCGCAACGATGACTTCGGCACGTTTGGCTTCTTCATCCACCTTGACGCTGATGACGCTTTTAAGAGGATTCAGACAACGAATAATGTATTCCGTAAGATTCGAGGTATACAAAATGACGTCGATTTTTTCACCGTTTAACTGGTTGACTATCGAATTGACACGTTCTCCCTTCATACCGATACAGGACGAAAGTGCGTCGATATTCGGATCTTCGGAATAGACGACCATTTTTGTACGGTTACCGGCTTCACGCACGATATTCATGACTTTGACAAGTCCTCTTTTCAGTTCCGGCACTTCGAGTTCAAACAGTTTTTTGACAAACAAAGGCGAACTTCTGCTGACGACGACTTGCGATCCGCCGTATTTTGTTTCGCGCAAATGCTTGACAAGCACTTTAATCTGATCGCCGATACGGTAGGTGTCGTTGGGCGACTGATCGCTTACGTTCATCACGCCTTCCATTTGCGTGGTCAAAACTTCCACATAAACGATTCCCGATTCGATACGACGAATAACGGCGTTTACGAGTTCTCCCTCTTTATCGCTCATTTCGGTGGCAACCTGTTCGCGCATCGCTTCGTTAATACGCTGTTTTATGACTTGCTTTGCCGTCTGCGCCGCGATACGACTCAAAGAAGAAAGAGATATATTTTCACCGATTACGTCGCCGACTTTGGCATTCGGGTCGATATCCTGCGCTTCTTCCAGACTGAGTTCGCTGTCTTCTGCCGGTTCGCCTTCGACTACGGTATGATATGCAAAAAATTCAACTTTTCCTTTTTCTTCGTTCAGTTTCGCAACGACGGTTCTCGTCTCGCCCATTTCCTTTTTATATGCGGACGCAAGTCCCGCTTCAATGGACTCGATTAACATTTTTTTATCCAATTTTTTCTCGTTCGCAAGTTGATCGAGAGCCATAAAAAACTCTCTTTCATCTGTTTTTTCAGGTGCGTTTTTCGTTTCTTTACGTGCCATTTTTTTTGTGACCTCCAAGTATAGTAAATATTTTTTAAAAATGAATGTATGGTCTTACGACCTCTGCCGATTGTTTTTCAAATACTTCTGTTTTGCCCTGCTTTGTCAGCAAAACAAAACTGTTTTCATCATATTCCGTCAATATACCATGAGCCGATTTTTTCTTACCGAGCGGTACTGAAAACACGATTTCGACGTCCTCCCCCACGTTTCGCCGATAATCGTCGTCGGTAACGATCGGTCTGTCCAATCCGGGAGAAGATACGTTAAAGTTATACGGACCGTCTCCGATATCCATTTCATCCAAAACAGGATCGATTGCTTCCGTTATTTTTTCACAATCCGATAATTCGACTCCGCCTTTTTTGTAAACAAACAAAGTCAGCGTATCGGTACCGTATTCTTTTTGGAAACGGCATTCGACCAGTTCGTAACCCATATCTGTCAAAATCGGCGTGACTCTTTCCCGCACCGTTTCGGGAATATCGTTCATTATTTACCCCTTTTTACAAAGAAAGTGGACGGATTTCCGTCCACTTCTCAGATGTTTATCTTAAAAGTATTTTTATTGTATCATATTCTTTTTCCCTTTGCAACTGTTTTTCCTTATTTTTCCAGTTTCAATAATTTCAAAAATACTTTCGCGTTTGCGGCAACGTCGTTAACGGCTCTATGGGCTCCGTCGAGAACAACGCCGAGACGGTTGCATACGTCGATCAGTTTATATTTCCCGCCCGGCAAAAGATTCCGAGCCATTAACAAAGTATCCACTACTCCGTTATTGAATTCGTATTTATATTTTGCCGCATTATTATTGAGCAACGGAACATCGAACGCTTTAATATTATGTCCAACAAGAGTACAATCTTTACAAAAACGGTAAAAATCGGGCAAAACATTTTGCGGAGTGGGAGCCAATGCGACGTCTTCGTTTTTGATACCCGTCTTTTCCACAACGATCGGCGGTATCTTCTTTTCGGGACGAACAAAAGTGGAAAACGATTCGGTAAACTTTCCGTCAATGATTTTGATTGCGCCGATTTCTATGATTTCATCGTTAGCGACGTCGAGCCCTGTTGTTTCCAGATCGAAAACACAAAAACGGGTTCCTTTCAAACGCTCGCTTAAATCGTCCTTTTCAAACAGATTTTCCTGCGAGACATCATGGTATTTCTCGGGAAAGATGTATCGGTAATCGGAATATTCCTTATTAAAATTACTTTTTATATTGATAGAATCGTAATTGATTGCGCACAGTGCGACGCGATTTGCCATGAATACCATTGTTTTATCGAAGTTATCGAAAATCATCTTACCTGCCAGCATCATCGTTGCCCCGTCAATAAAAATATCTTTCCAGTCAAATTTATTGTTCGGCTTTGCAAAAAACTTTACCTTTACCGTTTCCGTCGTGTCATTCAGATTAAAAACGTATAAATCTTTTTTTATTTTTTCTATAAACCGACACTTGATACCGCTGATAACGCCGCATAAAGTCAAACCGGACGCTTCTTTTCCGACTACGTCGCAAATATACCGAACATATGAAAAATCGCTTTTACCGTTCAGATATTGTATCGGTTGTACTTCGACAACACGAATAACGTCGGCTACATATTCCGTTTGTTTGATCTCCGTCCCCTCGCTGTTCGGAATAACGCTGTACCCGATTTCCACGTCTTCCAAAACGATTGTATTGAAAAAGGCGATAAGATCTTTTTCAAGATTGGATTCCGTAGCATAATCATATAAGAATTTTTCAAGCGTTAAAATAACGGTAACAAGGTCGTTGTTAAACATTACGGAAATCGGTACGGCGGCAAAAAGCGAATAAAAATTCGGCCTATCTTTCTGTATGTATTCGAGCATTAAGCGAATTAATGTCGCTTCTTCCTGTACGGCAATAATATAGTCGATGGAGACGACAAAACCGGTCGGTAAAATCTCCCGAACGATGTCGAATACTTTATTGCGAAGTTTATCGTCGAGTTTATTGTGATAATCGTCTTTAGAAACGAGCAATTCGACGTGAAAGTTCTTCCGATTGTCTACGACGGCGTCTTTGTATTTGAATATTCGTTCGTCCTCAAAGAGTTTTTCGTTCAGTTCTTCAATAAATTCGTTCGTCATCAATATTTCTCCAATATCTTTTGCAATTCGTAAAAAATATCCTCGTTCGGAACGGTTTTTACGATTTCTCCTTTTTCGAAAATGACGCTCTTTTCTTTTCCTCCGCACACCCCGAAATCGGCGTCTTTCGACTCGCCGATTCCGTTCACAACGCAGCCCATAACGGCTATTTTGATTCTTTTTTTGATGTTTTTCGTCGCTTCGGAAAGTCTTTCTGCCATTTCCGCTACGGGGTAACAAGTCCTTGCGCAAGTCGGGCAGGCAATTATTTCGACAAAATCTTTATCGATACCGACCGAGCGCAGAATCCTTTTCGCGGCATACACTTCGGGTTCGGGATCGCCGGCAAGGCTCACTCTGATCGTATCTCCGATGCCGTCGAGCAGCAAACTGCCTATAACGACCGATGATTTTATCTGCGCCATTTCCCCTACGCCCGCTTCGGTCAAACCGATATGAAGCGGATATCCGCTTTCAGCAAGCAATCTATACGTTTTTACCGTTTCAACGGGATCGCTTGTTTTTGCCGCAAGAACAATTTTGTTCCAACCGGCTTCTTCGATAATCTTCGCCGATTCTATCGCTTTTTTTGCCAAAAAATCCGGCGTAATTTTTTGATTGTAAAATCCGCCTTTATTGACGCCTACGCGTATCGGGACGTCAAATTCGGCACATTTTGCGGCGACCGCGGCAATATCATCGGGTTTCATATTTGCCGGATTGATTCGGATTTTTTTGATACCGTTTTCGATTGCCGTCAAAGCGATTTTTGCCGAAAAATGAATGTCGCCTATCAGCGGAACGGGACTTTTTCGCGCCAAAAGTTTTACTGCCTCCGCACTTTCTTCGTCGGGCAAAGATACGCGAACGAGATCGGCGCCCGCCGCGTGCAGACGTTCGATCTGCGCAAGCGTTTTTTCGACATCCTTTGTGGGCGTATTCGTCATGGACTGGACTGAAACGTAACCGTTCCCTATCGGAACGTTTCCTATGTAAAAAGAGTTTTTTTTCATATGCTACCCGAAAAACTGAAATATATCCGCGCAAATGGCGATTGCAAACAGAATAATAATACCGACTGTGTCGATGATCGCTTCCGCTTTTTTGTTAAACGGTTTTTTGAATATCCATTCGAATACGGTCAAGACCATTTTTGAACCGTCCAAAGCGGGAAGCGGCAACAAATTCATTACGGCGAGATTCGCGCTTATAAGGCACACGATATAAGCAAGCGTCCCAAAACCGGATCTTGCCGCGTCGCTCATCGTGGTAATGATCGTTACCGGTCCGCCGGCACTTTCCCGAAAACTGATCGCACCCGTGAAAAGTTGACCGAAACTCCATAATATTTTATAAACCATAAAGAAACTATACCCAAACGATCTCCCGAGCGAGGTAAAAAAATCAAGTTTTTGATAAGTAAGTCCAATGGTAAAACCGAATGCCTTATACGTCTTCGGAACGCCGTCTTCCATAACGATGGAACCGTCTTCGTTTTTTTCGTAAATATCGCTTCTTATTACATTGACCTTAATTTTTTCACCGTTTCTTAAAACCGTGAAAGTTCCCCCTTCTTCTCCGATTTTCGAAAAACAAGCGGTAATATCGGTCGCCATCAAAATATTAACCTGTTTATCGCTTACCGATAAAACGATATCGCCTTTTTCCAAGATGCCCTCTTTTGCAATATAACTTTCTGGAGCGATGTCTCCGACAACGGGCAAAATCTGACCGTAAAAGGTGAAAACGAACGTAATAATCAAAATCGCGCTTAAAAAGTTGAAAAACGCGCCGTTAAACAAGACAATCAAACGTTTCCAAGGTGCTTGTTTTCCGAATGCTTTTTCGTTATCGCTATCCTCGTCTTCTCCTTCAAATTGACAAAAGCCGCCTAAAGGGAAAGGACGAATGGAAAATATTTCTCCGCTCTTTTTGTTTGTTATCTTAAAAATACGGGGACCGAAACCGATCGCAAATTCATTTATCTTAAAACCGAGTATTTTGCCCGAGATATAATGTCCGAACTCATGAATAACCACCATGAACATCAGGCATAACAACGCAAGTAAAATATAACCTATTGTTTCCATTACGCTTGCAAACGTCGCTCCGAGTAACATCATTCGCCCCACTTATTATAAACAAAAATCCGATAAAATATATTCGCGGACCTCTTTATCCATACGAAATAAATCTTTGACATCGGTAAAAAACCCGTCCTGACCGAACTTTGTCAATGCTCTTTCGATCCTGTCTGAAATATCGTAAAAACGACATTTCCCATCCAAAAACAGTTTAACAAGTACTTCATCGGCGGAATTTAATACCGTCCCCGATATATCGCCTTGTTTCAATACGTTTTTACACAAAGAAAAACAAGGAAATCTCTCTTCGTCGATCTTTTCAAAATCCAAATGTCCTATCGACGTCGGATCGAGCGGCTGAACGGACGACGGCATACGATCGGGATAAAACAGCGCATACTGAATCGGCAAAGTCATATCGGGCATTGACATAGCGCAAAGCATACCGTTGTCAACCGTTTCCACAAAAGCGTGAATGACGCTCTGTCGATGCAGAATCGCCTCGACGGCGTCAATACCGAAAAGACGCTTCGCTTCGATAAGTTCCATCCCTTTATTCATAAGCGTCGCGCAATCGACGGTTACTTTTTTACCCATTTTCCAGTTCGGATGTCGCAAAGCGTCCTCTCCACTTGCGGCAGAAAGCATCTCTTTTGAATAATCTCTGAACGCACCGCCCGAGGCTGTCAAAATAATCTTTTTTACGCTTTTAAGGTTATCTCCGACGCATTGCCATACGGCAGAGTGTTCGCTGTCTATCGGATAAATTTGCCCCTTTGTACGCTTGCGAAGATTATTGATATATTCTCCGGCACAAACGAGACTTTCTTTATTGGCTGTAACAAGAATTTTCCCCGCAGTCAAAGCGGCGACAGACGGCATCAAACCGTTGATACCGTCTATTCCGTTAATGACCATATCTACGTGCTCATAGGTTTCCGCTCGTTCAAGATATTCCTTATCTTCGGCACGGTTTTTACAATACAACGTTGCCGACGGAAAATCTTTTCCGCAAAAAAGCAGTTTCTCATACTGCTTTTCATTGGCAAGCAAACGAACGGAAAATTCGTTCGGATAGGCGCGAATAATACTCAAAGCGGTCGTTCCGATCGAACCGGTACAACCAAGTACGGCAATTCTTTTCATAAACCGCACAACGCCTTCAATATTTCCATCAAAATTCCGACGCAAAACGTCGTAAAAAGGATAGAATCGATTCTATCGAGAATTCCGCCGTGAGAACCGAGTATTTTACCGTAATCCTTTATTCCCACTTCTCTTTTGACGCGACTTGCCGCAAGATCCCCTATTTCCGATAAAACGGCGATAACGAATCCGAACGCCATATATATGCCGATAGTCGCACCGACATTATTTTCGAAAAGTTGCCCGAAAGTAAACGAAATATAAGTCGGGAATCCGCCGAGTTCAAAAATCGCATAAACAAGCAAACCTCCGATAGCACCGCCGAAAACACCGGCAATACACCCTGCGTACGTCTTTTTCGGACTGATTTTCGGAAAAATCTTTTTCTTTCCGAAAAGAGCACCGATCAAATAAGCAAAAAGATCGCTGATCGTCCCGATACCGATAGCGAGTAAAACGGGAATCATTCCGTAGTTTTTATTCAGAATAAAAAGAACGGATAAAAGCGTCATCGGATAAACGATGGCAAATACCGTCGCCGCAAAATCTTCGATACGCTTTTTTTCGTCAAATATAAAGGATATAAATCCAACGATAAAAGCAAGTGCAAAACTGTAAAAGAGTCCTACGTAATCAAAAAACAGACATAACGGATAACATGTCGCCCAACCGACGAAAAGTGCAGCGAGACTGATTCGAAAAGACTTTTTTTCGGCATTTTCGCTTTTATGCTGTAAAGCCGTATAAATCTCATAAACGGCACACGCTCCGACAAGCAAAACGACGCCGTCAAAGATATATCGGGAAAAGGATGATAGCCACAAGATGAGGAAGAGTATTCCCCCCATAAGCACACCGCTTATTATACGTTTACCCATGTTTCACACCAAAATTCCTTTTTATTTTTTTATACTCTTCTTCAATGGTCAAAATATCTTCCCGACAGTAATCGGGCCAGTATTTGTCCGTGAAAAACAATTCGGCGTACGCTGATTGCAAAGGTAAAAAATTGCTCAACCGCTTATAGCCGCCATAACGTAAAACGACGTCCACATCCGGCATGCCGCTCGTATCGAGATTGTCGAAAAGCATGTTTTTAGTTATGTTTTTCATACCTTTTGCTTTCATACGTTCGAATGCACGACATATTTCGTCGATTCCGCCATACCCGAGCGCAACAGCCACAGTCTTTCCGTTTTCAAAAGTCAATTCGGAGAAAAGATTAAAAATTTCTTGAAAATCATCGTTAAAAAGGGACAAATTCCCTAAAAAACGAAGATTTATTTTGTTTCTTTGACAAACGGGATATACTTTTTTACGCAAAAAGTAAGCAACAACACGAAAGATATTGCTTACTTCTTCTTTATCTCTGTTAAAATTCTCGGTACTGAACGCATACACGCTCGCAAATTCTGCCGAGAAATCGTTTATATCGTTCAAAAAGCGCAAAAAAGCTTCGGCGCCTTGCTTATAGCCTTCCGTATTATCTTTTCGGTGAAGAACCGCCCAACGGCGATTTCCGTCCATAATAATACCGATGTGTTTCATTGTTTTTTATACGGTCATAATTTCCGTTTCTTTTGCCGACGCGATTTTATCTACTTCCGCAATTTTACCGGAAACTTTCTTTTCTATTTCATCTTCACAGTCTTTCTCGACGTCTTCGCTGATGGTTTTAGATTTTTCCAAACCTTTGATCCCCGCAACGGCGTCTCGACGGATATTTCTGATGGCTATCTTGCATTTTTCGCCGTTATTTTTTACTTCTTTCACAAGAGCGTTTCTTCTCTCCTGCGTCGGTTCGGGGAAAATCAAACGGATGTTTTTACCGTCGTTATTAGGCGTAATGCCGAGGTTTGCGTCAATAATCGCTTTTTCAACCTTTTTCAGAATACTTGAATCCCATACGGTAATCATGATGATGCGTGCTTCGGGTATCGAAATATTTGCCACTTGATTCAAGGGCGTATCTACTCCGTAATATTCCACAGTCACACCGTCAAGGATATGCATGTTGGCTCTGCCCGCTCTCATCAGATTTAACTCCGATTTGTAAGCGTCAATAGATTTATCCATTCTTTCTTGCAAATCGTCCATAATAAGAACGATCTCTTCAATGTCGTTGTGCAACATATTGTTTTACCTCCGATTATTTGATTGTGGTTCCTATTTTTTCACCGTTTAATACGCGTACAATGCTGTTTTCCTCATTTAATCCGAACGAAACGACGGTAATATGGTTATCCATACATAAACTGACGGCGGTTGTATCCATTGCCGTGAGACCGAGTTTTATATAGTCAATATAACTGATTTCGTCAAATTTTTTCGCGTCTTCGTATTTGCGCGGATCTTTATCGTAAATCCCGTCGATATTTTTTGCCATAAGCAAAGCGTCCGCTTGAATTTCCGCGGCACGAAGCGCCGCACCCGTATCGGTCGAAAAATACGGATTTCCCGTACCGCAGGCAAAAATAACGACTCTGCCCTTTTCAAAGTGGCGCAATGCTTTTCTTAAAATATAAGGTTCGGCAACGCGCGTTATCGTAAGTGCGGTTTGCACGCGCGTCTGAACGCCTTTTTGTTCAAGTGCGTCTTGCAGAGCAAGCGCATTGATGACGGTCGCCAGCATTCCCATGTGGTCGGCAGTCGTTCTGTCCATTTCCGTACCTTGACGCCCTCTCCAAAAATTACCGCCGCCGACAACTATACCAACGTCAACACCCATTTTTCTGGCTTCGATGATTTGTTCAACCACCGCGTTTATCGAGTCATTTCCGATTCCGAAACCGTTTTCCGCCGCAAGAGCTTCTCCGCTTAACTTAATAAGCACGCGTCTGTATTTTGGCATAGTACTCCTTATTTTCACCAAGGGACTGCCGCATAGCGACAGTCCTTTCGTGTATTTTTATTATAATTTATAATCTAAAAAAGAAATTATTTAGCGGCTTTCGCTTGCGCTTTTGCAACTTCGGCGCTGATTTCATCGGCAAAGTTTTCGCTCTTCTTTTCCAAACCTTCGCCCATTTCATAACGGACAAAACGAATCAGTTTGCCGCCTTCGGTAACAAGTTGCGAAATTCTCTTGGAAGAATCTTTGACAAATTCCTGATCGATAAGGCAAACTTCCTGGTAGAATTTTTGAATTCTGCCGGCGAGCATTTTTTCGACGATATTGGCGGGTTTGCCTTCGTTAAGGCATTGAGCACGCAGAATTTCTTTTTCATGTTCGACTTCGGCAGCCGGCACTTCTTCTCTGTAAAGATACATCGGTTTTGCCGCGGCAATTTGCAGAGCGATATCATGCAGAAGTTGATCGTCGATTCCTTTTTCGGCTTCTACGATTACACCGATTTTTCCGCCAAGGTGGATATAGGTATCGATTTTCGTATCGGCAGCGGTATATTTAACAAATCTGCGGATATTGATTTTTTCACCGATCTTACCGATAGCTTCGGTAATCGCGTCTTTTTTGATTTCGTTCAAAGCGTCTACGTCCGCGATATCGTTATCGGCGACAAATGCGGCGAGTTCTTTCGCGAGATCTTTGAATTGATCGCTTTTTGCAACAAAGTCGGTTTCGCAGTTGATTTCGAGAATAACATAGTTATTACCGTTGCTGTAAGCGTATACGGTGCCTTCGCTTGCTATTTTACCCGCACGTTTAACGGCGGTAGCCATTCCCTTTTCACGCAGAAATTCGACCGCTTTTTCCATATCACCGTCACATTCGACAAGTGCTTTTTTGCAGTCCATCATGCCTACTCCGGTTTTTTCACGCAGAGTTTGTACGTCTTTTGCGGTAAATGCCATGAGTTATGTCCTCCTATTATTCAGCGTCGGTTGCGACCGTTTCCGCCGGCGTCTCTTCTTGATAGGACAGATCGTCCAGTCTTTGAGCCGATTCGATATCGATAACGATATCTTTGTCTTCCTGTCTGCCTTCGTGCGCTTCGATGACCGCGTCGGCCATAACGCCGGCAATCAGTTTGATAGCGCGGATAGCGTCGTCGTTTCCGGGAATGGCGATATCGACTTCTTCGGGATCGCAGTTCGTATCGACAAGACCTACGATCGGAATGCCGAGTGCGCGCGCTTCTTTGACGGCAAGATGTTCTACTTTCAGGTCAACGACGAACAAAGCGCCGGGCAAAGTAGTCATGTTCTTGATACCGCCGAGGTTCAGTTCGAGCAAATCGCGTTCTTTTTTCAGAGCGGCGACTTCTTTCTTGGGACGGCTTTCGAATTCGCCGAATTTTTCCATATTGTTGATGCTGTTCAATTTGTCAATACGGGTACGAATCGTCGCGAAGTTCGTTAAGGTACCGCCGAGCCAACGTTGATTCATAAAGAATTCGCCGCAACGGGTTGCTTCCTGTTGAATCGCTTCTTTGGCTTGCTTTTTCTTTCCGACGAAAAGAATGTGTTTGCCGCTCGCGGCAATCTCACGGATAAAGGCGTACGCTTCTTCGATTGCTTCGACCGTTTGTTCCAGGTTGATAATATGGACGTCGTTACGCGCATCAAAGATGTACTTCTTCATTTTGGGGTTCCATTTTTTGGTTTGATGACCAAAATGAACGCCCGCTTCCAAAAGTTGTTTCATTGAAATTACAGACATAATTAAAAAACCTCCTTGTTTGTTTCCCACCGGTCTTCAACGAAAAGGGCAAATCCAAACGGACAACAATACTTTTCTCCGATCCGGCTCGTAATTTCAAAAGCATTATAGCATAACAAAAAAACGAAAGCAAATGTTTTTGCTCTCATTTTTCATCTTTTCGGAGTCAAGAACGAAAAAATCAGTCCCTATTTTCCCCGTTTCCGTCTTCTTCAATCGAATTGTTCAGTTCCTCAACCAATTTATCGAGTAAATCGTCGTCTTCCACGGGAAGATAAATCTCTTTTCCGTCCTCTTCGCCGATTTCGTAAATCAAAACTTCGTCTTCTCCGAAATCTTCTTTTTCTTCCACCGGTTGTAAATAGGCGTACCATTTTCCTTCGTAGTCCAATTCGGCGATACAAAAGAAATCTTCTTCCGTGCCGTCTTCGTACGTCATCGTAACGATTTCATCGTCTTCTTCGATTTCCGTTCTTCTTTCTTTTTCCATAATTATATTTCTCCTTTTAATGAAATCTATCCAAATACGACTGTAAAATTATCGTCGCAGCGACCTTATCGATCACTTTTTTTCTTTTTTCCCGTCTCATGCCGCTTTCTATTAAGGCTTTTTCCGCACTGACCGTCGAAAGCCTCTCGTCTTGAAACACAATTTTCAAATCGGTATACCTCGACAAGGCTTCGGCAAAAGCGCGTATCTCCGCAACTTTTTCCCCTTCCGTTCCGTCCATATTCAAAGGCAAACCGACGACAAACGTATCCGCTTGTTTTTCCTGAGCCAAACCGGCGATGCGTCTCAAATCGTCCTCAAAATCCTTTGTTCTGACAAATGTTTCGTAACCGCTCGCAATAATCCCCATCGGATCGCTTGTGGCTATCCCTATCCGAACCGTCCCGACGTCCAAAGCAATTTTTCTCATTGTATCAAATCTCCGTATTCGCGTAAAGCATTTCCGCGTTTTTCGATAATTTCTTTGTATTGACAATAAAAATCGGTAAAACGGTCGCCGAAAGTATGGCGACATGAATAACATAGCCGATCCACCATAGATTACCGAAAAGACCGGCGCAGACCATATCTGCGATCATAACCACCAAACCGATCGGCGTAATAAGCAACATCGGTTTAATCATTTTTTTATTGTTTTTCGTCAATTCGTTAACGGAAACATATAGAAAATTCGGTTTTGACAAATCCTTTAATATCAGCATCGAATTGACGCCTACGCCGAATAATCCGAAAAGAACCGAACTGACAAGAATAAGCATCACGCTTGCGACGTTCTTTGCCGTCGCGACGGTCGAAATAAAATACAACAAACAGTACGCAATCGAAATCGCGGACGAAACTTTCATTTTAGAACCGACGACTTCTTTTGCAGGAATCGGCAAGCTTTTCAACGTAGCGAAATTTTTCCCTTCCAAAGAAACCAATACGCCGCTCAAAGAAGAAGCGCTTGCGGCAATCATAATTATAGCCATATAGGAACAAAAACCGATTTTCATAAGTTCGTTCGCATATACGTTTAATTCCGCGTCAAAAAACAAATTAGACGAAAGAAGCGGCCAAACAATTATCATTACGCAACATATAATAACGCTGATATAAAGGGACGGGTTATTCAAAATCAGTTTTATATCCTTTAACATCAAATTCCGTCGAATATTCCCCGCCGAAAAAACAACGTCTTTGCGTTTTGTTCTTTTCTTTCCGATCGAACCCGTTTCCATAAATCTCGGAATAATCTTTTTATAAAGAAATCCGCAAAAGAGTATCGTCAGAGCCAATAAAAGAACGTTCTCCGCTATATAAACAAAAATATTCAATGCCGGATTATTGCCCAGCATAGACTCGCAAAACGAATAATTATAGATGAAAGCCTTGCCGAATCCTTTATATAAAGAAATCATTTCGGCGCCGGTTTCGGGATCGTCCCCCATTCCCGACGGTCCGAGAATAAAGACAAAATAGACTGCAAAAAACAAAAGAGACGACAACAAAGAAAAAACCGTTTTTGCGACCTCTTTCCTTTTGAACAAACTTGCCAAAAACAAAAACGGCGTCGAAAAAATGGAAAAAACAAACATGGGTACCGCCGGTGTCAGTAAAAAAGAGAGTACCGACAGAATGTAAAACCATGCTCCCAAAAAAACGCCGTATGTCGACAAAGCGATTCCGTAAGCTATCAAAAAAGGAACAAAAAAAGCCGAAATAATCAGCTGCGACAAATATGTAACCGTGAATTTAGCCGCATACGTTTCGTAAGAAGTGATCGGTAAACTCAGCAGGAGCTGTGCGTCTTCGGAAAAGTACAGATTAGTCATCGCAACGGAACCGCCCAAAAAAAGAACGAACAGTTGCGACAAACCGATAAGAACATACAAAAATTCCTTATAAAAACCGTTTTCTACGCTCATTAAAGAGTAATTGTAGACGGTGAAAATATAAGAAGAATACACGACGAGAATCAGAATAACAATTCCCGTAACGCCGAGTATTCTTTTTGCGCCACCCGGTTTGTCTTTTTGCTTTTCGCCCTTTTTGCCGAAAAGCATAAAAACGGTCTCGAACGAATTCAAATACACTTTCAAGAGTGTTTTATACCGAAAAAAAGATTCCATCATATCGCCCCGACAGCTTCCGTAAGTTTCAAAAACAACGTTTCGAGATTGACGTCTTCCCTTCTTTCCTGCAATTCTTTCATATCGCACACGGCAATTAGTTTTCCGTTATCGATAATGGCCACCTTGGAACAGATTTTTTCCACGACGTCAAGCACGTGAGAAGAAAAGAAAACGACTTTCCCCATCGCCGCTCTTTCCGCCATAAGTTGCTTTAATTCAAAAGTCGCTTTCGGATCGAGACCCGTCATCGGTTCGTCCAGAACCCATACGTCCGGATCGTGGACAAGTCCGGCGATTATGCTGATTTTTTGTTTCATTCCGTGCGAATAGGACGAAATTTTATCTTTTAATTTATCCGTCATTTCGAAGACTTCGGCATATTTTTCCGTTCTTTCCTTTCGATCGGAAACGGAAACGCCAAAAAGGTCGCCGATAAAGTTTATGTACTGCGCACCCGTAAGTCCGCCGTAAAGAAGATGCTCGTCCGCGACATACGCTATATGCTTTTTTGCCTGAATGGGTTTTTCTTTAATATCGTCTCCGCATATTTTGATTGTACCATCTTCAAAAGGGAGTATGCCCGCCAGGCATTTGATCGTTGTGCTTTTTCCCGCGCCGTTCGGACCGAGAAAACCAAAGATTTCACCCGGTTTAACACATAAATCAAGTCCGTTTACGGCGAGTTTTGTCCCGCCCGAATATCTTTTCATCAAACCGCTGATTTCAATCATTTTTATTTTTCCATACTCCTTTACAATATTTTTCGTCCCCGTTGTCGCTCGGCATGTAAAAAACTTTCTCTTTTATATCGTCCGGCAAATATTGCTGTTCGACATAACCGCCGTAATCGTGCGGATATTTGTATCCGCCGGGATTTTCGAATTTATAGTCATAGTTACGAAGATGCATCGGCACGTTGTCATGTCCTTCCGCCGCCACTTCGACAGCGGAATATAAAGCATTCACGACCGAATTGGATTTAGGCGCCTTGCAAACGTAAATAATCGCTTCCGTAAGCGGTATTCTTCCCTCGGGCAAACCGAGTTTTTCCATTGCCGTCATCGCGCTGACAGCCACGACCAAAGCCTGCGGATCCGCAAGTCCGACGTCCTCGGCGGAGTGTGCGATGAGTCTTCTGCAAATAATCAGCGGATCTATGCCGGCTCCTATAAGCCGCATAGCATAAAAAACGGCGGCGTCGGGATCGCTCCCTCTCAAACTTTTGCAAAAGGCGCTGAGCATATCGTAATACATGCCTTCGTTGATAGCGATAACGGGTTTTTGAATGGACTGCGAAACCACCGTTTCGTCAACGGTAATAACACCGTACTTATCGGATGGCGTACTGAGTACGGCAAGTTCCAGTGCGTTGAGCGCAACGCGAAAATCGCCGTTTGAAGCCAGGCAAAGCGAGTCGAGCGCTTTTTCGCTCATACGCACGTCGTACGCGCCGAGGCCGTTCTCGACGTCTGTCAAAGCACGTTTTATCCCCTCTTTTATATCGTCCGTCGTTAACGGTTTGAATTCAAAGACACGACATCTGCTGACAATGGCGCGCGTCATGGATACAAATGGATTCTCCGTCGTGCTGCCGATAAAGACGATTTCTCCTTTTTCGATCGCACTGAGGACGCAGTCGGACTGCGCTTTGTTCCATCGATGACATTCGTCAAGAAAAAGATAGGTTTTTACGCCCGAATAAGCCAATGCGTTTTTCGCGTCGTCTATTATTTTTTTAGCGTCTGCGACGCCGCTCGATACGGCGTTCAGATATGCGTAACGAGAATGAGTCGTATTGGCGATAATATTGGCGAGAGTCGTCTTTCCGCAACCGGGCGGACCGAAAAAAATACAACTGCCAAGCCTGTCCGAGCGGATCGCCCTGCGCAAAAGACACCCCTCGCCGACGAGATGTTTTTGCCCGAGAAAAGTATCGAGTGAAACGCATCTCATTCTTTCGGCAAGAGGCATACCTTTTTTTCTATTGTCATCGAATAAATCCATCAACCATATTTTGACATTCGGTAAGAAAAAAGTCAAGCAAAAACGTTATTCAACGCCCACTTCGACAAGAACCGAACTGCGACAGTCGGGACGAAGTTCTATTTTTTCACAAACAACCCCGTCTTGTAAAACGCGAGAACGTAGACCGAAGCGAAATTCAATCAAATAAACGCTGTTGCGATAATGAAGCGTAAGCACCGCACCGTCAAGCGCCTGCGGCAAACGAGGGCGAAACGACAAAAAGTTTCCGTGCCGTTCTAACCCGAAAAAGCCCTCCGCAACCAAACGAAACGCCCACGCCGCGCTGCCGGTATACCAACTCCAACCGCATTGCCCATAATGGTTTTTATTGGTGTAAACGTCGCCGGCAAGGACATACGGTTCTCCTTGGTACATTTTATTTTTTTCGGCGTCACGACATTTTTCAACGGGATTTATCATTTGAAACAAACGAAAAGCCTCGTCCTGTTTCCCGATTTTCACCAAAGCGAAAAGATACCATATCGCCGCATGCGTGTATTGTCCGCCGTTTTCGCGTATTCCCGACGGATAATCGGAAATATAACCGATTCTTTTTTCGGCGGTTTGACACGGATCCAATAATCGGATTACTCCGGCTTGTTCGTCAATAAGACTTTTACAGGTATCCAGTACGGTTCTTGCCCTTTCCCCGTCGGCGATGTCAAAGAGTACGGCAATACTTTGCACGAGAAGATCGAGTTGCAGAATATCGCACCCTTGACCGCCGAGCCATTTCCCGTCGTCCGAATATAAGCGCAAATATCTGTCGCCGTCAAAAGCAAATTTATTGATAGCCGTTTTCAAGTCGTCTGCGATGCGCATAAGTTCGCTGCGGACCGGTTCGTCGCAAAGCAAAGAAAAATCAACGGCGACCTTATAAGCAAGCATAGCGGTAAAGACGCTTTCGCCTTTTCCTTCGGCGCAAACATCGTCCATTCCGTCGTTCCAATCGCCGCTTCCCATGATCGGTAAACGGTGTTCGCCGTACCGTAAAGAAGATCGAATCGCTTTCAAACAGTGTTTACGCACCGATTCTTTATAATTGGTAGAATCAGGATTCTCAAACCTGTTTTTTTCAGACGGAGAAAGAGTCGGCGAAGAAAGATACTCGATCTCATAATCCAAAAAAACGTCGTCCTGCGTCAACTCCACATAACGACACACCGCCATAACCAAGAAAAGTTTGTCGTCGCTTATTCTTGTACGCAAACCGAATTTAGGTTCATGCCACCAATGCATTACGTCGCCCTCTTCATATTGATGCTTGCAACAAACGATAATCTGCTTTTTCAAGATTTCCGGCTCGGTCAAAAATCCCATGGCGTCCTGCAACTGATCGCGGAAACCCGTCGCACCGCCGACTTGATAAAAGCCGAGTTTTCCGTTCAAGCGGGAAGATAAAACCTGATACGGTAAAAAAGAAAAAAGATAATCGAAGGATTTCTCCCCGGATACAATTTCCATTCCGCCAAAGTATTTCATTTTAGAAATAAATACGGAATTATAGTAGCCGAAATTGCTATTATTTATAGATTTTAGCAGACCTTTGTCTTCCGATACCAAAAACAGAATCTTGCACCCCGTCTCAAAGCAACACTCCACAGACGCCTTTTTTGTCGCCGATAAACGTACGTCCACATTATCCGACGTTTCCGTTTTTATATAAAGGAAGCGACCGTTTTTAGCATTCGTTATCTTCAAAAGGCGTTCTTCGTCTTGCTCTGAAAAAATATAACGTAAATCATTTTTCCAATCAAGGCAAGCCAATACGGAATACCTTATTTCAAGATATTCTCGTTGTGGATTGGACAATTCCACCTCGATCGCTTTACAAAGTCCGTCGCAAATCAAAGTGGAAACAACGCTAACCAAAACCGAACCTATTTCGACGACATGACGCATTGCACCCTTTTTTATCTCCGTATATCGCGCCTCGGACGCACCCCCAAGAAGATTGTAAAATATAGACGAACGCTTTAAGAAAAGTTTTTCTCGATTGCCGCAAAGAATAAAATCGTTATCAAATGCAACCGATTTGTTTTCGCGCGAATTTCCAAAATAGAAAAAACCTCCTCCGGTCACCGTACGAACAAAACCGCCTCTTTCTCCGCAAACAACATGAGAATAAGGCAAAAGAGACGCGCGGCTATTTGTATAAATATATTCTCCGCCCGCGCCGAATCCGCCGTTTCCTGTCGGAAAGGCTATATCGGGTCGCTCTAAAATATCAGTTGGTTCTGACATTATTTCTTCTGAAAATGTTAAATTTTGTATATTATTTTCATAAATCGTCACATCTTCATCATAACACAATAAGCACAAACCGCACATGCTTTTCAAATCATCTTTATCGCAATACATAAAATCGTAAAAACGACCGGCAAACATCGTTTTCTCAATCGCTTTCGCCTCTTTTTCACTATACTTTCGAGCAATAATCAATCTGACTTCAATTCCCAACAATCGCCATTCCGACAAAAGTTCCGCAACGTTTTTCATCCACGACAAACCTTGCCTCAACGGCAATATTACAACCGCTTTTTTCGCGGCTGTTTCTTCCGCAAATCTGTATAGCGTCCCGTTTTGGTTGAATTCCCGCAAGAGATCATTACTGTAATTACCGTACAAAAGCGCATATAAAGTTCGTTGCGCCGTCTTGCTTATTTCGTGAATATTTTTACACTGAACGGCATATTGATACATATTATCGGGCAAAGATTCTATATCCGAAAGTAATTGTTCTTTATTTTTGCCCACTATAAAAGCCACTTGAACCGATTTCCCGTTTTTCTTTTTGCCGTAAAATCCAATACATGGCGACATAACGTCGCCTTTTGACGGATATTTTTTTTGTTCCGAAAAAAGCGGGTTACGCAAAGTCCTGCCTCGCCCGACAAAATTTCCTTTATTACATTCCCATACAAGATCATCCACACCCTCAACACGGACAACCATATAAACGCTATTTTTCCCTTGACGCCTTGTAAACAAGATAATTTTTCCCGACATTTGTTCGATATTTATAAAAATATCGCTAAAAGAGGGATGTGATAAATAACTGTCTTCCATATTTAATATTAAATTGGAATAGAAAGCAAGTTTTTCAAACCGTCCGTCAACGCAATGCACTTCCCCGTTCAAACGCGGAAGCAGCCTGACGCTTTGTTTTATTCTTTCGGGTATATACTCATAAATAACTTCATTCCCCGAATAAGAAAAAAAATGTTTCTCTTTTTCGCTCATCAAAGGCAGATACGACGGCGACACAATTTTATCCTTTGAAAAACAATAAAAAAATGTTCCGTTGCATTCTTCATATTCTCCTTTTGATTGGATATAATAATCGCCGCAACGCGAATAACCGCTTCCGACAGCGTTTCTGATTACTGTATATTCGCCGTCGGACAAAGCCGCCGTTCTTCCTTCTTCCGTAACGTTTGCCACTCTTTCAATATATCCCTTTTCTTTTATCGGGAGATTCTGTTTGGCTTTTTCTTTTTTGCGGTATCTCATCCCGGATGTTTTTTCATTCAATAACAGCATCGTCCCGGATACGGCAGGATAAGAAAGCATCATTTTTTTCAGACAATCGTCACACAAATAGTTTGTTATCGCACAAAGAATCATTCCCTGATGATGAGACATCATTTCTTCTACTTTTCGGTTTCCTTTTCTCATATCGACGCTCTCGAAAAATCCGTAATCGAACAACATCCCCTTTTCTTCCGTTTTTTCAATATTCCGCAAGACTTTTTCAGGCAAGAATTCAAGACCGAGAAAGGCGGCGTAAGGCGCCACGACCTTTTCGTCTTTTTTATTCGACAAGGACAGTTTATTTAAGCCGAATGCGGCATATTGATATCTTTTGTTTTCGTCAAATAGATATTGACCGCTTTCACTGATCCCCCATATTCCGTTGATACGATTCCTGCTTTGTTCGCGGACGTTTTTTTCCGCCGTTTTATATAAAACAGACCCTTCGGGAGACGGAAAAAACAATTCCGGCATCAATACTTCAAACAATGTTCCGCCCCAACTCAACAAATAATTTCCCGCTCCGGACGCATATTCTCTCGATAAAGCATAAAAATGCCTTACAGTACCGCCCATTGCGATATAAACCATGGAAAGGATTCTCGCTTCCGACGTCAATAAATCATAATGCCCCGTAAATTTTTCTCCGTCAAAACCGATATAAAATAAATTTTTATCATGATCGTATAATTTTTCCAAATCCGCCGCCGAAACGATGCTCTCGGCTTTTTCCGTCCCCTTTTTATCTTTCGAAAACAAATATTGCCTTGTTATCAAAACACACGCGAGAAAATTGCCGCAGTCCACGCCCGACACAAACCTGTTTTCCGGCAAAAGCGTTTCCGCATTATACCAGTTATATAAATTGCCATACCACTTCGGTAATTTTTTTATACCGTCTAAAATTCTGTTAATATTCTTAACAGCATCCGCCTCGGTAATGAAATTCAGTTTTTCCGCGCAAATTTCCGCAAGAAGCGAAAAACCTATATCGGTCGGCGAGGTCGTTTTTGCCGTCCCTTTATATGGCTTTATTTGGTAATTATCGGGTATAATACCGTTTTTGGTGCGTAAAAAATCAAAATAGCGATAGGTATTCCTCGCATATTTCATCAATTTTTCCCGTTGCTCAATCGAGCAACCGCCATTTTCTTTTTTTGTCTCGGAAGAAAGATATAATTCGATACAGGCAAAAAAGAATACAATAATATAACTCGTCGCAAAAATAAGGCTTTTCCCCGTCAAAAACAAAACGGTCAATAAAATGGTATACAACGCAACAAACGGCGTAAATTCGCGAAAATACGACGATAATTTTTGCGCGCGTTGCGTGGAGTAATACGTTTTCCATTCCAATAGATTTTTTCCGAGAATCATTTTGAACAAGGTCGTCACAAAAACCAACGCGTCCGACAAAGCATAATAGCCGAGCAACACGAAATTTTCGACCATTTCAAACAAAGTCATAATCGTTTTTTTCGCCTTTTTTCGGACACTCTCGCCATATATAAATGCGCGCAGATGAAAAATCAGATCCGCGACATACGGTAAACCGAACAATATCATTGCGGAATACAGATAAACTGGCGAAAATATAATGCCGACAAGCAGCAAAGAGAATAAAACGGGCGCATAAAACACACTTGCGATATTGCGCAACATAATATATCGGGAAAAAGGCGATATATCTTTTTTTACGATTTCTTTTTTATTGTTTTTCCATACACCAAATAAAAAAGGAAGCAGTTGCAGATCGCCTCTTTGCCACCTTTTCCGTCTTTCCCTATCGGACAAAAAACCGCTCGGCGCGTCTTCGAAGGTAACGGTGCCGCATCCCACATTAACAAGACTGCCTTCGATAATATCGTGCGACAGCACTTTTTTATCGGGGAAGACATCCCGAACCTTCTCATAAAAAGACTTAACGCGAATAATCCCCTTTCCACAGAAAACTTCTTTCCTAAACAGTTTATAAAACAAACCGGAATAAAACGGATACGTCTCATAACCGAATTCGTTCTCAAACCTTTTTGAAAAAACAGTCTTCACCGTCAAAAGATTCATTCTGCTTACCGATGATAAGATGTCATAATCCGCATGATACGGGTGAAGCATCAAATTCACGGCTTCCATAACAGCTCCCGGCAAAAGCATATTGTCTGCGTCCAAGGTATAAATAAATGTCGGCGTTCTGTAATTCGGATTATAAACATATAAAAAATTACGCTCGTTTTTATTGACGTAACAATCAAGAAGATCCATAAGCGCGCCGCGCTTTCTTTCTTTTGCCGCAAATTTTCCATTGCTTTGCAATACCTTTTTACGCAAAAAAACATTGATATTTTCTTCAAGCTTATTCTTTTTCAAATACGAAACAATCTCCCGATCCTCGATAGAAACGGCAGTATCGCTTGCTTTTGTATCCAAAAGAAGCGTTACGGTAATATTATCGTCGCGGTTTGTGTCTCTGATCGTACGCGCGTGAAAAATGCTTTTTTGCAACTGTTCCACCCCCGAACAAAATTCACATATAACCACGTCCACCGACGACTGGGCGGTTGGATGAGAATAATCCATCTTCGGCGGTTCCGGAAAAGAAACCGCTTGCGACAAGACGTACTGCACTGCTTTTTCCGATAAAAAAAAGAACGGTATTACCGACAAAATTCCTATCGGAATACTTTTCAGGTTTATTCCTACGGCAACGGATAAAGCGATTGCCGGCAAAACGACAGCCGCAATATATAATATTTCTTTCATTTTACCGCTTTTTTTCTTCAAGGATATTTCGCAATCCCGTTTTATCGTTTTTAACAGTTCCCTTTTATAATCAAAAAGCACAACGGACGGATCGAGAGAATTTTTCGAGGCAAGAAAAACTGTTTTTTCGGCAACATATTCTTCGCTCACACCGCTTTTTTTCGCTATTTGCCCGATTATGGAAAAATAAGAAAGAAGCGTGCGCAATTCGACGTCCCGAATCGGATACGCATCGTCAAGCACCTTATACGCGGCAAGGAAAGTTATTCCGCGCTGCATCGGAATAAATGAATCGATTTCTCTTAACGCCGTAAAAAGCGTCTCCGCGTCAGTAGTATTTTTCAGCAAAACGCCGCTGTAATTTGCAAAAACTCTTTTTGCGTCTATTCCTCTCTTTTTCAGATTTTCAATTTCCTGCCTTTCGACTTTTTCGCTTTGCAAGTAGTAATACAAATATGAATCATACGACAGCATTTTTTTGTTTATCTTTTGTTTTTCGGCATATCGGACACATTTTTCCTGAAACATCAGCCTTTTTGCCAAACAATAGATCTGTTCGCATACGGCGAACAATAAAGCGTTTTCAAACCGTTTTATTTCTTCGCAACCGATCGGCAACACGTTTGATACTTCATGCAAAAAATCCAATACTCTGTCGGCGTTTATTTCGCTTTGAGAATGATCAACAAAAAAACGTGCCAGCAGTAAAATACGCGGCGTCTTTCCGCAATAAGGAAGATCTTTCATGGTATCCCGACAAGAAAGAAATCTTTTACAAACAAGATGATAGTTATCGTAAAACCATATTTCCGCATTCGTTAACGGAAAATCTTTTACGACTTTCTTTGAAATCATCGAATAACATTTTGAAATCGACTTGAAAATATACTTTTCGTTCAGTCCGTTTCCCGATTCGGTCACGGAAAGAGATTTTGCGAATTCGCGTCCCTGTTTCAACAGTTCGTCTTTACTTATTTGCACCATATTCCGAAATTCTTTCGGACGTCTTTGAAAGATGAAAGCAAAAAGAACGAAAAAAAACAAAAAAGATACGATAAAAAGTAAAATAAATATAAGCATACCGACGATTATTCCCATCGAACTTTTTTACAAACGCAAAAACAGATTTAATAAAAATCATTGATTTTACACAAAAAAAATGATAAAATAAACAAAGAGCCAGCCGAATGGTCGCATCGGTAACGATGAGGAAAGTCCGAGCATCACAGGGCAGAGTGACGGGTAACGCCCGCTGAAGGTGACTTTAAGGATAGTGCAACAGAAATAAACCGCAGCAAATATGCTGTAAGGGTGGAAAGGTGCGGTAAGAGCGCACCGGCAGTTTGGCGACAAAATTGGCCGTGTAAACCCCACTTGATGCAAGAAGAAACAAATAGTTTGCCCGACTTGTTTCGATTCGCTCGAGCGTTTCGGTAACGATTCGCCTAGATAGATGACCGTTTAAGACAGAACTCGGCTTACAGACTGACTCGTTTTATAAAAAATCGGAGTTTTTCTCCGATTTTTTATATTTCCAAGTTCGACTTTTCGATTTTTTTACGAAGTTTTAGCAAGGCTTTCTTTTCTATGCGCGAAATATAAGAACGCGAGATGCCCATCTCATCCGCTATATTTTGTTGCGTTCTCGCTATTCCGTCCCCCAACCCGAATCTCTTTTCGAGAATATATCTTTCACGCTGATTCAATTCTTCGGAAATGATTGTTTGCAGCGTCTTTTTAAGAAAATCTTCGTCGATTTTGGCGTAAACGTTTTCCTCGTCTATCTGTAACATGTCCAATATCGGTAAATCATTCCCCTCTTTATCGCAACCGATGCAATCATAAATAGATACGTCTTGCGCTCTTTTTTTATAAGAACGCATGGTCATAAGTATTTCGTTTTCTATGCATTTACTCGCATAAGTCGCAAGTTGCGAACCCTTTGACGGGTCGAAAGAATTGATCGCTTTGATAAGTCCAAGTGTTCCGATACTGACCAATTCGTCACTATCGGGATAATTAACATATTTTTTTGCAATAAAAACAACCAGTCTTAAATTATGTTTAATCAGAATATTCCGTGCTTCAATATCATTATTTTCTTTCAATCTTTTAAGATACTCTTTTTCTTTTTCGGGCGAAAGAGGATGCGGAAACGAATTCGCGTTATCTATTCTGGACGTAAATAAAAAAATATTGCTTAAAAGTGCAAAAAAACCTTCTAAAACCATATATTATTCCTCTATACAGTAAAATAATATATGTCGAATAATGAATTTTGTTGTCAGAAATTTGCTTTCGGAATCTCGACGCATAAACCGTCAATACCCGCAAACAAAGCGTCGTCTGCGGTGTGAAAAATAAGTTTATACGCTTGAAGATGCTGATAATGTGTTCTGAATTTTCTGTTAATTTGTTCGTCTCCGTATTTTCCGTCCCCAAGCAACGGATACCGATGATAAGCAAGATGCGCACGAATCTGGTGCGTTTTTCCGGTAACCAATTCGACATCAAGCAAACTTGTTTCCGCCGTATGGGATAATACGGTAACGATCGTTTTTATCGGCACCGAATTATTTTGATAAACGGAATAAATGTAAACCCTGTTTTCTTTTTCTTTTTTTACAAGAAAATCCTCTAAAATCATATTATCCGGCACAACTCCATACACTTCCGCAAAATAATGTTTCTCGATTTTATGCATCGAAAAAAGATATTTTATTCGTTCAAAGACAGCATCGGAAGAAGCAAAAATAAGCAAGCCGATTGTGTTTGTATCCAAACGGTGACATAATATCAAATTAGGATATAATAAAGAAACAAAAGAAGCAAAATTTTCGCTCGATATTCCGAAAGGCTTATTGAAAACCGTAATATTCTCGTCACGGTAAATAATTTCGGGTTCAAATTTTTTTACGTCGGCATAAGCGCAAATTATCTGACCGGAAGAAACGATCAAATCTTTTTTTACACGAACGGAATCGACTTTTATATCCCCTTTTCGAAATAGTTTTTGTGTAAAAAAATACGAAAACAAGAAAGGCGGTTCGGCAAGAATTTTTGATAACTTCGAGTCGGGACCTATGTACTTATGCTCAATCATTGTTTTTTTTCTTTTTATCCTGCACCAAACTCTGTATTTCGGATAAAAGCGTATTTATATCCTTGAATTCGCGGTGAACGGAAGCAAAACGAACATACGCTACTTCGTCAAGTTCTTTAAGTCCCTCCATAACAAGATTACCGATTTTTTGACTGGTTACTTCCTGTGCCAGCATATTATGAATCCTGTGATCGATAGAGGTGACCAATTTATCGATTTTTGCAATAGATACGGGCCTTTTTTCGCACGCTTTCATGATTCCGACTTTAATTTTTGACGGATCGTAAACCTGTCGGTTTCCGTTATTTTTTATTACAAGAAGCGGAGTACTTTCTACTTTCTCATACGTCGTAAAACGTTTTTGACACGACGTGCACTCTCTCCTTCTGCGAATCGTGGTACCGTCGTCGCTAATACGAGAATCGATTACTTTACTATCCATATTACCGCAAAAAATACATTTCATTATAAAAACCTCAAACTTATTATAGAGGTTTTACATTAAAATGTAAAGCGATAAATTATCTCGATAGTTTTGTTTATTAAAAAAATAATGTCAATTTATGGATTTAATCCGAGATGTTGATTTGCACCGTTGTTCAGATCAACCAAAATAACATCATTCCCGAACTTCAACACGCATTGCCAAGGAATAAAAATGCTTTGCTTTCCCGTTATGTTTTTCAAAAATTGTTTTTCGCCGGGCACAATAAAACCGGTTATTTTTCCACTTTCGGTAAAAGCAATATCATTGATTCTACCGAGTTTCTGACCGTCGGTCACGTTTACTACTTCCAACTCGGATAATTGACAAAAAGTATATTCGGCGCATTTCATATCTTTACTATACTGTCATCGACGTGTTTTCAGAACCATTATTTTTACAACTTGATTCGAGATGATACGCAGTGATATTTGTATTTATGCCAATATGTCGCTGTTGAAAATGTTAATATACGTCACCATATGAGATGAGACGATACGTAGAGAGCATTAAAAGATACGAGACGAGACGAGACGAAAAGAGATAAGACAATATTGCAAAATCTTTGACAAAATATACAAAAAAGAGTAAAATAACAATAGATGATACGATAAAAAAGGATACGCAAAAAAATGATTTCTACCTTGCATAAAATAATCGCCATATTAAACGGAAACACCGACGGAGAAATACAACTAAATCCGGACGAAAAAAATCTGAAAAAAATATTAAAAAAGGAAATTAAACCTGATCCGAAAAATTCAATACAATTCCATGAAAACGTTATTATCGTAACACCCGGTTCCACTCCCCCTTATTTTTTAGGCAACAAAATTGTTTCTCCGACAACAGTATTTTGGGGTGAGACTGCTGAAAGAATGCCATACATCAAAATAAAAGAAACGATTCAAGAATCAGACGGCGAAGAGATACTTCTTCAGAGATCATTACTTCAAAATCTCACTCTCGCATCTTTCAAAAATACTTGCAAAACTTTTTTTGTCGATTTTTCAAAAGACTTTCTTCGAAAAACCCGACTTATTCTTAACAATAATTTATACAGCAATCTTGGGCTCATTTTTTCGAAGCAAAATCCTTTTTCGATCACGGTCGCAACGTACGAAGGACAAACAATAGAAGTATTAACCGACGAAAAGAAATTTACCGGTCCAATTTTGGAGCAATATGTCGACGCATTATCTTTTTTGAAAAACAAATCGGAACTGCACGACGCAAACGGCACTGTGACCGGCACCGCTTTCCCTTTTGAAGCCATCAACGAAAGTTTGCTTAACGCTATCATCCACCGCGATTATTCCATTCAGTCCGACATAGTAATCCGCTTATATCCCGACAGGATGGAAATCGTTTCCCCCGGGGGTACGCAAAAGAATTTTTCGCCGGATGATTTGAAACAAGGCATTCCTTTCCCTCGCAACAAAAATCTTTCCGATATTTTTAAGTTATTTCATTATACGGAAAACATGGGGACAGGCATCAAACGCATTTTCACGGCATATCATAAATCTTCGCAATCACCGAAAATTTCTATTTCGCAAAACGTTTTTAAAGTCGTATTGCCGATATATGACTTGACATATACAGCCACGCCGGCAAAATCTCAAATGGAATACGTACTTTCTTTGTTTGACAATAATCCGACCGTTTCGCGGACGGATATTGAACGGGCTCTATGCGTATCGAGAGCCACTGCCGCACGAATCGCAAACGCAATGGTGGAAAAAGATATATTACAAAAAATCGGAACAGGAAGATATGTCTATTATGTAAAAAAAGAGGGAAAATAATTTTCCTCTTTTTTGGGATTGTTCAAAAAGCCGCCTTTAATTGCTTAATCGCACTCTTTTCCAAACGACTGATTTGCGCTTGACTCATACATAATTCTTTCGATATTTCCGTTTGAGTTTTTCCTTGATAATAACGCATATCGATTATTTTTCTTTCACGATCGGGCAATTTGGATATTTCGTCTATCAAAGTAATTTTATTGATAACATCTTCGTCCGTACAAGTATCGCTGATTTGGTCAACGACAAGCATACTTTCTTCGCCGTCATTATATACCGATTCATATATCGATATCGGCTCGCTGATGGCATCGAGCGCACTCACCACCTCAACATACGGCATGTTCATTTCATCGGCAATATCGTTTAATTTTACTTCGTCGCTTCGTTTCCTTTCCAGTTTCTCGCGCGTCTGCATTACTTTATACGCAATATCGCGCACACTTCTGCCGACTTTCAGCGCGCTGCTTTCACGTATATATCGTCTTATTTCTCCTAAAATCATCGGAACAGCGTACGTGGAAAATCGCACATTCATATTGATATCGAAATTATCAACCGCCTTCATTAAGCCAATAACGCCTACCTGAAACATATCGTCCGCGCTTACTTTATCCGTCTTAAACCGTTGCACAAGGCTCAAAACAAGTCGCATGTTTCCTTTAATAAAGGTTTCTCTTAAATATTTTTCCCCCTTTCTGATTCTTTTTATCATTTCATCTGTTTCTTTTGCCGTCAATATCGGCAATTCCGACGTGTTCAAACCGACAATACGCACTCTGTTGTTTCCCATACTCAATCCTCCTTTTATGTAATAAGAAGGTAAAATAAGTATGACACACATTCTGAAAATTATTCGTTCTTTTGAAATTCTTTTTTTAATTTCAACAAAATCCTTTTTTCAAGACGACTGATATAAGACTGCGAAATATTCATCATATCGGCGATTTCTTTTTGTGTTTTTTCTTCCGAACCATACAATCCATAGCGCATACCGACGATTTGTTTATCTCGTTCGCTTAACCCGGAAAACAATTCGAATAGCAAATCGTTTTCAAATCTGGCTTCTATATCTTTATAAACAATATCACTATCAGTACCCAAAATATCGCTTAAAACAAGTTTATTGCCCTCCGCGTCCATATTCAACGGTTCGTCCAGACTTACTTCCGCTTTTATCTTAACCATTTTTCTTAAATACATAAGAATCTCATTTTCAATACAACGTGAAGCAAACGTTGCAAGTTTGATATTCTTGGAACTATTATAACTTTTTACCGCTTTAATTAACCCCATCGAGCCGATGGAAATAAGATCTTCCATATCGATACCGGTATTATCAAAGCGTTTCGCGATATAGACGACAAGTCTTAAATTATGCTCTATGAGAGTGTTCCTTGCGCGTTCATCCCCTTTTTCGGATAAAGCTATCATTTTTGCTTCCTCTTCCGGATCAAGCGGACTCGGCAAAGAAACGATATAATCAATCGTATTCCCTTCTTTCAAAGCCTCTTTTATCTTCCGAAAAATCTTTTCAAGCAGTATCATTGCAAAACTTCTCCCATTGATTGATGCAAAATTATATCGTTACGTGTCAAATTATTCATTCGCGCGATCTTAACGGCTATTTTTTTCTTTTTACCTTTTTTTTCAAACAATAAATAGCCGCTTTTTGCCGACAAAATATCAAAACCGGATATTGTCTCTATCACAATAGATTCATCGCTTCCCGAACAAATACTATTGTATATCGCACTGCTTACCATAATAACAGGTTCTCCATTTTTCGCAAAAACTCGATTACCTGTATCATAATATGCACTTTTTTTTATCATCTTATTTCCGCAACCAAGAACAACAATGGCATGTAAATTTTTACGAATTTTCTTTTGTCGCAGAAAAACAAAGCACTTCTCCCCGAAAAGGCGTAAAAAGATAAAAAGCGATAATAAGGAAAAAGTCGGTATTAACGTATAAAAGACATTATAGTTATAATTCAATAGATTTTGAACATTCAGTTCGATAAGCCAAAAAACAAAACTACCGAGTAAAAAACGTAAAAACAGATTGAACGAAACTTCTCTTGAATATAATACAAAAAAAGAGATAATCATAACAGGAATGTATATCCATAAAAATTTTGTATCGGAAACAACCGTTACGCAAAAAATCACACCCCAAACAGCCGCGACAAAAAAAAGCATATTGCACGGTTTTTCGCGCTTATTACTCAATGAAAAGATTTGCAAAAAAACAAGCGAAAAACAAAAATAATTACAAAATAATATCTCCAAATACATTCTTTACCTACAAAAAAAGACTTGTTGCCAAAGAACAAGTCTTTTTCATTTGTAGTTTATACGCCGAATTATTGACGGTCGTTCATATACCGCAGATATTGTGGCACGTCATCGGAATTATATTCGTCTTTTTTGACTTCTTTTGCCTTGTTATCGTTGACCTGCAACGTTTGTTCGGCATATTCTTTTGTATTCACGCCGGGCTGATCTTTATTGTCACCGGAACTTGCGAAATCGGTCGCAATAATCGTTATCATTACCAAATCCGGTTCTTTATGGAATCCGAAACCGGTGATAATATTGGCGTCCTTTGCCACGACTTCGGGAATCATGTTAAACGCTTCGATAATTTTACCCGCGGGAATCTCCTGGTCGGCAACGGCGTTAATGATAATATTCTTCGCTCCGGCGATGGTAGTTTCCATCAGTTGATCCTTACACGCCTGCCGTAACGCTTCAATAACCCTGTTGTCGCCGCTCGCTTGTCCGATACCGATATGAGCGTATCCTTTTCTGCTCAAAACCGTCCTGATGTCGGCAAAATCGGTATTGATAAGGGAATGTTGACCGACAATGTTTACGACGCCCCAAATACTGTTTTTCAAAACGTTATCGGCAACCTGGAACACGTCATACATATTGGCGTCCGCATTCTGACTCGTAAAGGCTCTTTCGTTCGGAATAACAACCAACACATCAACCTGTCCGTACAGTTTACTGATACCGGAATTGGCGACTTCCATTTTATGCGGTCCTTCCCAACGGAAAGGTTTGGTTACGACGCCTATCGTAAGAATACCTTTTTTCTTGGCGATTGAAGCGACAACCGGCGCGCCACCCGTTCCCGTTCCGCCGCCCATGCCGGCAGTAATAAACAAGAGTTTTGTGCCTTCAAGCGCCTCTTCTATTTCTTTCGCCGATTCGTTTGCCGCATTGGCACCGACTTGTTCATCGCTGCCCGCGCCCATGCCTTGCGTTAATTGTTGTCCGATATGTATCTTCAAAACACCGTCTTTTACGACGTTTTCCAAAGCCATTTTGTCGGTATTTGCCGCGATAAAATGCACTCCTTCAAATTCTTTTCGTTGTACCAGACGATTGACGGCATTACATCCGCCTCCACCGATACCGAAAATCGTAATTTTTACGTTATTCAAATTCCTTTCGTCAATATTATCATTGGAAAACATGTTACTTTCCTCCTTAAAAATTCAAATGCAGCATCTGCAAAACAAACGCTTCCGTCGTAATATCTTTCGGTTTATTCCAAACGGAATAATCAGGCAAAACAGTCGTTACCAAAGATTTTTCTATTCGATTTTGTATAAACTCACAAAAACCGTGCGTCAAAATATCGTCGGAACCGACAATATAAATCGGGAAAAAGTCAAGACTTACCGGAAGCATACGAATAAAATCCGACAAACAACCGGAAAGAACCTCCAAAAACTGAAATAATTTTACATTTACGTCTTTAACGTTAAAAGAATAAATTTTTCCGTCCGAAAAGACCTTATAAGGCGGTTCCGTAAAAGGCAAACCGAGGTTGATTTCTTTTTTCAAAGACTCGGCGACTTCGTGCGAAACGGAAAAAGACTCGGCAAGCATATCCGTTATATATAGACTTCCGCGTGAAATCAGATCCTTGCGCAAAGGAAACTCGTTTTCAAAAAAGACAAAATCGGTATTTTTTTCATTTATGCAAACCAAAATACCTTTATTCGAATACTCCCGATTGATCTTGGAAATAATCGGCATTGTTTGCGGAACAAAATAAAATTTAATACCGTTTTTCTTGGTTATGCTGTCAAAAAACTCAACTACATTCTGCGATAACCCGACGGGAGAAATGATGGTTTCCAAAATGCCTGCTTTTTTCCCGACAACATCGGAAAGGAAGTTCCCTTCTTTATCACAGCGATATCCGCCGCAGATTTCCGAAATTTTTATAAAACCGGGGGGACAGACGATCGATTGCTCTTTTAATCTGGCAACCGCCTCTTCGGAAACAATACCGTTTTTTACGGTGCAACTTTTTATAACCGGATTATAATAGAAAAACTTTTGGGGCAAAATCAGATAAATCTCTCTGATTCTTTCATTCTTCTCTTTTTCGCACGCAGAAACCATATCGTCGATGATTTTCCGCACCGCAATAGGCGCAACAAAAAAAGAATCGTTTATACCGTCGTATTTCGATATACGGCAAAAATCCGGATTGGCATATCCCGTCCGATCCTCGACAAGTTGAAACGAAACCGTTTTCGAATTAAAAAAGAAAAAAGCAAGTTTACAACTCTTCATACATATATTATATAATTTTTTAATTATATCGTCAATGTTTTTTTACCATGAACAAAGTCTTATTTTGTTATATATTTGTCATATTGACTCAACAAATCTTCCTTGGCGTTATTTTTCGACAAAATAAAAACATTTCCGTCAAATAAGCGTAAAATAATCTCTTCGTCGGAAAAATCGATTTCCAGAATAAAATACGGTAAAGAAGATTCGGTAAAATGTCGTTCCATCAATGTATAAGATATTGTTCTGAGAAGCCTGCATTCTTCTGTATTCAAGGTTTTTTCAACGGAAAAACCCTCAACGGGAATCAGTTTTTGATCCGGGATGTCTTCTTCCCGATATACTTTATAGCGTTGGAAATCAATATCGGGTACGACGTATCCGCCGTTATCCGACAAAACTTTGATTTTGAAAACGGGCGTTCTTTCCCGGACTTGCACGGTAATACGATCGGGAAAAGAACGGACGACGTCAACTACTTCTATCAAATTATCCGGATAGGATTTTTCCACACTGTCCTTTATCTTTTGTTCGTCAACCGAAAAAATATTTGTATTGGACGATATATCAACGTGACGCAATAATTCCGTCGCTTCGCATATCGATGCATTATTAAGAAATTCAACTGAAACATAACGCACCTTGAACAAAAATCCAACGCAAACAATCGCCGATAGGACTATTGTACAAATAACTGTAAATAATATCCCCTTTTTCATATTCTCGTAATTTTCGCTCCCAATTCGGATAATTTTTCTTCTATTGCCTCATATCCGCGATCAATATGATGGACGTCGTCAATCAGGGTTACGCCCTCCGCGACAAGTCCTGCCAGAACAAGTGCAGCTCCGCCGCGCAAATCTTTCGCAAAGACTTCCGTTCCGTTCAGATACGGCACTCCTTTAATAACGGCTACCCGATCACGGATAAAAATATCGGCACCCATTTTCATTAGCTCGGGTATGTGACGAAAACGATTTTCAAAAATGGTCTCCGTCATGACGCACGTTCCTTCGGCAATCGACGCAAAAGAACAAAAAGGCGCTTGCAGATCGGTCGGAAAACCGGGATACGGTCGTGTCGATACGGAAGCCGCCACACGGTGTCTGCCTTTTGACTTTACGTATATATTACCATTTTCATCGTTGATAATGCAAGAACTTTTATCAATATTGCCGAGCAGCGCGCGTAACTCGTTTAACCTGGCGTTATGTAATTCGATTTCACCCCCGGTCATGACTCCGGCAAGAAGATACGTACCCGCCGCGATACGATCCGGCATAACCGTATAAGAAAGTCCGTGCAGTTTTTTTACCCCCTCTATACGGATTCTTGACGTCCCGGCGCCAAACACCTTTGCTCCCATTTTATTCAGGAACAGTTGTAACTCCGTTATTTCCGGTTCTCGCGCGGCATTATGTAATGTCGTTTTTCCCTTTGCAAACACCGCCGCAAGAATAACGTTTTCCGTTGCTCCGACGCTCGGGTAGTCAAGCACAACTTCATTTCCGTTCAGCGTGTCGGCGTTACATAAAATATAGCCGGACTGTTCGACAACGGTCACGCCCATATCTTTTAATGCTTTCAAATGCAAATCTATCGGTCTGAGTCCAATATCACATCCTCCCGGATACGCGACTTTCGCTTTTCTGATCCTACCGAGAATGGAACCGAGTAAAAATACCGAACTACGCAGATTCTTCGCAAGTTCATTCGGTATTTCGTGTGACGACACATCCTTCGCGCATATCGTCACACTGCTACCCTCTCTTTTGATTTTTGCACCGAGCTTTACAAGAATTTTTCCCATATTTTCAACGTCGGCGAGATTGGGGACGTTATGTAAAACAACTTCCTCATCTGTCAGAATCGAAGCCGCATACAAGGGAAGAACGGCATTTTTTGCCCCCTGCACATCAACCTTTCCCGACAATCTTTCACCACCGCATATAATAAATTTACTCAATTTTTCCTCCGAAAAACATTTCAATATATACTATGTCGCCGCGTTTTTTTTAGGAACGGCCTTTGTGTTTGAAATAAGCCCGACAACAAACAGGAACGAAACGAGAGACGATCCGCCGAAACTTACGAACGGCAAAGGAACGCCCGTAGGCGGTATGCAGCCACTGACAACCGCAAGATTAATTATGGTTTGCAAAAAAATAACCGACGTCAACCCCGAAACAAGTAAAAAAACGTATCTGTCTTCGGCGCGCATCGCAATCCTGTACGAGAAAAATATAAGGCAAAAAAACAATGCCATAACAACGACGCATCCGACAAGCCCCGTTTCTTCGGCAATAATCGAAAAAATAAAATCGCTTTCGGCAAACGGGAGAAACAAATATTTTTGCCTGCTTTGAAACAATCCCACGCCAAATAAGCCGCCGGAAGAAATCGCGTAAAAAGATTGAATCAATTGGTATCCTTCTCCTTTCGGGTTTTCCCACGGATTTATAAATGCCGAAAATCGACTTAAACGGTACGGTTCGGCTATCAAAAGCGCGACGCCGGCAATCAGAATGGCTACGAAAAAAAATATAAAATATTTTTTGTGAACACCGGCAATAAAAACAAGGAACAAAAAGGACAGTCCAACGACAAGCGTAATACTCATATTGGGTTCGAGAATAATCGCAACACACATGACGAGGCACGAAAGAATCGGAATAATAAGGTTGCGAAAACAAATCGGAGGTTTTTCGTAAAAATATCCGGCAAGAAAAATTATAAAGCCGAATTTCGCTATCTCCGACGGCTGAAAAGTGGTAAAGCCAAGGCTCAGCCATCTTGTTGCGCCGTAACTTTCCACACCGAGTCCGGGGATAAACACAAGCCCAAGAAGCGTTACCGAAACAGCAAGAATCACCCACTTAAACCGAATTAATAATTTCCGCGGAATATACATACCGAAAAACATTGCTCCAAGCCCGACAATAAAGGCAACAACCTGTTTTTTTACATAAAAAAAAGAATCGCCATAGGAAAGCAACGCGGAATAAGAACTTGCCGAATAGATAAAAACAAGTCCGATTATACCCAAAAGAACGGCAAACAAAGGTACGGTCCATTCTTTATTTTTTAAGCGCATAAACGATTTCCTTAAATTTTTCGCCGCGTTCGGAATAGTTTTTATAACGGTCGAAACTTGCGCTTGCGGGCGAAAGCAATACGGTCGTTATTCCTTTCAGCCGATATAAATACAAAACGGTATCGCGTAACGTGTCAAAAATACTGATATCGGTATACCCCATTTTCATTGCGGAATTGAAGATTTGATCGGCATTATCGCCGGTCAATGCAACATATTTTACTTTTTCATCTATATTTTCGAAAAATTCACAAAAATCTTCGTTTTTGCTACTCCCACCCATAATTAAACCGATATTACCGTCCATACTTCCGATGGCATGTTTTGTTGCATGAATATTCGTCCCTTTCGAATCGTTATAAAAAGCGACTCCGTTCATTGTAACGACATATTCGATTCTGTTCGGCAACAATGTATATTCTTTTATGAGTTTCGTAAAATGAACGTTTTTACAACCGCAAAAATAGCCGACATTCAGCGAAAAAAGCAAATTTAGTTTATTATGCTCCCCACGAAGTTTACAACACTTTACGGCACAAACGGATTCATCTCCGTTCATGAAATAATTATCTTTGATTTGTACGGGCGCATTAACGGAGTGACTTAAACCCACGCCGACATCGTAGGCTTTACTGTGCGACAAAAATTTTCGCACGGCACCGTCCTCACAATTAAAGAAAAACAAGTCGTCTTCCGTTTGATTGGAAATAATCTTTTCTTTGGTAGCAACATATTGCGAAAAACTTTTATATCGATCCATATGATCGGGAGCCAAATTCAAAACGACCGCCATGTCGGGGTGTAAAAACCGTATGTATTCCAACTGAAAACTGCTCACTTCGATTACGGCATAATCAAGTCTGGTCCCGTCAAGAACAACCTGCGAAACCGGATACCCGATATTACCCATTGCTTTTGCCCTGAAACCTGCCGAAAGTAAAAGTTTTTCAATCATATTGACTACCGTCGTTTTGCCGTTCGTTCCGGTAACCATTATTTTTTTACAGTCAAGAAACATACAGGCAATTTCCAGTTCGCCAAGAATTTTTATTTTATATTTAAGCGCATATTCTATTGCCGGATGCGTCGGCGAAATAGAGGGACTCGGCACAATTAAATCGCACGAACAAATAAAGTCAGCGGTTATTTCCGTAACCATGGATACGTTTCCGGGACATTTCTCTCTCCCGTCATCATATCCGTAAACACGCGCTCCATTTTGCAAAAGCAAATTTGAAACACTGATTCCGCTTGATTTCATTCCGATAACAAGCACTTTTTTATTTAACAGATTCACATTCCCTCCATCGATTTATATCAAAACAGATATAATCCCCATTGCTCCGAAAAACACCGTAACGATAACGTAATACGAAACTATTTTACTTTCATTGTATCCCCTCATTTCCAAATGATGATGAAGCGGAGCCATAAGAAAAACTCGCTTCTTTTTTATTTTATAAACCAAAACTTGAATTATGACAGAAAATGCACTAATCACAAAAACAATTCCGACCAAAGCGATCAAAAACGGCTGCCTGACAGCGACTGACAACATACAACACATTCCACCCAAAGCAAGCGAACCCGTATCGCCCATAAAGACCTTCGCTTTATACGCGTTTTGCCATAAGAAAGCGGCGAGACCGCCCAACATGGAAAAAGACAAAATAAGAAGATTATTCATTTCTTGTGCAAAGAAAGTCTGTCCATTTTGTTCTTTTTGCCACCAAAGCGTAGCGATAATTACGGATAAGGTAAAAATATATATAGCGGAAATTGAACCGGCAAGTCCGTCAAGACCGTCGGTCAGGTTGACGGCGTTGGTTGTGGCAATAAACAGCACAAAACAGAAAGGAAGATACCATTTTCCGATATTGACGGAGACATTCAAGAACGGAATCACAATATCACTTCCGATATATTGGTTTTTATAACAATAATAGGTAATTAATATAGAAAAAACCGCTTGGGAGATTATTTTTTGGTATGCTTTCAGTCCCAGATTTCTTTTTAGCAAGATCTTTACGCCGTCATCCAAAGCACCGATTAAACCGTACGCAAAAGTAATAATCAGCGTCATTGTCGCAAGATCGGATTGTCCGAAACGGTATAAAAAAAACGTAATAAGACACGGAAACAGAAAAATAAAGCCGCCCATGGTCGGAATTCCCTGTTTCGCCTTATGTTGCTCGACATAACTTAAAATACTTTGTTTTGCATTCAGTCTTTTCAAAAAGAAAACAATCGGACCGGCAAGCACCATTCCGATTGCAAAACTGCAAACAAACGCTCCTATTACTCTCGCCAAAATTCTTTCTCCAACAACCCAAGACAAATTTTTTTATCCGAGAAAGGGACTTTTTCCCCGCAAATTTCGGTATATTCCTCGCAACCTTTTCCGGCGATCAATACTACGTCGCCTTTTCGGGCATTTTGCAACGCGAAAGAAATTGCCTTCTCCCTCGACACATAAGTATACAATTTATCTTTATGATTTATTCCGATCACAATATCTTGAATAATATCTTCCGGTTTCTCGCTACGCGGATTGTCGCTTGTTACGACAATCATATCGGCGGCCGAATCGGCTATCTGTCCCATAATTGCTCTTTTCCCTCTATCTCTGTCGCCACCGCAACCAAAAACAAGAATAATTTTCCCATTGCAAAAAAGTTTAATCGTATCAAGCGCTTTTTTAAGTCCGTCGGGCGTATGGGCATAGTCTATAATAATTTTTGCTTTTGAATTGATTACGTTAAATCTGCCGTCGATTTCGGGAATACACGCAATACTTTTTTCTATTTGTTCGCGATCGAGACCGAGTATTTTTGCCACGGTTGCACAGGCAATAACGTTGCTTACGTTAAATTTACCGTATAAAGGAGAATGGATATAGAATATATCATCGAACAAATTCAGAACAAAATCCGTCCCGTTGTTATATTCCAGATTGATTGCGAAGATATCGGAAGGACAGTCTAATCCATAACTGATACAACATATACCGTTGTTCATTATGATTTCTTGCCCGATTTCATCATCGCCGTTTATCACGCCACACTTCATATTTTCGCGCGAAAAATATCCTTTTTTTACTTCGGCATACTCTTTCATGTTCTTAAAGTAATCCAAGTGATCCTGCGAAACGTTGGTAAAAACGCACAAATCGCAGCATACACCATACAATTTTTTCAGATTAATTGCATGCGCGCTTATTTCCATGATTACATACTTAATTTTTTTATCGACAGCAAACCGAAACCAATAGAACAATTCGGGCGAGTCGGGAGTCGTCCTTTCCGTCTCAAATTTTTCATCGTCTACAATAACGCCGTTTGTTCCGATTACCATTGTTCGGTACCCGGAAAAACGCAACATGTGCGATAATATATACGTGGTACTTGTCTTGCCATTCGTACCGACGACGCCGATAATCGACAAATCCTTATCGGGATAATCGTAAAAAGCACGGCTCATTGACGCTATGGCAATTCTGATGTCTTTTACCTGCACACAAGGATATTCTTCGTACATTTTTTCGGACACAATCAAAGCGGCACCGTTTGAAAATGCTTTTTCGATATAACTTTCCGCAGTTTTGCCGGTCACGAAAAAAATATAATGATTCCGAATCGAATCCGAATGAACGGCAACACCGTTTATTGCCATTTCTTTTTTAATATTCGATTGTATGACCTCCACACACGAGGTCAATTCAGATAAAAATTTCATAACGACACACCCTCTTTTTTTGTATCGACTTATGTTCTTTTAGATTTTATCCGACGTATTTATTCAAATGAAATATACGAAACTGTATCAATAGATACATTTGCCCCTGCCGCCGGGAGTTGATAAGTAGCGCGCTTACCCTCACCGATACACTCGTACGTCAGGTTATTTTCTCTCATAATTTTATCCGCTTCCTCCATGCTTAAACCGATTAAATCCGGCATAATGACAAATTCGCTTTCCGTTACCACGTCGCTTTTGTATCCGAGATAATTAAACATTTCGGAAAAGATACGCGCCGCATACGGAGCAGCGACGACGCTACCGTAATAAGCCCCCGCCGAGGGTTCGTCAACAATAAACAGGAGAATATATTCGGGATCGTCCGCCGGCGTAAAGCCGATGAACGTTGCGACATATTTTCCTTGAGCAATCCTGCCCGACGAGTCGTATTTTTGTGCCGTACCCGTCTTGCCGCCGATTCTGTATCCTTTTACCGCGGCGTTCTTTCCGCCGCCCTCGGTTACTACCGTTTCCAAAGTCTCCCTCATTATTTTACTTGTATCATTGCCTATTACTTTATTTTTTATTTCTTTTTGTCCTTGTACAAGCACTTTCCCGTTTTGATCTACGATTTTATCAACAATAAACGGCTGTAACAAATATCCGTCGTTGATGACAGCCGAACACGCCGTTATCAATTCGATTGCGGTCACCGCTATTGCTTGTCCGAAACCGATTCTTGCAAGATCCACGTTTTTTACATTCTCTTTTTTTATACTCAACCCACTTGCTTCACCCGGCAAATCCACGCCCGTTTTGACATTGATTCCGAATTTTTCCAAGCCCTCGTACATTCTGTCTTTTCCAAGCGATAATGCGACATCCATAAACAAACAGTTACAGGAATTTTGCACACCTTTTTGAAATGTCTGCGAACCGTGTCCGATCGTTTTCCAACATTTGATACGATTCCCGTCAACCATTCGATACCCCGGACAATAAACGTTCGATTTCGTTGAAACAACTTTATTTTCCAATCCGATAGACGCCGTCAGAATCTTAAAAGTCGATCCCGGCTCATACACATTGGAAATAATCGTGTTCTTACTCAAAGCCATCAACGTGGCGACATCGTCGCGTGGTATATTATTCAGGTCAAACGACGGAGATTGAGCAATAGCCGCAATCGCGCCCGATTTTACATTCATAACAATACAAGATGCCGCTTTCGATTTTTGATCGATAAATGCCGCTTCAACCGCATTTTGCACGATTTTTTGCAATGAATAGTCAATCGTCAGATAGACGTCGGCGCCTTTTTCTCCTGAAACGTAAAATGTTTTTCCGTCGGGCAACTTTCTGCCGACAAGATCCGCTTCGGTCAAAATGTACCCGTCATTCCCGCTCAAATAATCGTTCAGTTTTGATTCCAGTCCGGTTTGACCGACGGAATCGATATTGGTAAATCCGATTACCTGCGATAAAAAATCTCCGTAAACATATCGACGACTGATATTCTGCGAAAAATATAAGCCTTTGATACCTTTTGACACCAGTTTTTCAAGTTCATCTTTCGTCACCCCTTTTTTTATCGTAACTTCGCTTGCTTTTGTGTTTATTTTTTTCCTGACAAATTCTTCTTCCAAACCGAGATAAGACGAAATAAGCCGCGCGGCTTCTTCTTTTTCAGCCATATCGTTCGGCCGCGCATACAAAGTATATGTCGTATCGCATGAGGCGATTATTTTTCCGTTTACGTCAAACATATCCCCACGCTCTCCCTGTAACGGAACGTCGCGAAGCCATTGATCCAGCGCCTTTATTTGCATGGATTTTGCCTCGAAAAACTGTAATCGGATTAACTGTGCAAAAACGACTGTAAACAAAAAGGTTATCAGCACCAGAATTGCCGATAACCTTTTCTTTAGTCTTATTTTAGACGTATTCGTTTCAGATATCCACCCTTTTTATTATTTCAACGAATCGCAAAAAACGTCGAACGAATCCTCGTTCTCCTTCTCTTCTTCTTCGAGCGTCATAGGAACGACGCACTCTTCATTGACAGTATCGTTGGACGCACCGGCAAATTCGGTAGAAAGTCCGTTGTGACGTTGATACGCGTTGATAATAACAACTAATGCAAGCGCCATAAAAATTAGAACATAAAGACATAAAAATGCCTTACCGAAATTTTTGTATTTTAATTTTTGCACAACCGCAGCAACGGCTCCGACGCCTTTTTTTTCTTGCGTTTCATCCGCCGCTCTTCTTTGCATTTCAAAATCGCGAGCGCTCAAAAATTTTTCTCCGGAAGGTTCTTTCCGGCGCAATTCTCTTTCAACGTACTCTGCATATTCGGGCGAAAACTCCCGAACTTCTTCTTTGCATTTTTGTTCTTTTTCGAGCATGTACTTATCAAAATTCGTTAATTCCATTTTTTACCTCGCTATATTTTTTGTATTATTCTTAATTTTGCGCTTTGAGCGCGTGGGTTATCGGCGTCAATCGTGCCCGGAATGGGCTTTTTGGTAATGATTTCCACTTCCTTACGTTTATTACATGTGCAAAAAGGCATCCTCTTGTCACATATGCAATCTTTTTCCAGTTCTGTAAACGCTCTTTTTACGGCTCTGTCTTCCAAAGAATGAAAGGTAATGACGCACATTCTTCCACCGGTTTTCAAGCGTAACGCGACATTATAAATAAAATCGCTAAGTCCGTCCAATTCGTGATTTACTTCGATTCTGACCGCCTGAAAGACTCTTTTGGACGGATTTCCACCGACAAACCTATCTTTCGGCGGATAGCACTTCGAAACAATATCGGCAAGTTCGCTCGTCGTTTCGATCGGCTTTACGGCGCGCTTTTCTTCTATTCTTTGCGCGATTTTTCTTGCATACCTTTCTTCTCCGTATTCAAAAAAAATTCTCGAAAGCATCTCCGCAGTATAACCGTTGATTACCTCATACGCCGACAAACTTTGTTCGGAATTCATTCGCATATCGAGTTTTGCCTCTTTTGTATAGGAAAAGCCCCTTTCCGGAGTATCGATCTGATAAGAACTAACCCCTAGATCGAGCAAAATCCCGTCGACCTTATCGATACCGCATTCATCAAGATGCGTTTCGATATTCTTATAATCGTCGTGAACGAACGTAATTTTTTCAAGGTGCGAAACTAATTTTTTCCGTGCATTTTCGATCGCCGTATTATCCAGATCGTTTGCAATCAACCGCCCGACCGGCGAAAGTTTTTCCAATATCTTTTCCGAATGTCCGCCTCCGCCCAAAGTACCGTCAATATATATACCGTCGGGTACGACGCACAGCCCTTCAATTGTTTCGTTCAGTAAAACGGGCACATGATGATATTCCATTGTTTATAAATCCAATAAATCAAATACAACGGAACGGATATCGAATTGATCTACGTTAAACTTACGGTCATATGCCTCTGCCGACCATATTTCGATACGGTTTGTTACACCGAGAAATACAAGTTCGGAATTTTTTTCGGCTCCGATCAACTTCGATATTTTTGCCGGCAACACGCTTCTGCCTTGTCCGTCTTCCTTTAATGAAAAAACAAACGAATTGAAATAACGTAATGCGTCTTGTTTTTCTCTTTCATGTAATTTGATTTGCGCGGCTTTTTCGGCAACAAGCAAATCCATTTCATGTTCCGTCATCAACAAAGCGCATGTGTCCGGTCCGGCACACACAACAAGAGCGTCACCAAGTTCTTTACGCAACTTGGCGGGAATGCGCATTCTCATTTTTTCGTCTAAACTGATGCGAAATTCACCCGAATACAACTCTTGCTCCTCTATGCTTTTCTATTTTGCAATCCTATTGTAACATATATGAAGGGATATTGCAACACTTTTTTCCATTTTCATCCACTTTTTTTCTTAAATTCATTCGAAGCACATATTTATAGTATTATTTTTTTTGTTTTCTTTTGTTTTATCTTATTTTTATACGATTTTTTTTCCCAATAATTTTTGAATATAATATGTCCCGTGTGGTCGTGAGACTTGACAACAGACTATTCTCTTTGCTAAAATTACATTATGAAAGTATACGCGATAAGCGATTTGCATTTGGGAAACGCCGTCGAAAAGCCCATGGATGTCTTCGGCGGAAACTGGATCGGCGGCTATTGGGATAAAGTACGCGCCGATTGGAAAAATCGCGTTACCGAAGACGATACCGTTCTGATTTCGGGTGACATTTCATGGGGAATGACTCTGCCTCAAGCCGAACCCGATTTGAAGGAAATCGCCGCTCTTCCCGGAAAAAAAATCATGATTCGCGGCAATCACGATTATTGGTGGAACAGTCTGAAACAAATGAATGCTCTTTGCCTGTCCGGGGTTACTTTTTTACAAAACAATGCCGTACTGATTGACGACTGTATTTTTTGCGGTACGCGCGGCTGGGCGGTCGCCGAACCAAACGTTATCCGGGAAGAACACGACGAGTTTATTTTTGCACGCGAAATTCTACGTTTGGAGATGGCTCTGAAAGCGGCAAAAAATTTACAAACAGACAAAAACGAGACAATCGTATGTTTAATCCATTATCCCCCGTTCAATTCCCGATTCGAGGATTCTCCATTCACCGAACTGATGCTCAAATACGGCGTATCGACCGTCATCTACGGACATCTGCATGGTTCGGACACGAGATATAAACCCGTCGTAGACAAACGCGGCATAAAATATATTTTAACGTCATGTGATTTTTTGAACAACAAACTGTTGGAGGTACGATAAAGTGATAAAAAAGTATATATTAAATGAAGAAACACGCAAAAAAGAAAAAGGGATGTTTATCGACCTCCCCTGCGGAAACACCCACTATCTTACCGAAGGCATGGAGAATCAAGGCGAATGGGCTGTCCTTGTACACGGCTATGCTACACCTTACTTTATCTATGATAAAATTGCCGAAGGTCTCGTCGCGAACGGATACAAAGTCCTCCGTTACGACTTGCTCGGACGCGGTCTATCGGAGCGCGTCAAGAAAAAATATACGCCGAGCCTATTTGCAACGCAACTTGAACAGATAACAAACGCCATTCTCGGCAATGAAAGTTTCTTTTTATTCGGCACAAGTATGGGGGGCACAATAACCACTACCTATGCCGCAAAGCACCCCGATCGCGTTAAAAAACTCGTTTTACTCGCCCCTGCCGGCATGCAATATGATGCACCGCTGTATATGCGAATAATGAAAAAAAAGATTTTGGGCGAACTTGTTTTCTATACCGTCGGCGGAAAACTGCTGACAAAACGATGTGCCTCCGAAATCATATACAGCAGCGATGAAGTAAAAAAAGATTACGAAGATAAATTCTTCTATTGCACGTTATATAAAGGCATGATGCGTTGCACCCTGTCTTCTCTTCGTTATACAATACTGAATTTCAAAGAAAGCATAAAAGGATATAGCGGTTTGAAAGATGCGTCGTTTCCCATTCTGACCATATGGGGAACAGCCGACAAAACGATGCCTTACTATCAGTCGAAAGCCATGCAGGAATTTTTGCCGCAAATAAAACTGATTACGTACGAAAACTCGGGGCACATTTTTCTGTATGACGAAGGAGAACGTACTCTGAAAGATGTTTTACCATTTTTAGCGGAATAGTATCACAAAAAACAAAAAACAACCATAATTTGTAATAGAAAACATAAGGAGTTACTTGATTATGGCTTGTTGTTCTATCAAAAATTGCAATTCGCCTTTAATGAATTGCACCAACGGAAACGTCTGCGACAAGACATGCGTCGAAACGCTCAAAGTATTCGACGCAGGCATTCAGCAAAAGAACATTTCCGCAACTTTGACCGTCGATTTCGGCACAGAAACCGCAACATCGATCATCAGTATCGGCAATTCGGGCGGAAGCGTCATCGAAAATCTTGTTATCACGCCCATACCCGGTAGCGTCAATTCGCGAGTTACGTTTACATTATCCATTCCCGTAACAGTCGTCGGCAACAATGCGCAAGGAACGGTAATTTACGGCACATCTACGCTTTCATTCGAGCAGGATCTTGTACTGCGCGTTCCGCAAGAAGGCGTAATATCTCCGCAAATCGAAGCAACCGCCATCGTAAACGGACTGTCAAACACAGTCGCTGCCGGAAATATCGTGACAACGAACGCGTGCGTTACCATTATTACGAAAGTAGTAGCGGAAGTACTGCTTGTGATACCGTCATACGGTTATCTTGTACTACCCAATACACAAGAATATACTCAAGAAGCATGCGGATCGGTATTCAACACACCGGTTTTTCCTCGCTAAAAAAAAGGGGGGCTTTTCAGCCCCCTTAATTTTACTTTTTCTTGTAAGTTACTCCGCCGATGGAAATCGTTTTATCGTCTTTGTTTTGGGAAAAAGAAAATGTTCCGCTGAAACTTTTTGCGTCTTCATTTTCAAAAGTGAACGTAATCGTTTGCTTCCCGTCATCGTCTTTGTCGATCGAATACTTTCCATCGTAAGTATAAGATTCCGTTTGACCGAGCAACTTGACCGTATTGGTAATAGTTACTTTCCCGTTTATGGAAAAGTCATACGTTTTTTCGGCGCCGGTACCAAAAGCGGAAGCGTCAAGAACGTATTCTCCCGATAGAGGCGTCGAACAAGCCGTAAGCAGCGCAAGCGCAAAAATGACAACAAAAACAACGGATAAAATTTTTACGGTTTTTTTCATAATAATAATCTCCTTTTTTTATATATTATATCAATGAAATTAAAATAAATCAACAATTAATTGTTTTTTTAAAGACAATTATTGTAGAGTTACAATTGATGTGAGACTGAAAAAAAATAAAAGAAGAGTGATTGCCTCGTGTTAGAATAGAATCAGCAAAAAACAATTCAAGGAGGTCGAATCACTCAAATGGAGTATAACACAACTAAAAGATATTGTC
>JAZRZM010000002.1:0-15538 GCA_045601385.1 Clostridia bacterium | reverse complement strand
TTTGGAAAAATTACTTAAACAAAAAAAGAAAACTAAATCCGTAAATGAGATAGCAAAACAGAGCAAAAAGAAAAAGTAGTTTCTTAACAACGTAGTTGTTAAAAGAGGCTGTCAAAAAACTTGCGTTTCTTAACAGCCCCTTTTACTGCATACGATACTTATTGTGGGGCTCGAACGGGCGGAGAGGGAGCATTCTCTTTATGATTCGGACGTTTGTCCGATTTTTTTTTGATAAAAAGAGCGTTTTTGAGGCGCATGGCGGGAAGTATCGAGCGTATTTGCGGTTTTCAAAGAAAGTCGCCCAAAAGAGGCGCGGCGCGGTTGCTTTCGTAGGAAGAATGTGATATTGTAATATCATCCGTAAGTAAGGAGGAACGCGACGTGAAAACCGTTTGCTTATTCGATTCGGACGCTTATATCCGTTCTTTTAGCGCAACCGTAATCGGCTGTGAAAAACGAGGGGACCGATACGCTGTTATTTTAGACAGAACCGCCTTTTTCCCGGAGGGGGGAGGACAACCTGCCGACGGCGGGACCTTGAACGGCGTCGAAGTGACCAACGTGCGCTCGGAGGGAGAAGCCGTGGTGCATTTTTGTCCGACGCAAATTCCCGTCGGGACGACCGTCGAGGGTGTTTTGGACTGGGACAAGCGGTTTGCGCTGATGCAACAACACAGCGGAGAACATATCGTTTCGGGTATCATTCACGATCGTTTCGGATTCGATAATATCGGTTTTCATATGGGCGACGAAGTGATTTGCGTCGATTTTAACGGTTTTATTCCGGCAGACGAGTTGCGGAGCGTCGAGCAAAAAGCAAACGAAGTCGTTTGGGCAAACACGGAGTCCGAAGTATTCTATCCCACGCCCGAAGAACTTGCCGGTTTGGAGTACCGCAGTAAAAAAGAAATAGACGGTCGGCTGCGAATCGTCCGTTTTCCCGGGGTTGACTGCTGCGCATGCTGCGGAACGCACGTCGGGCGTACAGGCGAAATAGGTTTTATTAAACTTTTGCGTTGTACGAAAGCCCATGGCGGAACCCGTATCGAAATGGTGTGCGGCAAGCAGGCCGTCGGATATTTTGATACCGTGAACGGGCAAAACGACGGTATCGCCAGGTTGCTTTCCGTCCAGCCGCCCGAAACTCTGGCGGCAACCCAAAAATTATCGGAAGACAAAAATCGGGCGTGCGCAAAAATCGCCTCCATGGAAAAAAGACTTTTTGAAACGATAGCCAAACCGACGGCGGCGAAAAAAAACTGCCTTCTTTTCGAGGATGACCTTTCAAGCGACGGCGTGAGAGAACTGGCGATCGTCGCTATGGACTACTGCAAGGGGATTTGCGCCGTTTTTTCCGGGGACGACGTCTCGGGATATAAGTATGCTATCGGTGCGCAAAATGCCGATTTGCAGAGTTTTGTCAGAGAAATGAACGGCGCGTTATGCGGTCGGGGCGGAGGAAAACAGTCGTTTGTTCAAGGCTCGGTCAAAGCAAAAAAAAGCGACGTCGACGCATATTTCGCTTCCAAAGAAATATTTTGACAAAAACTACAAAAAATAGTATAAATTGCCGCCCGAAAGGATACAAAGATTGTTGACAAAATAAAAAAAGTATGATATGTTTATAACCGTTTCGGAGACTCGTCTTTCGTGGAAAACCAAACAGAGATAGTGCGTCGTGGGCTGTAAGCGCGCTTTTGGCAAGTAGTAAGATCGGGAACGCTCCGTTTGTAAAAAAAACGGTATAATAATAATGAAAGCGGATGCGTATAGCGCGTCAATGCGGGTGGCACCGCGGGCAGGATTGCTCGTCCCGAGAATATGTGTTATTCTCGGGCTTTTTTATTTTATCGGGTAACAAATACGGGAAATTATTACGGAGGTATATTATATGTACAGAACGCTGATGTGTAACGATATAAGAGACAAGCACATTGGGAACACGGTCAGTCTTGCGGGATGGGTTGACTATATCCGCGATCACGGCGGAGTCATTTTCGTCGATTTGAGAGACTATACCGGAGTGACGCAGGTAGTCATTCATGACGAGAGTTTACTCAAAGACGTCACCAGAGAAACCGTCGTTTCCGTTCGCGGCGTCGTAGCCAAACGGGACGAAGAAACCGTCAATCCCAAAATCGACACGGGGAACGTCGAACTGGAAGCGGACAGCCTGACGATCCTGGGCAAGAGTAAAAACCAACTTCCCTTTGAAATCCGTTCGTCCAGGCAGAGCAAAGACGATTTGCGGCTGAAATACCGCTATCTCGATCTGCGCAATCCGAAGAACCACGAAAACATCGTTATCCGTTCCAAGATTATCCGCCATTTGAGAAACAAGATGGAAGAAAAAGGATTCCTCGATTTGCAGACGCCCATTCTGACGGCATCTTCACCCGAGGGGGCGCGCGACTTTCTTGTTCCGAGCCGGAAACACCCGGGTAAGTTTTACGCGCTGCCGCAGGCGCCGCAACAGTTCAAACAACTATTGATGGTTTCGGGATTCGACCGCTATTTTCAGATCGCTCCCTGCTTCCGCGACGAGGACGCAAGAGCCGACCGCTCTCCGGGCGAATTCTATCAACTCGACTTTGAAATGGCGTTTGCGACGCAGGAAGAGGTACTTGCCGTCTGCGAGGACGTCATTTACGATACTTTTTCCGCCTTTTCGGATAAGAAAATATCGCCTAAACCGTTCAGACGGATCACCTATGCCGAATCCATGCAAAAATACGGCTCGGACAAACCCGATTTGCGGAATCCCCTTCTTCTTTGCGACCTCGGCGACTTTTTCGCGAAGGTGAACTTCCCGGCGTTTCGCGGCAAACCGGTTTGCGGTATCGTCGCCGATTGCCGTGGCAAGTCCAACAAGTTTTTTGAAGATTCGCTCAAATACGCCACGTCAAACGAAGTGGGACTCGGCGGTCTCGGTTATATCGCCATCAGGGACGGCAACTTTTTAGGTCCGATCGCCAAATATCTGACCGAAGAACAAAAAGCGGAAATGGTTTCCCTTTCCGGCGTTAAGGAAGGCGAAACGCTCTTCTTTATCTGCGACGACAAACTCGATTCGACGCAGAAAAAAGCGGGTTTGATTCGTCAGTGGCTCGCGAGAAAAGAACAACTGGACCTTGTCGACGAAAGCGTGTTCGAGTTCTGCTTTATCGTGGACTTCCCTATGTACGAATTGGATGAAGAAACGGGCGAAACGATCTTTACGCACAACCCCTTCTCCATGCCGCAGGGAGGTATGGACTCTCTTCTTCACAAGAACCCGATCGATATCCTCGCATATCAGTACGACCTTGTTTGTAACGGGATAGAACTGGCTTCCGGCGCGGTGAGAAACCACGACGTGGATATTATGAAAAAAGCCTTTGAAATAGCGGGATACGGCGAAGAAGAACTGAAAAAGCGGTTCAGCGCGCTGTATAACGCGTTTCAGTACGGCGCTCCGCCGCATGCCGGTATGGCTCCCGGCGTAGACCGTATCGTTATGCTTCTGACCGGAGAGGAAAAGATCCTCGAAGTCATCGCGTTTCCGCTGAACGGGAACGCGCAGGATCTGCTGCTCGGCGCGCCCGGCGACGTGACCAATCAACAACTGGAAGACGTCCATTTGCTCGGCAGCACCAATGCGCTTGCGCTGCGTTCGGTGGGCTCTTCGGACGGGAAAAAGACCGTGCAAAACAAACGCTCGGTGTTCTCCAACGCGCAACAGTTGAATCAGATCGCGTTGACCGAGGACGAAGAAAAGACGGTCGAAGGGATCTTTGGCATGATGAAACGGTACGAGAGCGAACTTGCTGCCGTGGATACCGAAGGGATCGAATCCATGGTTCACGTCATGCCTATGCAAAACGTCCTGCGCGAAGACGTACGCATACAACCGTTTACAAGGGAAGAACTGCTCGACGGGGCTCCCGAGCGCAGTGAGGACAGTTGGCAGGTACCCAGAGTGGTAAAGTGAGGTAAAAGATGAAATACTATCAAACAGTTATAAATGAAAACGGAAGTATCGCCGTAGACGATACCCTTTTGATAAAGGACGTCCCCGCGCTTGCGGGCTCTCGTATGCTGGACGGGTTTAAGCCGTTATTCAGCGCCGAAGCCGTCACCCGTCTTGAAAAAAGCGGATATTCGGTTTCCGGCAAGACGTGCGTAGGCGAATTCGGGCTCGACCTTGTCGGGGAGTTTTCGTACGGTGCCGAGCAGGAGGGAAAACTATACGGAGCCGCGGCGGAACTCGTCGGAAAAGGAAAAGTAAAAGCCGCGTTGTCGGTCGATATGAACGGCGCTCCGAGAAGAGCGGCGGTACTGTCCGACATTGCTTTTTTGAAGCCGACATACGGGACGGTCTCCCGTTACGGCGTGATTTCCTGCGCCGCGTCCGGAGAACAAATCGGCGTCGGCGCGAAAAGAACCGACGATATTGCGGAAATAATGCGCGTTATTGCCGGACATGACGAAAAAGACGGGACGAGTTTGCCCAAAGAGCGGTACGACTACGTGACCGACATAAACATTTCCGGAAAGAAAGTCGCTTTTATCGGTAATTTGGTAAAAAAAGCCGACAAAGAGACGCAAAAACGCGTGGAATCGTTTGCGCAAATTCTTCGCGCCAAAAACGTCGAAGTCGTCGAAGAAACCTGCGATATATTCGGTGTCGCAAATACCGCGTGGCAGATTCTGATGTCCGCCGAGACTTGCAACAACGTCTCCCGATACGACGGCGTCAAGTTCGGTTACCGCTCCGACGACTATAAGAACATCGACGAACTGTACGTCAATTCCCGCACCGAAGGGTTTAATTTTCTGACCAAAGCGGTCATTTTGTACGGCTCCGACGCTTTGTCGAAGAGTCGGTATAAAGACTGCTACGACAAATCGCTGAAAATCCGTCGGCTCGTTGTCGATTATATGAATAATCTGTTTGAAAAGTACGACGCCGTTTTGCTCCCGGCGTGCGGCGGCGTTTCGTACGAAAAGTACGATATCGATAAAGCGTTTGAAAAAGTGTTTGAAGAAAGCGTTTTTACTTCGGTTGCCAATCTTACGGGCATTCCCGCCCTCGTCGGCAAGGGTGTGCAACTAATGGGCAAACATTTTGACGAAAGTCTTCTTCTCAGTATCATGAAAACTGCGGAAAAGGAGGTTCAATAATTATGAAATACGAAATCGTTATCGGTCTCGAAACGCACGTCGAATTAAAGACCAAATCAAAAATCTTTTGTTCTTGCGGAGGACATTCCGAAGCGAAAGAACCGAACGACTGCGTATGTCCGGCTTGCAGCGGTATGCCCGGCATGCTTCCCGTGATGAATAAACGCGTCGTTGAACTTGCCGTTATGGCAGGGCTTATGCTGAATTGCGATATCAACAGATATTCCACTTTCGATAAAAAGAACTATTACTACCCCGATCTTCCCTGTGCTTATCAGATTACGCAACTGAATCATCCGATTTGCACGAACGGAAAAATTACGTTAAAAACTCCCGGCGGTTCTCGCGATATTCGTATCAAACAGATCCATATGGAAGAAGACGCGGGCAAATTGGTCCACAAAGGGAAATATTCTTTCGTCGATTTTAACCGTACCAGCGTCCCTTTGATCGAGATAGTCACACAGCCCGATTTCAGAAGCGCGGAAGAAGTCATAACCTATCTGAACAAACTCAAATCCATGTTTATTTCCGGCGGAATATCGGACTGCGAAGAAGGGGCTATGCGTTGCGACGTAAATATTTCGGTACGTCCCGAAGGCAGTACGGAATACGGCGTGCGTACCGAGATCAAGAACATGAGTTCTTTTGAAAATATCGAACGCGCCATCGCTTACGAGGCGCAGCGACACATCGACGCCATCGAATTCGACTTGGAAGAATTGGTTCAGGAAACGAGACGTTTTGACGAAATGACCGGCAAAACTTCGGCTATGCGCGATAAAGAGACCGAAGCCGACTATCGCTACTTCCCCGATCCGAACCTGATGCCTATCGTCATCGACGACGAATGGATAGCCAAAATCACCGCCGAAAAACCGGTGGCGGTGGATGAAAAAATGGAGTTTTACAGAGAAGTCGGCATTTCGGAAAAAGAAATCGCCATGCTTGTCTCAAACCCCAAAGCGTGCGCTTTGCTCGACGACGTCATCGCGCTCGGCTGCGCGCCCAAAGACGCTTGCGCATGGATTTTGACGGACTGCGTCGGCATTCTGAAAAAGGCGGGAAAATCCCTTGAAAAAACCGACGTTTCGGCAAAGGATATCGCGACGGTAATTCGGATGGTAGCCGACGGAACGATCAACAGAAACGCCGGCAGAAACGTGCTGATCGCCGTACTCGAAGACGGCAAAGATCCCGTGGCTTTTTGCAAGGAGAACGGATTTGACAAAAAGGTGGATTCGTCCGACGTCAGCGCCGTAATCGATCGCGTTATTGCCGACAATCCCGAAGCGGTAAAAGACTTCAAGGGCGGCAAGACGAAAGCCTTTCAGGCGCTGTTCGGCGCTTGCATGCGTGAACTCAAAGGCGCCGGCAACCCCGGTGCGATTAAAGAAACGCTGGAATCCAAACTGAAATAAGCGGCGAATCGGAAAAAGGAGAGGGAATATTCATGAAAAGAATATTGCTGGTTTTAACCGGCGGAACAATATGTGCGGAGAATAAGCAGGATAAGACGCTTGGTATCGCCGAATATGCGGGTTTGCGTTTGAAAGAAAATTTTTTACATTCCGATTCGGCGTTCGCTTCCGACGTTACGATCGATCTTACCGACAATCTGAACTATCTGAGCGAGGACAATACCCACGCCAGTTTGCAAGACATGAAGAACGTCTACCTTCAATACGTCGGTCGCACGGCGTATGACGGAGTGATTTTTGCCCATGGGACGGATTCTCTCGCCTATTCCGCCGCATTGTTTTCGATTCTTTTGAACAATACGCCCATTCCGGTTTTTTTCGTTTCCGGCAACGAGCCGCTGGACTCGCCGCGCACCAACGGAAACGATAACTTTCGGTTTGCGGTCGAGTGTATTTGCCGCGGTATCGTTCCCAACGTGTACGTCGCTTACAAAAACACCTCGGATGAAAAAATGTATTTACACCTTGCTTCGCGCCTCAAACAATGCGCGAATTATTCCGAAGACTTTTTCAGCGACGGCGCGATTTGCGTCGAGGACGGTTCGGAAGAGGCTTTTCGGAGATGTTTTGCGCAGTTGACCGCGCAATATCCCGCGTGCGAAAAACCTTGCGCTTTTCCTCATCTTGACAGCGTGCGCTTGTCCGACTGCGTATTGTACCTGCAACCCTACGTGGGTATGAACTACAACGCGTACGATTACGACCGCTTCAAAGCCATCTTTCACGGGACTTTCCACTCCGGCACCGCGTGCGCCGAACAAAGCCGGTATCACGACGGATACGGCGAGAGTTCCGTTTTGCGAATGATCGATATATGCGCCGATAAAGACATAGATTTGTATCTCGCTCCGGCGAAATTGCAGCCCGGCTCTTACGGTTCGCTCAAAAATATATGCGAACACGTCGTAAACAATCAAAAAATGCGTTTGTTGTACGGTATGACGCTCGAAATGACCTATGTAAAACTATTGCTCGCCTATTCGAATTTTACTTCGGAAGAAGATATCGAAAAGTTCCTTCATACTGAATTCAATTACGAATATATCGCGCGTTAGGGACGGCGGACTGTCGAAAGCAAAAAGAAACGGGGCATGATTATTGACTGAAAGAAAGGAGATTCATATGAAAAAGGATGTGTTTGTCAGTTATACCACAGCGAATAAAGACGTTGCGTTTGCCGTCGTAAAGTCGCTTGAAGAGAAAGGAATCGATTGTTTTGTCGCACCCAGAGACGTGGATCCGGGCAGACCGTATGCGTCCAATCTGGTCAACGCCATCGATAATTGTTTAGTCGCCATTCTGATTGCTTCCAAAGCGATAAACGGATCGGAACACGTTCTGAACGAAATCGACGTTATTATAGAAAAAAACAAAAGACTCATTCCTTTCTTTATCGAAGAGTTCGATATGAACGACGACTTGCGGTACTATCTCAGCCGAACGCATCGGATCATCGCATATCCGAACGAGCCGTCGTATTATTTTGACAAACTGTATGATTCCGTCTGTTCGTACTTGCCCCATAAACCGGAACCCGAAACGACGCAAAAACCGATTTTGCCCGCCGCCGAACAGTCCCCCGCGAAAAACAATTCGACAACCGTTTTTAATTACATTCGCGAAAGAGGGATTATGGTAAATCCCGAAGACGGACAACGGAACGTCAGTTTCAGAACCGACACCTTTATCAATCTGCTCGGAGGCATTTACGAAAGCGTGTCCGATATCGCCGGCATAGAAAAAGCCGATCGGATTTTCCACGTGTCCGGCTACGAAAGCGGTCAGAACTTTGCCGAACGCCTTAACGACAAGTGGGATGTCCAGCAGTCTTCTCCGACGTCTTTTGAAGAAAAACTGACCAAATGGTGCGAATTCGACTCAAACGTCGGTTGGGGAAAGTTTGACATATCCGTCGATATCGACGACGAGGGGAAATTCAGCGGACACTTGACGATTAACGAGTGTTTCATTGTCGACAAAAAGAAAAAGAGACATATTTGCGAATTTATCAAGGGTTATTGCGAGGGCGTAATAGAAACCTTGCTCGGCGTCGAAGTGACTTTGGAATGCGACGTTTGTCCCCTTAAAAACAAGTTCAAAACGATGTGTTCGTACATAATCAGGCTTCAAGACGAATAAAAATCAACTTTTCGTACGCCCACGGGCAAAAAAGCATTTTTATTGCGTAATCAAAAAACAGAATAAAAGGATAATCCGCGCCTTTTCGGGCGTACAATATGTTTGTCGTCGCAAAAGGAAATACGCGGAAAATTCGCGTCCGCGAATCGATTTTTTTTACGGTTGCTTGCGGACGCGGTTTATGATACAATAATAAATATGAAAAAGTTTATTGCGTTTGAAGGGTGCGAAGGCGTGGGCAAAAGCACGCAACTGACCTTTCTCGAAAACTATCTGAAAGAGACGAATCAAGCCGCCGTTTTTACGCGCGAGCCGGGGGGCACGCCCCTCGCCGAAGAAATTCGGCAACTTATTTTACAAAGGGAAATGAGCGCGGAGACGGAAGCCGCTCTTTTTGCCGCGGCGCGGTGCGACCATATCGACCGCTTTATCCTGCCGAATCTCGAAAAGGGGAATATCGTCGTCTGCGACCGCTATATCGACAGTTCGCTTGCCTATCAGGCATACGCGAGAAATCTCGGTGAAAAATACGTTACCGATCTGAACGCTTACGCTTTCGCCACCTGTATGCCGGAGGCGGTGATTTTCCTCGATATGGATCCTCTTTCTTCGTGGCGGAGACAAAAAGGCAAGGTGGTCAAAAACGATCGGATCGAAAACGAAGCCGATTCTTTTCATCTTGCCGTTTATCGCGGTTATAAAGAATTGGCGAAGAAAAACGACCGTTTTATTCCCATACAGACGGACATTGATAAAAACGTGACGGCAAAACGCATCGTAGACGCCTTGCGCGGACGGGGTATTATTTTATGAATCCGGAGACCGTCCGAAAAAATACGGCGTGGAAGCAGTTTTTGTCCGACGCCCGCAGAAGACTCGGGCACGCTTATATTTTCATCAGCGAAGACGATGAACTTATGGCGGCACTTTTACATCACGCGTCGCTCGCGTGTTTTTGCCCCGACGTTTGCGGAGAATGCGACGTCTGCCAAAGCATCGCCGACGGCTCGCATCCCGATATTTATCGCGGAGACGGAAGCGCCATGAAAGTCGAAGACGTCGAACCTCTTCTCGACCGTGTGGAAATCCTGCCCGTCCGTTCCGACAAAAAGGTTTTTGTCATAAAAAACGCCGATAAACTCAGTCCGCAAGTGCAGAACAAATTGCTGAAAACGTTTGAGGAACCGCCCGCTTACGTGACGATTATTTTAGGCGCTTCGGGCGAAAGCGGACTTCTCTCCACCATTCGGTCCCGTGGGAAAAAACTGTATGCCGATCTGCTTTCGACCGAGGATATCACCGCCGAACTTGTGGAAGACGGCGTGAACAAAACGTCCGCCGGGATTGCCGCGGCATACGGAATGGGCAATCTGAAAAAAGCGCAGGATTTTGCCCAAAGCGGCGATTATCGCGAGCAGTACGAAAAGGTTTTCGATATGCTTATTCATTTGAAAAAATCGTCGCAGATAGCGAGTTATGTCGTGCAAGATATTTTTTCCAAAGAAAAAATCGCTTTGACCGTCGATTTTATGGAAATAATCCTGGGCGACGCAATGAAAACGATTCTGCATACGACGGCGCAAAAATGTAATGTGAACCGTGACGCCGACCTGACCGAAGTCGCTTCCGGGTTTACCGCGGCGGGACTGTCCATGGCGCTTAACGCCGTCAATAAAGCAAAAGAACAATTATTTTTTAACGTCAACGCCGCAAACGTGGCAAACGACGTCCTATTCGGAATATTGGAGGCAAGATATAAATGGAAGAAAAACTGATTACCGTTATCGGCGTCCGCTTTCGCGACACCGGAAAGACGTATTACTTTTCGCCCAAGGATGATAAGTTCAGAGAAGGCGACGGCGTTATTTGCGAAACGGCTCGCGGAACGGAGTATGGGAAAGTCGCAAACGCGAACCATGAGGTCCCCGAAAGCAAAATTGTGGGAACCCTTAAACCTATTTTGCGAAAAGCCACTGCGGAAGACGAAAAGACGAATGCCGAGAACGTCGCCAAGCGCGACAACCTTATTAAGGTAGCCACGGAAAAAGTGGCGGCGCGCAAACTCGCCATGAAAATCGTTGAAGCGGAGTACACGTTTGACCGTCAGAAAGTCATTCTTTACTTCACGGCGGACGGCAGGATCGACTTCCGTGAACTGGTCAAGGACCTCGCGTCGGCATTTCATGTCCGCATCGAACTTCGGCAGATTTATGAGCGTGACGAAATCAAGTTGCAAGGCGCGCTCGCCGCATGCGGTCGTCCCTGCTGCTGTACGACCTATCTTCATGACTTCGATAAAGTGACCATCAAAATGGCAAAAATACAAGGGTTGAGTCTTAATCCGCAAAAAATAAGCGGTTGTTGCGGAAAACTGATGTGCTGTCTGAAATATGAAAACGATTATTATCAGCAGACGTACGGAAAGATGCCCAAGGTAAACAGCACCGCGCGCACGCCCGACGGAGAAGGAACGGTCATCAGCAACGACCTTTTGCGGCAGGAAGTGACCGTCCGTATCAATCTGCCCGACGGCGGCGTGGAAATACGCACTTTTCCTTTGGCAAAGATCACCGCGAAAGTCAAACAAAACGAAAAAGAAATACCCGACGACGATAAAGAGGATAAATAAAATATGAACGTATTGGTAATAGACGGTCAGGGCGGAAAACTCGGCAAAGAACTTTGCGAAGGGATAAAAAAGGCTTATCCCGATTTGTCCCTGACGGCTGTCGGCACCAACAGTATCGCTACGCTCGCCATGCAGAAAAGCGGAGCAAACGCCGCCGCAACGGGAGAAAACGCCATCGTCGTATGCAGTCGGAAAGCGGACGTCATTTTAGGACCGATAGGCATCGTTATTGCCGATTCACTTCTTGGCGAAATCACGCCGAGAGCCGCCGCGGCGGTAGGACAAAGCGGCGCAAAAAAAATTCTGATACCCATCAGCAAATGCAATAACTTGATAGCCGGTTTGCCCGACAAGTCCCTATCTTCCTTGATCGGAGACGCGATTGATTTGCTCGGAAAAGCGATAAACCGAGGGAATAACGCATGACAAGGCTGACCGGGAGCGAAAGCGAGGAACAAATCGCCCTTTTTCAATGGGCAAGTCTGATGGCTGCAAAAATGCCCGAACTTGCTTTACTTTATCATGTCCCAAACGGCGGCGCACGATGCGCCGCAACCGCCGGCAGGTTGAAAGCCGAAGGCGTCAAAGCAGGCGTACCCGACCTGTGCCTGCCCGTTCCGCGCGGAGTCTATCACGGCTTGTATATCGAAATGAAAGTCAAGCCCAACAAGCCGACGCAAGAGCAAAAAAAATGGCTGGAAGCGCTCCGTTTGCAAGGGCACATGACAGCCGTCTGCTACGGCTGGAAAGAAGCCGTAGCCGTTTTGGAAGAATACCTTTTCCTATAAAATCAATGATGGAAAAGTCGCATGCCGGTAAAACACATCGTCATGCCGAGTTTGTCGCAAGCGTCGATGACCTGATCGTCGCGGATCGAGCCACCGGGTTCCGCGACGAATAAAGCACCGCTTTTTGCCGCGCGTTCGATGTTATCGCTGAATGGGAAAAAGGCGTCGCTGCCGAGAACGCAACCTTTTTTCGAAGCGAGGAACATTTCTTTTTCTTCGTGGGTAAACTTATCCGGTTTTACCGAAAAATACTTTTGCCACTTCCCGTCCGCAAGCACTTCTTCATCGTCAAAATCGGACAGATACAAGTCGATCGCGTTGTTTTTATCGGGGCGTCCGACAGATTCGAGAAATTGAAGTCCGAGTACCTTTTCGCACTGCCTCAGGTGCCATAAGTCGGCTTTTCCGGCGGCAAGACGAGTGCAATGTATGCGCGACTGTTGACCGGCTCCGACGCCGATTGCCTGCCCGTCTTCGGCAAAGCAAACGGAATTCGACTGCGTGTATTTGAGAGTAATAAGCGCCACGATCATGTCGATCAATTTATCTTCCGGCAATTCTTTTTTCTTCGTGACGATATTGGAAAACAATTCTTTATTTATTTTGAAATTGTTTCTGCCTTGCTCAAAAGTGATACCGAATACCTGTTTATGTTCTTTTTCTTCGGGCACGTAAGACGGATCGATGCGGATAATATTGTACGCGCCTTTTCTTTTTTCTTTCAGTATTTCCAGAGCTTTCGGCGTATACCCCGGAGCGATAATACCGTCGGACACTTCACGAAAGATCACTCTTGCCGTCGTCTCGTCGCATTCGTCCGACAAGGCGATAAAGTCTCCGTACGAGGACATCCGATCGGTACCGCGCGCACGCGCGTATGCGCAAGCAAGAGGCGAGTCGTCCAAGCCGTCGATATCGTCTACAAAGCACGACTTTTTAAGCGCCTCGGGCAAAACCTTTCCGATTGCGGCGGAAGTGGGGGAAACGTGCTTAAAACTCGTCGCCGCGCATTTATTCGTGCTTTCTTTCAGTTCTTTTACCAGTTGCCAACCGTTGAGCGCGTCCAAAAAGTTGATATATCCGGGACGACCGGACAATACTTCCAACGGGAGATCTTTCCCGTTTTCCATATAAATGGCGGCAGGTTTTTGATTGGGGTTGCAACCGTATTTTAATTCAAACCTATTCATGGCGAGCTCCTATTTATTTTTATTGTACAGTTTTTCTTCGACACAGCCGCTCGCAAGATCGATATAGCGGACGTACAGGGCGATTTTGTTATTTTCGTCGAGGTTTTTCCACAAGTCGTCGCCAAAAAGGGCTATATCGTCGGGCACGGCGACTTTTTCCGGTTCGCCCGAAAAAGACGGCAACGGATTACCGTCGGTCCGATAGGTATGAATAAAATGTCCCATGCCGGCAACGGGCTCGTATGAAAAGCCGAATCGCTCGCACTTTTCACCATTCTCGTCCGCCGCTTTGAGAATGCTCATTTCGTATCGAAATTCTCCGTTCAGATATAAAATCGCACTGATTCTCGGCGTGAAATTCGGTTTGTCCGGTTCAAACTTTCTTTCGGAAAGAGCGGCAAAGAAGGTTTTACCCCGATTCATTCCGTCGCAAACCGTTTCCGTCTGATCGCCGTTCGTCACCACGAGATTGTCGCCGCATTTTTTCAGAGCGGTGTAAATAATGAGACTCGGATCTTCGACCTTCGACGCGTCGAAAGGTTCCGTCCGCACTTCGCCGTTTCGGGTAACAAGCACGCGGTTGCGGGAATTTGCGCTTCTGCCCATAATAAAGTACGCCACCGCCGCTTTTTTTCCGCTTTCGCACAGTCCTACGACAATGCCGCGTCCGACGTACGGATTACCGCGAATAACCGTCCCGATTTTTTCCATATCCAACACCTCGATTTTATACCTTATAGTAACATTTTTTTTCGACGAACGCAAACGTCTTTTTGCATGGATTTGATTCGACGCATCTTACGATAATTGTCCCGGGAGTTTCTTTTTTTCTTTCGGCGGAAACGCCCGATCGAACGCGTCCACGGCGGCTTCGTCGACAAAATAGCCTTGCGGCGTCCGATAAACGCCTTTTGCTCCGTCAAGATAACCGGGTATCAACTCTTTACATAGGAAAAAAGTCGTGTCCTCGTCTGCCGACATATCGTTGTAACGAATACCAAGCGAAGCGGCGTAACCGAATCCGCTTTTGCCGTAAAATCCGATATTGCCTTCCAAAAGAACCGCGCCGTAGCCGAGCGAAGCGGCTCTTCGCAGGCTTTCGTCCAGCAGGATCTTTCCGTATCCGTTTCTTTTCAGATTGGGGGATATGCAAATCGGTCCCATCGTCAAAACGGGCACTTTTTCGCCGTCGTCTTTTTCGATAACCGTTCGCATAAAAATGTTTTGTCCGATGATCTGCCCGTTTTGTTCCATAACAAGATCCAGTTCTTTCACAAAAGCCGGATCGTCGCGTAAAACGTGCATCACATAGTGCTCGCTGCATCCCGGTCGATACACGTTCCAGAACGCCTCACGAATCAGGTTCTCAACCTGTCCGTAGTCCTCTTTTTTCTCTAACCGAATAAAATAATCGTTCATTTTTTTCTCCGTAAAAAAACAATAAATCAAGATTTTGCGAGGTTATGCAAAGCCTCCCCGGTCAGCCGATAAACCGTCCAATCCGACATCGGCACCGCGCCCAAAGATAAATAAAAATCGATGCTCGGCTTGTTCCAATCAAGACAACACCACTCCAACCGTCCGCAGCCGCGTTCCGTCGCGATGTCGCAAAGTTTTCTGAAAATCGCTTTTCCGTATCCCATTCCGCGGTATTTCGGTTTCACATATAGGTCTTCCAAGTAAAGCCCCGACCGCCCCAAAAAGGTCGAGAAGTTATGGAAAAAAAGGGCAAAGCCCACTTCCGTATCGCCGTCCGAGACAAAAAGAACTTCCGCTTTTTTCTTGTCAAAAATCTGTTCTTCAAGCGTTCTTTCATCCGCGATCACTTGCTCCGACATTTTTTCATAGGCGGCAAGTTCTTTGATAAATTGTAAAATCAAAGGGACGTCACACCGCTCGGCTGTTCTGAAAACATAGTTTTTCATTTTTTTTCCTCTGCCTACCTCGATTTATCATAACATAAATTATCGGCCATTGCAAGTCAAGGAGCGTCCGTTGCACGCTTATTTTGTAGAGTTACAATTGATGTGAGACTGAAAAAAAATAAAAGAAGAGTGATTGCCTCGTGTTAGAATAGAATCAGCAAAAAACAATTCAAGGAGGTCGAATCACTCAAATGGAGTATAACACAACTAAAAGATATTGTCC
>JAZRZM010000001.1:0-76997 GCA_045601385.1 Clostridia bacterium | reverse complement strand
CCTGGGATGCGCGTGTTTTGGGAAGGGGGGTTTTTAACGAGAATAAAGTCTTCTTTATGCTACGGATAAATATCCCGTTCGTCTTATTCTATCCGGTGAAAAACCCTCTCTCCCGACCGCAGGTCGCCAGACAATCTCCCTTTTGACAAAGGGCGCAAAACATGGGGACAAAAAAGGCGACATTTCGGTCGCCTTTTTATAATATTTTGTTACCCAATACTTATTTTTACTGTCTGCTATGACAGTTTTATTTTCAAAGCGGGTACAACGCCGTGATACGTATGATCTACGTAGTCGTCGCGGTAGGCGTCGCCGACCTCGTATACGCTTAAAGCATAGTTACTGTGACCGTGGTACGGCGAGCGAAGCCACCAATAGCCGTTACCGTCATAACTCCCGCCGGAAGCCGTATACGCCCCCTGACACTGCGCATAGGCGGTCGTTTGTTTTTCTCTTTTTTGTGCATTTATGCTTGGATCTGCGAAGCCATAAAATGCTTTCGATACTTCCTGTTCGCTTAGGAGCCATACTTTATCGTTTGTATTGCCACAGGCATAAGCGTTTTCCCCGATTCCTGCTACAAAAAGTGTTTTTTTGCAATACAGTTCATTATGAATTGCGCCGCTTGTATGATAATTGCTATTATAGTTTATTGCCCAAAGTATGACGGTAATATCATTTACCCAAACAGATACTCGTCCGTCAGAATCCAGAATGAGACATAGCAAAGCGGTGGAAAATAATTCGTTTTGTACGGCAAAAGGAAATATGTAAGTATTATAATCGTTCTTGGAATTATAAAAACAGCCATTCTCCAATGAATGCGTTCCTGTAATAAAAAGTTTATTTTTGCAGCATAATTCATTGTGGATTGATTTATCTGTAAAATAGGTCTCATTAAAGTTTGTTGCTCTGAGTGCTAAGGTAATATCGTTTACCCAAACAGACACTAATCCGGAAGCATCAAGAATTACATATAATAGAATCGTGGAAGTCGATTCATTTTGGACGGCGATTGGAAATATAAAGGAATCATCTGATGTGCAGAAACACCCATTCTCCAATGCTTTGTATGCTTCGGTGTTACCGTTTTTCTTTTCTTCCCTGTATTCTTCATAAAGATAGGCAAGTTTTTGAGCGTAACTCGCAAGTTCATCTTCCGTGCTAAACCCAAATATATTTGCTATGACTTTTGCGTAATTAATGTCTTGTCTATTTTTTTCTTTGCTGAAAATTATTGTAGACTGGTGATTTATCCCTATTACTGCGCTATTAGCAAGAACTGTGCTTGTGTTTTTGGTGAACGAAACAAGCGAGTTTTGATAAATCTCTATAGCTTTATCATAGAATTTCACATACGCATCCCAAGCGTCGTCTTCTGCACCTATGGCTTGAATACTATTTGTTGATGTTTTAGTATCTTTCGTGAATTTGGAAAACAGTTCGCCAAGGGAAACAAAGGCGGTAATTATAGAACCAGATGCCGTTTTTGTTGTGTGCTTAGGAATGTTTTTGATTTCTCCGAAGTCTTCGGCAATCATACCAAAAGGATTGCAATCGTCATATTTTACACTAACTTTAGAATCATTGTACCCTGATATTATTCTTTCAAAGGATTCGGAACACTTATGCGGAACACAAATATCAACAAGGTTTTGAGCATGATTCGCAAAATCTGTCGCGGAACTAAACCCGAACAGATGGGCCATGGCTGTTCGTAAATCGATGTCTGTCAGATTTACGCCTCCGAAAGACATCGTGTATGGCTTATTTATGCCTACCACCGCACTACGGGAGATGTCGCTGTCTATACCCTTGGTAAATGAAACAAGAGAATTTTTATAAATCTCCATAGCTTTATTATAAAACAAGGTGTAGTCTTTTAAAATAGCGTCAGTGATAGACGGAATGTATTCGGTGTCGTCTGTTGGTATTATAAAATTCTCCATAAATGTGACAAAGGATTCACTAAGATCTTTAAAGGCATTGATGGTAGATTCTGATGGGGATCCGGATGCATGCGGTGGGAAAAGCCATGCTTCCTCTCCAAAATCCCCGGCAATCACGCCAAACGGATTGCAGTCATCATATTTTACTTGAACAACAGATCCGTTATATCCCGAAACTTCTCTCGTGTGCATTTCGGAACACCACCAAGTTCTACTGTTATCAGGATAAGTACTTCTTTCTCTATTATCAATAGTTACCGTTTGTATCAATTTTTTTTGCAGATCGTTGAATGCCGTATTGTAGAACGTTTCGTTCAGCCACTTGCGTATATTCGATAAGGCGTAATTGTTTGCATAACCCGTCCCGCCGTTGTGACTGAATGAGGATTCGTTATTTGACGAATACTCTTGACTGTCGATGATCATCTCGCAAAGGATCGTCGCATAGCCGTCGCTTTCTTCTAAAATGCGCCATTTGATCGGTTCGTACTTAAACCAATAGATGTTATTTGTCTTGTAATCGTTTTCTTCTTGATAGTTATTGACAGTACTGCTACCGGCGCTTGTACGATATGATCTATATTTTGTGAAATACACACCGCGGTACTTCTCGCCATTATAGTCTTTATCTATATACCACATATAGTCGGTGGTGTTGCTGCCGCCGCTATAATATTTATAGGATGTCCAACCATTACTGTTACCGGTAGCGGGTTTTTTGTTCCCGATAGCATTGTTCAAAGCGTTGACAATAGTGCTGTCCGTCACTTCCGACTGCGGATAGGTGCCGAAATATATATAGTTTTTATCGCGCACATACGTTTCCGTCAACGTGCCCGTTAAAGCGTTTACGCTACGAACGGTCAAGTTTTCGCGAACGTCGGTAAAAGACGTGTCCCAATCAATAAAGTCATACCCGTCCGTTGCTCTTTCTTCTTCATTCGGCGCTATTGCGCTGCTGCCGATATCCACCGTCTGCGGAGCACCGATTATTTCGTTGTCGGCATTATAAAAAGTGACCGTAAATTGTTGAATGTATTCGCCGTATATGGATAGGTCGCTTGCCACTGCGGAAAAGTCTTTATCCCACGTACCGAGGAAACGGTAGCCGTCTACTTTTGCTTCGTCTGCCGTCGGCGCGGTAGCCGCCGTACCTTTTTTGACATATTGTACTTCTCCGATCGGTTCGTTCAAAGCATTATAAAAAGTTACGTAGTACATTGCATCTGACAAGTCCGTCGCTTTGATTTCGGGCGGTTCTTTTTCGTCGGATAATTCAGGCTCGGGCGGTTCTTTTTCGGCGGATAATTCAGGCACTGTCGATTGATTACACGCAGTCAATAGACATAAAATAATCGTAAAGAGCAAGAACAAAATACCTTTTTTCGTTGACGGCACAACGGAATACATGATTTTACGTTTCATAATACCTCCTATTCTTTGCAAAATAAAGTCTTTTTTTACTTATTAAGTACATATGTACTTAAAATATCTATCATATTCGTATGAAAAGATTCTTTTTCTTTCATTGTATTACACCAAACGGTGTAATGTCAAGCATATTTCACCAAATGGGGTAAAGTAAAGGCATGAAAAAGACTTATATGGAATGTTTTGCGCAAAATTTAAGAGAATTGATCGGCGACATGTCCGTGAATGAGTTTTCCAAAAAGGTGGGGATACCGCAGCAAACTTTATCGCGGTATCTGCTTTGTCAAAGAGAGATTACGGTCAGTAATTTGTGCAAGATAGCCGATTATTTTAAGGAAGACATCGACGTTCTTCTCGGCAGAAAAAACTATTGAAGAAGTAGGGCAAGCCGTGCGCTTGCCTGTTTTTGCATAGGCAAATATAATAAATTTTTTACAGGTCGCATTCCCGAAGTTTTACGGTATTTTTCGGAAGTTCGCAAAAAAAACATATTTTTTCGAAAACAAAGACAGCCGCATCGCAGGCGTAAAAGACTATTCCATTTTTTTCCTTTTTGTGTTATCATTTTAGAAGAAAACAGCAAAGGGGTTTGTCATGAAGAAAGTTGAAAAAAAGAAAGTCGAAAAGAAGAAAAACAAGTTGGGTAGGAAAGGGAAGATTATTCTTTCGTGCGTAGGGATCGTACTTTTGTGCGCCGTCGCAATAAACTTCCTTATTTTGCCGTTTACGGGCAAGATAGCGCGCGTGGACGAAGTGAGAACCTATGCGGGCGATAATCCGTATATTCGCGTGGGGAAACCGCTGTATTTGTCCGCGCACAGAGCCGGAGGGGATATCGAACCGGAGGAGACGCTGAAAGCCTTCAAAAACTGCATGGAGGCGAGTTATAAAGTGGACGTGGTGGAATTCGATCTGCACCTGACGAAAGATAACGAACTCGTTTTGCTGCACGACGACGAAGTGGACAGGACGAGCGACGGAGAAACCGTATTCGGCAAGAAAAACGTAAAAGTCGGCGACAAAACGCTTGCCGAGTTGAAGACGCTTAATTTCGGATATAAATTTCAACGTGCCGACGGCTCGTATCCGTATCGGGAAGAGGGCGCGGACTTGTCGGAAGTGCGTATTTTGCCCCTCAAAGAATTGCTCGATTATTTGGAAAAACAAGCGCGGACGGATAAAAGCCTGCACTACATTATCGAGATAAAAGACAAAGGAAAACGGGGCGAAACCGCTATGGATAAACTGTATGAAATGATGGAGAATTACGCCATTTGCGACCGCGTAATCGTCGGCACTTTCCACCAGAACGTCACGACCTATATCGATAAAAAATATCCGCAGGTGACGCGCTCGGCAAGCATAACCGATATGCTTGGCTTTTATTATTCTTTTTTGTACAATGTAAAAATCGAACCCGAACGTCTCGGCTTCCGCGTGTTGCAAATCCCGATGGGCTTGCGCGGATACTTCGACTTTGCGACGGACGCTTTTGTCGATTATGCGCATTCGTACGGTATTGCCGTTCAGTATTGGACGATCAACGATCCATCGGACGTGGCTCTGCTGCAAGCGATCGGCGCGGATTGCATCATGACCGATAATCCCGAAATGGCGGACGACGTATTGCATTGATCGTTTCTTTTTTGCAAAGTAAAGCATACCGAACGGCATATTTAGGGAGCCTTTATATCGATTTATTTGACGAATAACAGTTTGCGAGGCGGAAGAAGGCGCGTCGGTGCCGAATTTGTTTTGCGGACGAATGCGCTTTTTTTCTTGAAAAAAAAGCATTGATGATTTATAATAAAAATAACCTAAAAAAGGGAGAATAACGGAAAATGAAAAAAACGTATGTAGGCTGGAAAGAACTCGGCTATAAGAGGCAACAGGTCGAGTATACAAAACCGACTCCGCTTGTCGGCTCGGACGGCAGAGTGCTCGTAAAAGGCGGTTGGGCGCGTCGTAACGTCTTCTTATATGACAGAAACGTCGCGCATCCGCAGTGGCGCGGTAAAGAATGGGACTTTTATCAGATTTCCAACGGGAAATACATGGTGCAAATCTCGTTCGCCAATATTTCGATCGGCGGCTACGCCTCGGCGGTACTTGTCGACGTAAGCGGAACCGAGAAAAAAGTCATCTCCGTGATGTCTCCTTTTATCGGCGGTAAAAACAAATACATTTTGCCGGCAAACGGCGACAAGCCGGGATATTTTGAATACAAGAGCGGCGACTTTTTCTTTATGGAAGATACCGAAGAAAGAACGCGCAGAATCGAATTCCGCGGCAAATACAAAGGCGAAACGCTCGAAGCGGCGTTCACGATGGATATGTTTGAAAACCACGAAAGTTGCGTGACGGTGACGCCGTTCAAACGGAAAGGAAAATATCTGAAAGACCGTTTCTTCCTGACGATGAAAAAGAACGGTATGGCAACCGAGGGCTTTTTCCGCGTCGGCACGACGAAATTCGATTTTTCCAAAGAAGATACTTTTTGCGTGCTTGACTGGGGCAGAGGCGTTTGGCCGTACAAAGAAGTATGGTATTGGGGCAACGGTTCGACTTATATCAGCGACAAAGACGGTAACAAACACGTCTTCGGCTTTGAAATCACATGGGGAATCGGCAATGAAGATAACGGCACCGCGACGTGTCTGTTTTTGGATGGGAAAGCCCACAAAATCGGCTCGGTCGACGTTGACGTTTTTCCCAAGCCCGATAAATATATGGAGCCGTGGCACTTTGTGTCCGAGGACGGCAGACTCGACGTCACGATGACTCCGGTATTCGATCATCACTCCGATCTGAACGCCTATGTCGCGCGTATGCATTCGCATCAGGTCCACGGACGTTGGAACGGAAAAGCGATCCTGGACGACGGGACGGAAATCGAAATAAAGGACATGTACGCTTTCTGCGAATACGTGGAAAACCGCTGGTAAAAATGGACGAAAAAAAATACTGCCTCGCGATCGATATCGGCGCGTCGAGCGGTCGGCATATCGTCGGTTTTTTGTCGAACGGCATTCTCGAAACGGTCGAGACGTACCGTTTTCCCAACTTCGTGGAAGAAAAGGGCGGACAACTTGTTTGGGATACCGAAAGACTTTTTTCGGAAATCAAAACAGGCATAAAGCAGTCGTTTTTGCGCTTCCCGAAAATCGAGAGTCTGGCGATCGATACATGGGGCGTAGACTACGTTCTGATAGATGATGCGGGCAAAGAAATTTTGCCGTGCGTTTCGTATCGGGATAAAGAAAGCGAAGCGTTTGTTCAAGCGGTTCACGATTTGATCCCGTTTGAAAAACTGTATGAAAAAACCGGTACGCAGTTTCAACCGTTCAATACGATATACAAACTTTTTGCCGATCGGGAGAAAGGGAAAATCGACAAGGCGAAAGCCTTTTTGATGATGCCCGAATATTTTTCATACCGTCTGACCGGCGTAATGAAAAAGGAATATACAAACGCGTCGACGACAGGGCTTGTGCGGGCGGAAACGGGAAAATTCGATGAGGAAATCGTCGATAAACTCGGACTAGCGAAACGCTTGTTCGGTAACTTGTGCATGCCCGGCGAGACGGTAGGCGAACTGAAAGAAGAAATCGCCGCCGAAGTAGGCGGACAGACGAAAGTCGTTTTTTGTCCTTCGCACGATACGGCAAGCGCATTCGAAGCGGTAACGTCCGGAAAGGGCACAGCCGTTTTGTCAAGCGGAACGTGGTCTCTTTTCGGCGCGAAACTTTCTTCGCCGGTGTTGACGCCGGACGCGCGCAAAGCCAATTTTACAAACGAAGGCGGCGTCGGCTACATCCGTTTTTTGAAAAACATTATGGGGTTGTGGCTGATCGGAGAATTGAAAAAAGAATTCGGTTGCGACTTCGGGCAAATGGTTGAAGAGGGCAGAAAAAGCGGTTATGACGAAATTTTTGACGTCAACGATCGTGCATTTCTCGCGCCGAAAAAGATGAGCGAAGCGATAAAAGAGTATTTTACGCGCCAAGCCCGGCCCACGCCGCAAGGGCGTGCCGATTTGTTCCGCACCGTATACAGGAGCCTTGCGAACAGTTATGCGCGCGCGACGGAAGAACTCGAACGGATAACGGGCGAAAAAATAGAGAATATTTGCATCATCGGCGGTGGTGCAAAAAACGATTTTTTGAATGAATTGACCGAAGAATTTACACATAAAAAGGTAATTGCGCTTCCTATCGAAGGGACGGCAATCGGCAATCTTCGTTGTCAGATGACCAAAGGAGAAACACATGTATAACGAGGCAAAAGAAAGATACGCCGCAGTCGGCGTCGATACCGAAAAGGCGCTTGCGCTTCTCGGAGACGTCCCCGTGTCGCTGCATTGTTGGCAGGGCGACGACGTACAGGGCTTTTTGAACAAAGCGGCTCTGTCGGGCGGCATTCAGACGACGGGAAACTATCCGGGCAAAGCGCGTGATTTTGAAGAACTGAAAAGAGATCTTGAACTTGCTTTTCGGTTGATTCCGGGCAAAAAACGGGTGGCGTTGCACGCCATTTACGCGGTAACGGATGAAAAAGTGAGTTTGGACAAACTGACGATAAAGGAATTTGAACCGTGGCTTGCATGGGGAATCGATAAGGGGATTTGTTTTGACTTTAATCCCACGCTTTTTTCCCATCCGATGGTGAAAGACGGCTTGACTTTGTCTTCGCCCGACGATAACGTGCGCCGATTTTGGATAGAACACGTCAAAGCGTGTCGTAAAATCGCCGCCGAAATCGGGAAAAGGCAGCACAGCCCTTGTCTCAATAACATCTGGATTCCGGACGGGCTGAAAGACGTTCCCGCCGATCGGCTTACGCCGCGTTTGCGCCTGAAAGACAGCCTGGATGAAATTTTTTCGGTTCAATATCCGAAAGAATATTTGCTGGACGCGGTTGAGTCCAAAGTATTCGGTATCGGTGTGGAGAGTTATACCGTCGGTTCGAGCGAGTTTTACATGAATTATGCGGCGAAAAACGACCTTTTGTGTCTGCTCGATAACGGACATTATCATCCGACCGAGGTGGTTTCCGATAAAATTCCTTCCATGCTCGCGTTTTATGATAAAGTCGCGTTGCATGTGACGCGCGGCGTCCGTTGGGACAGCGACCACGTCGTTTTGTTGGAGGACGAATTGAAAGAAATCGCGAAAGAAATCGTCCGAAACGACGCTTTGGGCAGAGTATTGATCGGTTTGGATTACTTTGACGCGTCAATCAATCGCATCGCGGCATGGGTTGTCGGCGACCGCAATATGCATAAGGCCTTGCTCTACGCGTTGCTCCTGCCGAACGACCGAATGAAGAAATATCAGGATGAAAGCAATTTTTCCAAATTGATGTACGAAAACGAACGAATGAAGACGATGCCGTTCGGCGACGTGTGGGAAGAATACCTGAAACGGCAGAACGTACCGTCCGAATGGTTTGATGTCGTCGAAAAATACGAAAAAGAGGTGCTTTTGAAAAGATGAAAATAACCGATATTAAAGTTGTCGACGAGGTGTGCAAAGCCGCGACCAATATGTACCGTCTCGGTTGGGACGAACGGAACGGCGGCAATATATCGGTGCGGTTGACCGATGACGAAGTAAGAAGCGTACTTGCCTGTACCGACGGAAAGGTTTTGCGCCGTATCCCTTTGTCATTCAGCGCGCCCGAACTTGTCGGACAGTACTACGTCGTGACCGGCACGGGAAAATACTTCAAGAATGTGGAGGACGCTCCCGAAATAAACCTCGGTATTATCCGTATAGCGGAAAAAGAAGCCGAACTTTTGTGGGGTTACGGTGACGGCGGAAGATTCACCAGCGAACTTCCGGCGCACCTTATGAGCCACAAAGTCCGGCAGGAAGTCGATCCCGAAAGTCGCGTCGTCATTCATACCCACCCGACGTACACGATCGCAATGAATACCGTTTGTCCCGTTGACGAGAAGGATTTTACCCATCGGCTTTGGCAAATCAATACCGAAGCGATCGTCGTCTTTCCCGACGGCGTGGGCATGCTCCCGTGGATGGTGTGCGGCACGAACGAGATCGGACAAGCCACTGCCGAAAAGATGCGCTCGTACCGTATCGTCATCTGGACGAACCACGGTATCTACGGCGCGGGTAAAGACATAGACGAAACTTTCGGACTGATAGAAACCGTCGAAAAAACGGCGCAGATCTATATGCTGACCGAAGGGAAAACAAGGCTGAACCTTATCTCCGACGACGACCTGAAAGCAATCGCCGCTTATTTTAAGGTCACTCCGAAAGCAGGAATCCTGCAATAAAAGTATCCATTGATACAAAATACGGGATTTATTGCCGTAAAAACGTTTTTCAGTGGAAGAAAACGAAGATAATGCATTTATTCAGTATCCGTCGATACGGATAAAAGAAAAAGGACAACGCGAAGCGCTGTCCTTTTTGCTATTTTTGCTTTTTGACGGCTTAATACATGTCGCCACCCATGGGCGGTTGCATAGCCGGCGCCGGCGGTTCGGGAATGTCGGCGACGAGGGATTCGGTGGTGAGCAAGGTAGCCGCCACGCTTGCCGCGTGTTGAAGTGCGCTGCGGGTGACTTTGGTCGGATCGAGGATGCCGGCTGCTATCATATCGCAGTATTCGTCTTTGGACGCGTCGTAGCCGAAATTGGCTTTGCCCGAAGACAGAATGGTATTTACGACGACTCCGCCGTCCACGCCCGCGTTGGAAGCGATCTGACGAATCGGGGCTTCGAGGGCTTTGCATACGATTTTCGCACCCGTGGCGATGTCTCCGTCGAGGGTGGAAGCAAAGTCTTTCAGCGCTTTTTGTACGGACAGCAACGCGATGCCGCCGCCGGCTACGATGCCTTCTTCCACGGCCGCTCTCGTTGCGGACAAAGCGTCTTCGATACGCAGTTTTGTATCTTTCATTTCCACTTCGGTCGCCGCGCCGACGTTGATGACGGCTACGCCGCCCGACAGTTTGGCAAGGCGTTCTTGCAGTTTTTCTTTGTCATAAGAGGACGTGGAAACGGCAAGTTCGGCCTTTATCTGATTGATACGGGCTTTGATGGCTTCGGGATCGCCCGCGCCGTCTACGATGGTCGTATAGTCCTTATTGACTTTGACCGATTTGGCTCTGCCGAGTAATTCGAGAGAAGCATCTTTTAATTCGAGTCCCATTTCTTCGCTGATGACCGTGCCGCCGGTGAGGGTGGCGATGTCGGCAAGCCATGCTTTTCTTCTGTCACCGAAAGCGGGGGCTTTGACGGCGACGCAGTTGATGATGCCTTTTATTTTGTTGACGACGAGCGTCGCGAGAACTTCGGCTTCGTAGTCTTCGGCGATCAGGAGAATTTTGAGACCGTTTTTCATGACCGCTTCGAGTACGGGCAGGATTTCCTGAATCGAGCCGATTTTTTTATCGGTGATGAGAATGACGGGGTTGTCCATGTCGGCTTCCATCTTGTCGGTATTGGTGACCATGTAGGGGCTGGCATAGCCGCGGTCGAATTGCATACCTTCGACGACGTTCAGTTCGGTCAGCATCGTTTTGCTTTCGTCTACGGTGATTACGCCGTCTTTGCCGACTTTTTCCATCGCTTCGCTGATAAGCGCGCCGACCGTTTCGTCGCCTGCGGAAATGCTTGCGACGGAGGCGATTTCGTCTTTATTCCCGATTTCTTTGCTGATTTTTTTCAGTTCTTCGACGACTTTGTCGGTCGCTTTGAGGATACCTTTTCTCAGTTCCATCGGGTTTGCGCCGGCGGCTACGTTTTTGAGCCCTTCTTTGATGATGGCTTGTGCGAGTACGGACGCGGTCGTCGTGCCGTCGCCTGCGATGTCGTTGGTTTTCGTGCTGACTTCTTTGATAAGTTGCGCACCCATGTTTTCAAAGGGATCTTTCAGTTCGATTTCTTTTGCGATGGTTACGCCGTCGTTGGTAATTAAGGGACTGCCGAATTTCTTTTCGAGAACGACGTTCCGTCCCTTCGGTCCCAAGGTCAGTTTTACTGTGTTCGCGAGGGTGTCTACACCCGCTTCCAAAGCCTTTCTTGCTTCTTCACCGTATTTGAATTGTTTTGCCATAATTGTTCGTTTCCTCCTTTTTTATTCCACAATTGCCAAAATATCGCTCTGACGAATGATCGTTACCGTCCCGTCGTCGAGTTTGAAATCGGTTCCGGCGTATTTCGAGTACAAAATTTTGTCCCCGACTTTTACTTCCATTTTGATTTCTTTTCCGTCTACGATTCCGCCCGGTCCGACCGCGACGACCGTCGCCATAACCGGTTTTTCCTTGGCGTTTCCGGTCAGTATGATGCCGCTTGCCGTCGTTTCTTTCGTCTCTTCCTGTTTGATGACTACTTTGTCAAATAAAGGTTTTAATTTCATCTTGTATTCCTCCTTGTTTTATAAAACTTGCCGTCGGGCTTTTAGCACTCATTATGTCCGACTGCTAAACATTATAACACCACTTCAACCCATTATCAAGCGAATATACGCATTTTTTTTGTCGAAAAATAAAAAGTTTGGTTCTTTGGGCAAGTCGTACGGAAGAGTATTCGGCATTGCCGCCGCGTTTTCCTGAAAAAAGTATAAGAAAAATCGGGAGTGGGCATAATGGGGGTATGAAAAGGTATTTTATTCCGGTCGTTTGCGTCGCGCTTTTTATGCTTCTCGTTTCTTGCGGTCATACCGAGCCGTCGTGGAGCGTGGTGCGTTTGCGGGGAAAATTCAGCGAAGAGGAAGAAGAGTTTTTGCGTTCTGTAGTTTTTCAGACCGAAGCGGAGACAAAATGCGCCGAAAGGTTCGGCGATAAAGTTGTCGTTTACGAAAAGACGGAGTACATAGACGTAAAAACGGAAGGCTTTCCGAGCGGCGTTTATCCGGTACTATATATAGAAAAGACCGGGAGTGCCGAAAAGGATGAACTGTGGCTTATCGAAGGGGGTAAAAATGTCCGATACAAATCGATACTCTATGAACTATTTAGAAAAACAGAGGAAAAAAATGAGACGTAAAAAGGTAAATAAAATATTGACGCCCGTGCTTTGCGCCGTGCTTATTTGCGCCGTCGGCGCGACGGGTGCGCTTTTATACGGCGGAGCGTGGAATAAAAGCAGCGAGCAGGTCGCCGAAGCGGGGACGGTGTATTCGCAGGGCAGTACGGGAAAAACCGTTTCGCAAATCCAGACCGCTTTGAAAAACCGCGGTTATTACACGGGAAGTATCGACGGTATTTTCGGGAAAAAAACAACGGCGGCGGTAAAAAGTTTTCAAAAAGCGAACGGCTTGGTCGTGGATGGAGTCGTCGGCTCGAAAACGGCGAAAGCCCTCGGCATATCTCTTGCCGGGACGTCCTCGACGAATGCCGATATGCTGTTGCTTGCGCGGCTTATTTACGGCGAAGCGCGCGGCGAAGCGTATCTCGGGCAGGTCGCCGTCGGCGCGGTCGTTCTGAACCGCGTAAAAAGTTCGCTTTTCCCCAATACGATCAGCGGTGTGATTTATCAGGCGGGGGCGTTTGACGCCGTCAGAGACGGGCAGGTTAACCTTTCGCCGAACGATACGGCAAAGCAGGCGGCTCGTGACGCTTTGAACGGTTGGGACCCGACGGGCGGTTGTCTTTACTACTATAATCCGAAGACGGCGACAAGCAAATGGATGCTGTCGAAAACCGTCCATTTGCGAATCGGTAATCACGCTTTTTGTTTGTGAGGGAAAGAATGAGTAAAAAAGTAAAAATTATGGTTTTTGTGCTGGCGGCGTTTTGTTTCGCCGCGTTTGGTACCGTCGTCGGGTTGAGTATTGCCTTTGCCAAAAAAGACGCTTTTGCAAAAGAAACGACGGGACGGATCGATCGGATTTACGAAAAAAGTTATTACGATACGATGAACAATATGGACGACGTCGAGAAAAAACTTGGAAAGGTTTACGCGCTGTCTTCGGTTTCTTTGCAGAAAAGTTATTTATACGAAATATGGCGTCAATGTTCCGTTTCGGTTTCCAATTTATCACAAATGGCACCCGATAACGAAGAAATAGAGACTGTAATAAAATTTTTGAACCAAACGGGCGACTATGCCTACTATCTGTCAAGGAAAGGAGAGAATCTGACCGCGGACGAACGCGAGACGCTGGCAAAACTGAAAAACATTCTTTCCGAAATCAACGAGAGTCTGTTTGCGCTTCAAGAAGAATTCGGGACGGGGGAGCGGTTGGAAACGGGCGTTTTGTCCGACATGGCGACTGTCGGAGGCGCGTTAAAGAACCGCTCGGGCGTGGACTATCCCGAACTGATTTACGACGGACCTTTCAGCGACGGACTGTTGGAAAAGAAGACGCTTTTTTTAAGCGGTAAGCCCGATATGAGCGCGGAAGAATGCAGCGGCAGGCTCGCTTCTTTTTTCCCCGAAGCGACCGATATACGCGTCGTCGGCGAGAATAATTCCGCTATCTCTTGCTATATTTTTTCTTTTTCCGTCGGCGACGGCGAAGGCGTCGCGCAGATGTCGAAAAAAGGGGGCTATCTTGTCGAATATGCCTGTTACGGCAGGGTGACCGATCCGCAGTATACGCCCGATTTGTGCGTAACCGTGGGAAAACGTTTTTTGCAGAACGTCGGTTTTCCCGGTATGGAATGCGTGTGGGTTTATAATGCGGATTCGACCGTTTATCTTAACTTTGCCGCGTCCGAAAACAATGTTGTGTTTTATCCCGATCTGATCAAAGTCAAAGTGGACGGCGAAACGGGTAAAGTGGTCGGCATGGAAAGTATGAATTATATCTATAATCATACCGCGCGCACCGTCGGCGATAAAACGGCGTCGATTACCGTATCGCCTTTTTTGCAAGTCGAGAGCGAACGCGATTGCGTTATTCCCACCGAATGGGGCGAAGAAGTATTTTGCCGCGAAGTAAAAGGAACGCTCGACGGCGAAACGTACTACGTCTATTACGACTACCGCGACGGCGAGGAAACGGAAGCGTTTGTCGTCGTGGACGAATTGCTCGAATGACGCTTAAAAGACGTTTGTCCAGCGGACGGTATACGTCTTTTTGAGACATTCGCAGTAGGCGTATAGGCGCTGTCTGTAACCCGAAGCGGACATGGCGTCTCCGGCTTCGACGGCGCCGATCAATTCGCCGTAAGTGTAATTCAAATCGTTAAGAAGGGTTACTGAAACGGTGATTTCGAGCACCTTAAACCTTTTATCCCACCACTCTTTCGTTTCGTATATCTTTTCGAGGTCGTATTCGCCGTTCTGTTCGATCGAGCCGAGCCGCGTTTCCAATTCGGTGAACGTATTGTCGATAAAGATCGTCTCCGCCGTGCAGACGCCGATAAGGAACAGGAGAGATAAAACGATAATCGTTATTTTGAATTTCATAGGCAGATCGTCCTGTACTTTTGATTGCGCGGTTGAATGAAAACGGAGTTTTCGCAAGAGGTCATAAGGACGACGTCTTTTTGCCGCAACGACTGCTCGTCGAGGATACCGCTTATTTTCTCGGCGGTCAGATCGGTTTTTTGCAGGTTTTCGGAAAGAATTTTCCCTTCCATTATAAGATTGATCGGGACGGACGGCGGAACGGCGGCGTTCTCGTTTTTCATGACGGACAGTTTACCGTTCGTTTCGATAATGCCGTACGATATCTCCGGAACGGAAAAACAACCCTGCTGACGGATCAGTTCCAGTAGGTCGTTGACGCTGACGTTCAATTTTGTCAGCACCTCGCAGTCGATACCGTCGGCGTTGATGACGATAAAAGGTTTTCCGTTCAGAAATTTACGAAAGCGTATCGACTTCGACGTCAGCATCGTGATGAAAAAATGAAAGACGATAAGTACCGTCATGGGTACTATTCCGTATAGTAAAGGAACCGAAACGTCTTGCATTGGAGTACAAGCGAGGTCGGCGACGGCGAGAGTGATGACGAATTCGTACGGTTGTAATTCGCCGATAGTCCTTTTCCCCATAATCCGTATGCCGAAGATAAGGACGGACATAATGATGACCGTCCGTAAAACCAAACTAAGCATATCGGTAGCATACGCATTATCAAAAATGTTATGCATTTTGTCCCTTTTGCCGTCCTTTGCATTGACAAAAAAAGGTAAAAAGTATATAATTATAGAAAACTTTTTTTAGGAGATAGTATATTATGCCCAAAATGGTATTGGATTGGAAAACCGCCAACGATTTTGTCGTTGACGCATTCAAAGGCGTAGGAGTACCCGAAGCCGACGCGAAGATTTGCGCGGACGTTTTGCTTGAAAGCGATCGCCGCGGTATCGAAAGCCACGGTTGCAACCGTTTTAAGCCCATTTATATCGACCGTATCAAAGACGGTATTCAGAATCCCGTGACGAATTTTGAAATCATCCGCGAGACGCCGACGACCGCAGTCGTTGACGGGCACGACGGTATGGGACAGGTCATCGGCTATAAATCGATGCGCCTCGCCATGGATAAAGCGAAGCAATACGGCATGGGTATGGTCGTCGTCCGTAATTCCTGTCACTACGGCATCGCCGGTTATTACCCGACGATGTGCACCAAAGAAGGCATGATCGGTATTACCGGGACCAACGCCCGTCCGTCCGTCGCTCCGACTTTCGGCGTGGAAGGTATGTTCGGCACGAACCCGCTTACGATCGGTATCCCCACCGACGAAGAATTCGATTTTCTGATCGACTGCGCTTCGTCCATTACGCAAAACGGCAAGGTAGAATATTATGCCCGTATCGGCGAAGACGTTCATCCCGGCACGATCATCGATCTGAACGGTAATCCGGTTGAAGGGGACGCAGGGGAAGCCTTGAAGATGATCCGTAACGGCACCGCCGCTTTGACTACGCTCGGCGGTATCGGCGAGACGCTCGGCGGATACAAGGGATACGGTTATGCTTTGGTCGTTGAACTTCTTTCGGCGGCTTTGCAGGACGGCAACTACGGCAAGGCGCTCGACGGAAAGGACGAAAACGGCAAGAAAGTACCCTATCATCTCGGGCACTTCTTTATCGCCATCGACACCAACCATTTCCTCGGCGAGGACGTTTGCAGAAAGAAAGCGGGCGATATTCTTCGTTCTGTCCGCGCTTCCAAAAAAGCCCCGGGCTGCGAACGCATTTATACCGCCGGCGAAAAAGAATATCTTATCTGGCAACAACGGAAAGATTCCGGCGTGCCGATTAACGAAGCCGTTCAAAAAGAAATGAGTCAGGTTCGCGACGAACTGAAACTCGATTACGTTTTCCCGTGGGAAAAATAAGACGATAACAAATAAAAAATAATTTATCGGGGTTGTCGTTTTTTCGGAGGACAACCCCGATTTATAAGGTGCGACGATACATGAGTAATAACAGAAACAGAAAACACAAAAAGCCGATAATCGGCGCGGGATACAGACCGCCGTTTGCGGAGACGATTTTGGCGGCGCCGACAAGCGACCTTGACGTGCGCGAAGAAACGCAGACGCTTCTTGCCGGTGCGAAAATTTTGACTCTTTGCGACGTTCTGATACGCGAGGAAAAGGATTTTTATCGTATTCCGACGTTCAATAAAAAGAATCTGCTCGATTTGAAAGCCGCATTGAAAAAGAAAAATCTCTTTTTACGCCCGACGCCCGAGGTAAAAGAGAACGCCGGGGCGGAGAAAACTGAAATTAAAGGCGATAATCCGCCCGCCCGCCCACCCAAAAACGGTGAGAAAAAGCAAGACAGATCCCGTCAAGCGCAACATGGTGAGAAAAAGTCCGAGCACGGAACGCAATCGCAAAAGCCCGAAAAGCCGAAGACGGAAAGAATAAAAGAAGAACCGGACATTTACGTCAAGATCAATAAAGGCGGAAAGTGGGGCTTTAAGGATAGGGACGGTAATCAAAAAGTCAATCCGATATACGACGAAGTATTCAGTTATAAAGAAGACTTGTGTTGCGTGGAAAAAGACGAGAAATTCGGATTCATTAACCGCGACGGCGAAGAAGTAATACCGATCGTATACGACTGTGCCGTTTCGTTCAGCGAAGGGTATGCGTGCGTTTTCAAAGGGGAAAAATGCGGATATATCAATACGAAGAACGAAGTCGCCATTGACTTCCGTTTTGACGCCGGTACGCCCGTAATCGGGGGCGAATGCCGTGTAAAGCGGGACGGGAAATGGGGCGAACTTCATTTGGACAATCCGTCCGAAATCCGTTGGATAAACTGACGGGACAGTGCGGAAAAGAAGGGAGAAATGTCGGTTAAGCAAATTCTGCAAGAGACATACGACAGGTGGTATGCCAAAGGGCTGATTCATTTGGCGATGCAAGAATGGGAAGCGGCACGGCTGTGCTTTAACAGTGCGGCGAAGGCCTTGGTCGATCTTGCCGCGCGTTCGCAGGGAGATGTCAAAGACTTGCGGGAAAGCTGGCTGTTTGACCTTGTCGCCGTCCTTTCCGATCTCGAAAAGAAAACACAAATAGAGCATCTCTCCGAAAAGTTGACCGTAAAAGCGGAAGAGGCACCCAAAGAGGTGTTTTTGGGGCACGGTATTCCCGATACGACGTTTGATGACGTCGTCGGTTTGGACGAAGCGAAGCGCTCCGTTTTTCTCAAAGCGATTTATCCGCGTTTGTATCCGGAATTATACGAAAAGTATCGGATGCGTACGGGTGGCGGCTTGCTTCTGTACGGCTTGCCGGGTACGGGAAAGACGATGATAGCGCAGGCTGTCGCGCACGAAACGAACTGTCGCTTTTTTGCTGTGCGGTGTTCGGATTTAGGCAGTAAATGGTTTGGGGAGACCGAGCAAAATATCCGTAATATTTTTGAGGAAGCGCGTTCTTGCGAGAACGCCGTCTTGTTTTTCGACGAGATAGAAGCGTATGCCGGAAAACGCCGTGACGACTCGGCGATGGGGCGCGTGATACCGGAGTTTTTGACGCAACTTCAAGCGGTATCCGATGATCCGAGCCGGAATAAACTACTCGTTATCGCCGCGACGAACAGACCGTGGGACATCGACGGAGCCTTTCTTCGCCCCGGTCGGTTCGACGATAAAATTTTCGTACCGCTGCCCGATAAAGACGGACGGAAAGCGATTATGGAAAAGCACATGACAGGCGTACCGTGCGGAGAAGAAATCGATTATAATCTGCTTGCGGAAAAAACGGCAGGCTATAACGGAGCCGACGTTTCGTACGTATGCGATAAAGCAAAAGAGATCGCTTTAAGGCGCGTTATCGAAGAATTAAAAGAAGATAAAGGCGTGACGATGAAGGATTTTGACGGGGCTTTGCTCGAAGTGAAAAGTTCGGTCAATGCCGAAGACGAAAAACGTATTCTCGAATGGGCGCAGGAATAAAATAACGTTTTGTTTACTTGCCAAAAGTGCTGAATCATGCTACAATAACAATATGCACTCGTAGCTCAGCTGGATAGAGCACTAGCCTCCGACGCTAGGTGTCAGAGGTTCGAATCCTCCCGGGTGCGCCATGTTAAAACATCATTTGTCAATCAAGACAAATGATGTTTTTTACAATGTGGGCTCGATCAAAGCACCTAAAAGCATGTGGTAGACCAACTCGCAAGAGCAGGAGACGCTATCGGTGCAAATATTCGTGAAACACAGTATGCACATTGCTAAATAAAATCGACAAATCATAATTTGCAGGGAAGGTCCAAATAATCGTTTTAATTACAGGTGCGTCGCATACGGGGAAAACAGCGCTCGCGCAAAAACTGCTTGAAAAATATAAATATCCGTATTTGTCGATAAAGTTTCGTCATTGTAACGGAACAAGCGGTCGACTTGTTCTTCGTGAGAGAGGTTGGGGCACAAAATCAGTCGCCGACGAACGGGATCGGCTGCGTCGATATGTCGCAAGGAAGCCCCATTGACCATTCTCTTCTTTCAAATTCTTGTCAAGCGCGATACCTTTTCTGCTGTAAAAAGCGACGCTCGTTATTGCTTTGTAAATGGCTTTCAGGAGACCGAAACAAACTATTCGGATACCGTAAACGTTTCAAACGGTTTCAGCATGACGGTTTTGGTACGGGTAAGGCGAGAGGCAAAGTCGGTCATGTCGGTGCGGATAGGCGGGAAGGTGTCGTAGTGCATCGGGATGACGTAGTCAAAGGAGAAGAAGTTGTTGCATGCGTAAAGGACGGCTTCTTTATCGGCGGTGAATCTGCCGCCGGCACAAAAGAGACCGATCGTCGGCTTGTACAATTCGGCAATCAATTTCATGTCGCCGAATATGCCCGTGTCGCCGCTGAAATAAACGGTTTCGTTGCCGAAGCGGACGATAAATCCGGCAGGTTCGCCCGTATATACGCCGTCAAAACTGCTGGAGTGGTCGGCTCTTACGATCGTGACGGATACGTCTTTGGTCAAAGCGACCGTTCCGCCGAAGTTCATTCCGACGGTTTTTTCGACGCCGCGTCCGACAAGAAAAGAGCATAGTTCCACCATGCCGACGACGGTCGTATTTTTCCCGACTATGGAAAAAAGAGAACCGATATGATCGTCATGCCCGTGGCTTGCCAGTATAAAGTCGGGATTTTTTATTTGCGGAAAGGTCGAAAGAACCTTTTTTTCGTCGATAAAAAACGGATCGAAGACAAAAGTTTTGTCGTCGTGTTCGATAAGAAAGCAGGCGTGCCCGATAAATGTGATTTTCATAACAATTCTTTCTCCTTTTTCTTAAAATCTTTCTCGCGCACGTCCGCGCTGACGTTCGAGAGGAGTCTGTTTCTTTTACCGCTTGTCAGATAGGTGTTGCCGATGAGACGAACGTTTTTGACGCACCGCAGAACATAACATTTTTCTCCTTTTTTCAAATGGAAAATATTGTTGCGCACGGTGACGTTTTCGTGAACGTAGCCGTTGTTGAAAATGTTGTGAGGAAAGACGTGAATCATTGTCTGACAGCACTCAAAGAATTCGTTTCCTTCGATCGTCAGGTCTTTTATCATCGTCCCTTCGTACCAGTCGAGCGCGTCGTCGGCTACTTCGACCGCCCACATTTTCGTAAACAAAAAGCGGTTGTTTCTTATGATCGCTTTGCCGCGCGTCGTGCAGAGAATGCCTCGCGTCGATATGCGGTCGAACGTGTTGTTTTCAAAAAGAATATCGGGGTTTGCCGAAACGTTTTCGACTGCGTCGCCCACAAATTTACTTCCTATTTCGGTATCCAAAATAAGTTTTATGGTATACAAATCTATCATTTTCGAGTCAACCACTATCGCCGTCTTTTTTTCGAGCAGGTCTTTTCTGCCGATGATTGCCACTTTGTCGCCGACATGAAAAATATTAAAGCCGTACGCTTCGGGGTGAGCAAAAGAGACGGTAATCTCGTTTTTTTCGATTTTTCCGATGGGGAAGTGTATGCCGTGGACGTTCAGGACGTCGTCGCCGGAAGAACTGAAATAACTGTTTTTGACGGTCAGTTGTCCGCGGCAGCAGCATAGGTGCAAGAAGTCGGCAATCGAGCACATACGTACCGTACTGTTCGGCTCGGGGGAAAGGTCGAGCGCGTCGAAAGTAAGGGTGTCGCAGTCCTGACATACGACGGCGAGAGAACGGGAAAACCGTTGCGTATAGTTTTGCAAAGTGATGTTTTTGCACCCTTGCATAAAGACGCCTACTTGCAGACGACGGTTGTCGTACAGGTAAAAGTCCTGTCCGTTACGCACCTTATTTTTCGGGAAAAAGCCTTTTGCGACGATTTTGTTTTCTTCTATTTTGTACTTTGCCGCGGCGAGAGGGTGCGCTATGCGCGTAAAATATTTTTCGCGGTCGGTATAGGAAGAATTGAAGTAGCGCTGATTTCTCTTGTGCGTCAAAGGCAGCCGATAATTTTTGCCGACAAAAAACAGTTTTCCGTCTTCCACGACGTAGTCGGAATGTTCGTCAATGCCGAATGTCGTCTTAAAAAGCCCGTGTTTTTCTACGTAAATACGGTGCAGGTGCGGTTTTTCGACGCGTATTTCCAGGTTGCGTACCGTTACGTTTTCGCAGTGGTCAAAAACCATATTGGTGACGTCGCCGCCCCGAATGACGAAGAGAGAGCCGTTTCCGTCGAGCGTAAAGTTTTTTACGTTTTCCAGCAGAACGCCGACGGGTATGCGCCATTTTTCTTCGCAAGCAAGATATTCTTTTTCTCCGATGGTGTTGGTAATGTGGTAGTGGCGGACGGGGCAGTTGTCCAAGTCGAGAAAGTACGTCCCTTTTTCAAAGACAAGTTCCTCTTTTTCGTCCCTTTTTTCGAGGTTTTTCAAAAAAGCGGAAAGGTTTGCGCCGATTTCCGCGTTGGGTAACATTCCGTAATTTTTTGCTTCGTATCTCATGGTGTTTTCAGTATACCATAGTATTGCTTTGCTATGCAATATTTTTTTCCGTTTCTTGTCGGACGGGATGGCTTTACGTAGCCGCTGCTTCGTTGCGATATGGATTTTTCCCCCAAAAAAAGGAAGCGGCCGCGACGGCAGTTCGATTGACACGCGTGCATCATTATGTTATATTTATATTGTAATTATTTTATAATAGAGAGGTATTGTCGATTATGAAGTATTTCAAGAAAGGCGTTCTGCTTTTCCTTGTGCTTTTGCTGTCGCTGTGCTTGTTTGCCTGCGAAGAGAAAGAGCCCGAGGAGAAAAACGAGGAGGAATCGCCGATCGGAATCGTCGAACACGAACACGATTTCTGCGTTTTGCAATATGACGCGAATTATCACTGGTACCGTTGCAGGACCTGTGCGGCAACGAGCGAAAAAGAACTGCATAAACGCGCCGGCACTCAATGTGAAAAAGGGTGCGGCATGCGGTATTCTTCGGAAGGGCTGGTGTTTTCCCGGCAAGACGACGATACGTTTTGTCTGACCAATGCGAGCAGTTGTATCGACGCCGAAGTCTATATCGCGGAATATCATAACGGACTTCCCATTTCTTCTATCGGAGAAGGAGCGTTCAAGAACAATCTTTTTGTCGATTACGTGGAGTTTTCCGAGCATTCGCAGATTAAGAGGATCGAAAAAGAGGCTTTTCGCGGCTCGAACGTGTCGTATGTCGAATTGCCCGACAGCGTGGAATATATCGGCGAATACGCTTATGCCTATTGTACGTCGCTTACGACGTTTGAACCGGGCAGAAATCTGACCGAAATCGGCGACTATGCTTTCGCTTATTGCAAACAACTGAGCGAGCCGGAGATCGACGAAGTCGTCCGTTTGGGGGAAAACGCTTTTCTTAAACAAGCGCAAAAGCAACTTGCAGTGCCCAAAGTCACGATAGATAACTACAAGGCGACATGGTCGGGCGTCCCGAATGCGGTCGGCTACGAATACACGATTTATAATGCGGACGAGACTATTCTTACCACGGGGACGGTTCCCGCAGACGAACGTACGATTACCATGGCGGAAGGACAGTATATCTCGATTGTCGCCAAAGGGACGGGTGCGACGTACGCGGATAGCGAGCCCAGCGAAAAGATCATGTGCGTGCTCGATATTCTGGAAAAAATAAAGTCCTCTCTTTCGAGCGTGGGCGATCTGATTCGCATTTATAACAGCACCGACGATAGGTTGAGCGCGGAACTGTCGCTCGGCGCTTATTTCCGTGACGGGGTAGATACGGAAAGCGTCGGCATCAACGCAAAAGCCAATCTCAACGCGTTCAGCCCTTCTTTCTTATTGGAACTTGCTTTTAACGACCAACGCGTCATCGGAGCGACCTATGTCAATAATATCGCGTATATCGACGACGTCATCGATCAGTTTTATATCGATTTGAGCGGACTCGACCAAGGCGAAAACGCCTTTTTCAAGCAGGTGCTTCATTTGCTCGGTAAATCGTACAAACTTGATTACGAACCGATCGAAAAGATGATTTTTGACACGATTGAAAAAATAGGCGGACCGCTGATCAATCTCGGTTTACGTTCTTTATTGGAAATCACCACGTCCAAGGACGGCAAAGAGGTCTCGTTCGGTATAACCTGCGGTACGATTACTCTGCTTGTCGATATTTTGGATAAACTGAATATCGCCGACGTGGACGCCGACATGGGCGACTTGTTTATGCGCATTCGTTACGCGATGGCAGATCCGATTCTGAAACTCATTTATCCCAAACTGTCCGGGTTTGACGTCCATTGGCTCGACTGGCAGTATCTGCGGAAAAAGATAGCCGACGCCGATGTAAAATCGACGCCGATTAAGGTGACTCTTTCTTACGACGACGACAGAATTATCAACGGCGTTCATGCGGTCGTCGATCTTGCCGAGATCGATAAAAAAGAACTGGATTATTCGATCGGATTCGATCTTACGTTACCTTTATTCAGTACGACGACGCTGGCGACTATCCCCACGCCTCGCGGATATGAACCCAAAGAACTGACGATCGATCTCGGCGGCTACCTGTCGCAGCGCGGCGTAGGCGCAGACGCGCATATCGTCATTCCGCTGTCCAAGATGTTCGCGTCGAACAACGAAGTCATGGTTATGGCGACCGCCGACGTAAAACGCGTCGTAAACAGCGAAACCAAGACGGCGCAGGTGAAGGCTTATATCGATTCATACGGTGCATATCTCGATCTCGAAGACGTATGCAAATTGTTCGGTATGGATGAGCAAACGGCGAAACATACCAAGTATAAACGACGCTGGGGATTCAGCCTGGCAGACTTTATCAATTCGGGCGGGGACTACGATGTAATGCGCGGGAATACGCCGCAGAACGCAAAAATCGTCGTTGACGGCGAAAGCGTCCACGTGGAAAGTTTTATCTGGCAGTTGATTACGCAGATCGGCGATATCCTGCTGTTCAGTCGGACGGACGACGAAAAACTGGTCAATTTCGTCTCCTGTATCTATAATTTGATTTTGAAGCGTTTTGTGAACCCGCCTCTTCCCGATAAAGAGTCCGACTGGATGATCAAGGTGGCGGATTTTCATCAGTTATACAGCAAAATCGATCTCCATGCCGACACGCTCGGAGAAGTTTTCCTGCGGTTTGCCGACGCGCATAAAAAAGTCGCTTATCTTTTGGACGAAACGGTTCGGCGGAACGACGAAACCTTTGACGATACGGTCGATAAGGACGGTATAATACATAAGAGCACCAAGACGCTTTGCGTGGATCTCGTGCAGCAAGACTCTGCCGATTTGCTCGATTATCTCGCCGCATTTGTCGTCATTCCGAAAGTGGAAAACGGCGAACGCAAGTACGGTCCGGGCGTTATGCAGGAAGTCAACGACGAAGAGCGACTTGCCGACTGGATAGAAGCGCTTATGATCGCTTTCGATATGGGACTTTTCCAAAACGTAAACGTCAACACCTTAATGAAAACGATCGTCGGCGACTATGTCGGCAGCGTTATTGATCAGGGCGTCTATCTGGAAGCGAAAGCCATCGAGTACGTGGACGAGACGGACGAATACGATCTGGAAGCCGAGGTCGCTTTTCGTCGGAATGCGGAAGACGAAGAAGGATATTTTTCCATTCATGCCGGTATCGGCGCGCGTGACAAACAGGACTTGATGTTCGACGTATTCGATCTCTCCGACTTTATTCCTTTCAGTGAAATAGATCCGGAGAATAACGAGTTCTTTATCCGTAATCTCGGTATCAATATTTTCTTGCAGATATTCAATTTGGAAGGAGAATACGACGAGGTAGTCGACTGATCAACAAAGAAGGAATAATTTATGAAAAACGTAAAAAAACAGATAGTTCTTATCATTTGTATCCTGCTTCTTGCCTGCTTGTTTGCCTGTAACCGCGTTCCGGACGAAACGGAAACGGACGCCGGCGAGCAAGAACCGACGGTAGTATTGGAGCACGAACACGATTTTTGCGTCTTACAGTATGACGCGGATTATCACTGGTACCGTTGCAAGACGTGTGCTGCGACAAACGGGAAAGAAGAGCATAAACGCGCAGGCACTCAATGCGAAGGCGAGTGCGGTATGCGGTATCCTTCGGAGGGGCTTCGTTTTACCCTTTTGGAAGATAACACCTATTGCTTGTCGGGTATGGGAATTTGCTTTGACGAAGAAATTTATGTCGCGGAGACATATAACGGTTTGCCCGTCACGTCCGTCGGCGAAAACGCGTTTAAGAATAATTCCTTTGTCGAATTCGTAGAATTTGCCGAAAATTCTCATGTAAAGCGAATCGAAAAAGAGGCTTTTCGCGGATCGAACGTGTCGTACGTCGAATTGCCCGACAGTGTGGAATATATCGGCGAATATGCCTATGCGTATTGCTCGTCGCTCGGCGACGTCGTCTTCGGCAAAGGTTTGCGTACGATCGGCGATTATGCTTTTGCGTATTGTGAACATTTAAGCGAGCCGGAGATCTCCGAAGAAGTAAATGTCGGGAACAACGCTTTTCTTTTGAAAGCCATATCTCCTTTGAAAAAACCCGTTGTTTCGATCAAGGATAACACGGCGACGTGGGCTCAGGTTACGGGTGCGCAGTCATACGAATACACCGTATTCGGTACCGAAGGAGAAGTTATATCAATCGGGACGACGAGTGCGGAAGACCGCATGGTTGCTATGAAAGAAGGACAGTCGATTATTGTCGTCGCCAAGGGTGCAAACGTCTATTTGTCCGACAGTGAACCGAGCGATCGCAAGACGTGCGTGCTTGATTTTCTCGGGAAAATCAAAAAATCGCTGAAAAGTATCGAAGGGATCGGAGAGATTTATAACAGTGTGGAAAACTTGCTCAGTGTGGACGTTTCCGCGGGAGCGTATTTCAGACAGGGAGAAGAAATCCACGACATTCTTGCCGTCGCGAAAGCCAACCTGTGCGCGGACGACTTCGGCGCGCTTGCGGAAGTGGATATAGACGGACAACGCGGCGTCGGACTTACTTATTCCAATCATATTTTGTACGTGGACGATATTATCGACGAGTTCTTTATCGACGTCAGCGGACTTGCGCCGGGAGAATACTCGGTTATTAAGCGTTTGATTCTCAACATGCAAAAGAAGTGGAAATTCGATATTTCGACTTCGACGCAGCAGATAAACGACCTAATCGATATGATAGGCGGACCGCTGGTGGAATTCGGGCTGGATACCTTGCTCGATATCCGTTCGACCGAGGACGGCAGAGAAATGTCCTTCGGTGTGACGTGCGGCACCATGAGCGCACTGTTTTCCATATTGGAAATGATCCCCAATATGCCCGATATGAACAAGCTGATAGGGGATCTTGTGCGGACGCTACGCGACCCGTTCTTGCGGCTTATTTTGCCGGGGTTGAATTCGTTTGAAATCGACTGGCTCGATTGGACGTATCTGAAAGACAGAATAAAAAATGCCGATCCGAAAGCGTCTCCTTTCCGCCTTATTCTGACGTACGATAAAGATCTTATTCTGAACGGTGTCAAAGCCGATCTCGATTTGTCCGCCATCGATAAAGAAAAACTCGATTATGCGGTCGGTATCAACGTCTCCATCAATCTTTTCAGCGTGACCGAAAAGGCAACGATTCTTGCCCCGAAAGGGTTTGAGGCGAAAGAACTGGTTGTGGATTTGGGCGGTTTCCTCAATATGCGTGACGTAGGCGCGGACGCGGAAGTGATCCTGCATTTGTCCGATATGTTCAAGTCAAACACGTCCACGATCGTGACGGCGAAAGTCGACGTGGAGAAAGAAAAAGGCGGACCGAGAGCCGTCTTGCCGATGTATATCGGGCAGGAGGGCTTTTATGCCGATTTTGAGCCTGTGTGCAAACTGTTCGGCGTACAGGCAAAAGAGATGAAATATAAGCGCGAATGGGGATTTTCGCTGGTTGATTTTATCAACGAACTCGCATTGTCCGAAGAGACGGTGGAGTACGCGGCATACGGCGGTGGCGGCACGCAGAATGCGACGATAGTTTTCGACGGCGAAGAAATTGACTTTTTGACCTGGTTTAACGCATTCATTTTCGGCAATCTCGACGATATTCGGGACGCAGGCGATTCGCTGCTTGACGACAAAATGCCCGTTATTTTATCGATAATTTATAATTGGATTTTGAGACCGTTTGTTCAGACGTACGCTTTTCCTCCGACCGAAGAAGAGTGGGTGGATATGATTCGTGATTTCCATCAACTGTACAGCAAAGTAAAAATCGAAGGTACGCTCGGAGACGTGTTTTTGAATCTGTTGAAGATTCACCGTGATAACGAGGACGACTTTTATAAAGCGGTGCGGTTCCAGGATGAAGAAACGCTTGGCGTCAATATTATCAATCCGCGCGGACATGAGGACGAACCGAGTCTCTTTAAGTATTTGTCACATTTCGTATGGATCCCGACCGTTGTGAACGGAATACGGTATTACGGCGTCATGGGCGACGTCAGTAATCCCAAGCAACTGGTCGAGTGGTTATACAGTTCGGCAATGGAAGTGCCCGTGGGGCTGTTCCAAAACGACAGCATGCATACCCTGATGCAGAATTTGCTTGGTGATTATATCGGAGAAGACATCGTGGCAAACGGCGTATACGCCGAGATGGTCGGAAAAGTCAAAGTAGACGAGTTTAACAGTTATGCCATCAACGGTCAACTGACCTTCCGGCGTAATCAATATGATAAAGACGGCTATTTTTCCGCGTATGTCGGCTTCGGCGCGCGCGACGCGACCGATTCGTATATCGAGCCCTTCGATCTGAGCGAATTTGTCACATTCGATTCGCGCGATACGACCGATTTTGAATTTAATATCCGTCATATGGGAATCGAACTGTTTTTGAAGATTTTCGGTTTGGAGGGACAACTCGAATAACCGTTTTTGACCGAACCGACAGTAAAAAGAAGCGACAAAATAACAAATCCGCAAACGGATTTGTTATTTTTTTTGCGGCGAATGCAGGGTTTTTAATAGAAAGTTGGCGTTAGGCAAAATATAAGGCAAAACTTGTTTTGCATATCACCTGTAATCGCCGATTAAAAATATTGCTTGCGTAGCATAGATACTTTTTTATAGGTTTTACAGTCGTTTTTTTTCTTGCCTTGACGGGAGAAACGAGCGCGAAGTTTTGAGCAAAAGGGGAATAAACGGCAGGCAAAGCGCGGACGAAGAAAAACTGTACAATACGCCGAAAAGAGCGAGTTGCCAGCCCTTGTACGCGGGCAGAAAGACGTTAAAAAAAGTCCTCAGTATGTCAAGCGAGGCGAGGAGCCAGACGACGTTCCCGACGGTAAGCACGCCGAACAGGGAAGAAAGAAGATTAAACAGGGCGATTTGTTTTGCGCCGTCTTTTGCGCCGAGAGAAGAAAGCAAGGCGGTCACGCAGGTGCCGACCGTCGCGCCGATCAGGATAAAAGCGGCTTGGTTCGTCTCGATAGAACCGGCGGAAAGAAGGGTGACAAGAAGCCCCGTCGTTGCCGAAGAGGACTGAATAAGGGCGGTAAAAAGCGCGCCCGAAAGAATCAATAAAGGGGGAAAGTCGAGGGCGTTAAAAAGTGATATAAAAAAAGAAGAAATCTCTTTTTGTCCGATAATCGCCCCGGTCATCATATCCATGCCGGCGAAAAGAACGCCGAGCCCGGTCAGGATAAAGCCGATCGACTTTATTTTTTCTTTTGCCGAAAAGAGGACAAGAAAAATGCCGACGAAAGCAAGCGTCATCAAAAGAGGCGTGATGCTGAAAGAGGAGAGAGAAACGAGTATGCCCGTAGCCGTCGTGCCGAGTCTTGCGCCGAGCACAAACGCCGCCGCCTGTAAGGTCGTCATGACGTGCGCGTCCACAAGTTCCATGCTCATGATCGTCGTCGCCGCGGAAGACTGAACAATCGCCGTCGCGCCCACCCCGAAAAAGTACGACGGAAGCGATCGGTCCCCGACTTTGCGGAAAAGCAAACGGACGCTTTTTGCCGATTCGCGCCCCATGCCGTCACCCATCAATTTCATGCCGGCTAAAAATACACCTATACCGCATAGCAGACGGCATATACTTTCAAAAATCATGGTACTATTATATCCATGAAATAAGATTCTTATTATCGTTTAATCGGTATAAGCAATGCCGTACAGGGTAGAGTAATCGGAAATTTTTCCTTTAAGGGCAACCGAACAAGAGGAGTCGGCGTACCAAATGAAAGAAAATCCGTCTTTTTCAAAGGGAATAGAAAGAGAACCGTTTGTCAGAAAAGAAAGGGGAGTCGTTTCGGGTAGTCCGCATTCGGCGCTGTTTACGATAACAAGCGACAGCGTGTGCGTATAGCGCAGTTGGTTCCGCGCGGTGGTGCGCGATTCGTTTGTCCAGGCAAGATAGAACTGCTCGTAAGAAGACGGAGCGACTTGCAAATAGCAGTGATATCCGTCCGAACCGTAGCCCGTGTGAGCGAGGGTGGAGAACTGTATCGAATCGCGGCTTTCGAGGGTGACTTTTTGTGTATTCGTCAGATCGATCAGAGATAATTTATTGCAGTTTGAGACGGCGAAAGAGCCTATTTGTTCAACCGTGGAAAGGCGCAACGTCGTCATACGGGCGACTTTCCCGATAGCGCAGGTATTGACGCGTTTGATTTTTCCGCCGACGGGAAGACGCGCAAGGTCGATTTCTTCGGGCGAAAGAATCAGTCCGCCCGACGTTTTGCCGACGGTAAAATAATCGTAAACATAGTACGCGCTTTCCTTTGCCGGCGTCATTTTCAGCAAGGTGTGTTTGCCGAAATTGACGGCGTTTTCGTCGGAAATATTGATGACCGTTTTGGTGCAGAATCGTTCGTACAGACGGGGATTTTCGGCGCGGTAGGCGGCGATTTTATCTTCGGGTACAACCAAAAACAACGCGTCCGAGAAGAGGGGGAACTGCGAGTTGTCGCCCTCGTAGCCCGTTACGTAAAAAGCCGACCAACCGATTTTCACGACGTTGTTTTGCGGAAAGTATACGGTCAATTCGTTTGTGTTTTTACTGTTCAAGGCGTAGTCGGCGATCAAGGTTATATCGGTGTTCAGGTCGATTTTCCCGTTTCCGACCAGCGTCGCGAGGCTGTCACTGCATCCGACCAGCATCGTGTCGGCAAAGACGACGCCCGTTTTTTCCTGTCGGGCAAAAAGCGCCGTCCCCGAAAAAGCGTAGCCGCCGCAGGACAAAACTTTGTTCGCGTGCGTTACTTCGCTTAAATCCGCGCAGTCATAAAAGGCGTACGCGGCGATCGTCTCTACGTTCGTCAAATCGACTTTTTCGGTCTTTGTCCCCAAAAATACCCCGTATTCGATGTCCTTTAAGGATGTCGGCAACTTCTTCAACGCAAAGTTTTCGCAAAGATAAAAAGCGTACGGACCTATTTTTGATACGGAGTCGGGCAAGTCGAAACGGGCGAGTTTTTCACAAGAGTCGTCATTCATTTTGATTTCCGGTTTCGTTTCGCTCGGCTTGTTTCCGCCGATGTCTTTGATGCCGAGGAGTTGAGCGAGAATGTCGGAGATATTAAGGTCGCCGAGGATGTCTTCGTAGTCTCCGTATTCCGTTTGGCTTTCGTCCGTTTCTTCGTTTCCGTCATCGTATGTCGGTGCAAAAGCATACGCGCCGATTTCGGTAAGACGACTGTTTTCAATATCCGTTATTTCCACTTCGGCAAGGTTTACGCAACCTGCAAAAGCGAATTTTCCGATGGTTTCGTATCCCGACGGAATGATGATTTTTTCAATGGCGACATCGCCGAAAAAGGCGTTGTCGGCGATTCCTTTTATTTCGCGGTTGTTATACGAAGCAGGAAAAACGAGTACCTTATGTGAAAGTTTGGGATACAAAAGTCCCTTTATCCGATACTCCGAATCAAGCAAAAACGAGTTTTCGAGTTCGCTTGCAAATCCGTAAAACCGAGTCGTTCCTTTTTGAGACAAAACGACTTCCGGCACGGGTGCCGTGCCGTCTTTGTCATAAAACCAGCGAATGGAATACCCGGCAAGGACGGGAAAAGATTCGGTAATGTCGGTTTTTTCGATCGCGGTCAAAGTGCGCAAGAGGTCGCTTTCAAGTCCGAGTGATTGGTAATTGACAATATAAAAAAGACATGTGCCCGTGTCTTCAAAACGCACGTCGGATATGTCGATGTCGCTTTTTTCGAGGATATAAACCGTCGCCGTGGCGATCTTGTCTCCGCTGACTGCCGTGATTGTCGTCACGCCCGATTTTTGTCCGAATATTGTGTTTCCGTCCGTCGTCAGCACCGTCGTATTGGACGAAATGAGGTCATAGCCGATTTTTTTCGGTCGGACGGTAACGTCGGGGGTAAAACTGTCGCCGACGTAGATGACGTATTCGCTTTGTGAAAAAGTCAGTTTATATGCCGAACTGCACCCGAAAAGAAGGGCGATCAGGCAAAGAATCAAGCACAAAAACAAAAACTTTTTTCTCATATTGACAGTATAACATATTTCCCTTAAATAAAAAAGAAATTTTGGGAAATATACCGTTACGGCTTTTTTCCGTTTAGTTTTTGTTTGCCCATACCGGCGCGGGGATACGACCTCCGCGCGACACAAAGCGCGACGGAGAAGTGGTATTGACGGGCATAATGGGGGCTTTTCCGAGCAAACCGCCGAAGTATGCCGTTCCGCTTTGTTTGCCGTAAACGGGAATCACGCGGACCGCGGTCGTTTTGTTATTGATAACGCCGATTGCGCTTTCGTCGGCAATCATGGCGGAAATGACGTCTTCGCTTGTGTCTCCGGGAATGGCAATCATGTCGAGCCCGACGCTGCAAATTGCCGTCATGGCTTCCAGTTTTTCGAGTTTCAGGATCCCTTTTTCCGCCGATTCGATCATTCCGATGTCTTCGCTGACAGGGATAAACGCACCCGAAAGTCCGCCGACGTGCGAAGAAGCCATAATGCCGCCTTTTTTGACGGCGTCGTTTAAGAGAGCAAGGCACGCCGTCGTGCCGTATCCGCCGACGACGTCCACGCCGATTTCTTCCAGTATACGCGCCACGCTGTCGCCTTTGACCGGCGTCGGCGCAAGGCTCAAATCGACGATGCCGAAGTTTGCGCCGAGGCGAAGGCTTGCTTCTTTGGCGACAAACTGTCCCACTCTCGTTATTTTGTAGGCTACTTTTTTGACTGTCTCCGCGACGACTGTCAGATCCTGTCCGCGAACTTGTTTCAAAGCCGTTTCCACGACGCCGGGACCGCTTACGCCCACGTTTATGACGCAGTCCGCCTCGCCTACGCCGTGAAAAGCCCCCGCCATAAAGGGGTTGTCGTCTACGGCATTGGCAAAAACGACGAGTTTGGCGCAACCGATACTGTCGTTTTCTCGGGTGAGATAAGCCGTCTTTTTAATGATTTTACCCATCAGGGCGATCGCGTCCATATTGATGCCCGACTTGGTGCTGCCGACGTTGACGCTCGAACAGACTTTATTTGTCACGGACAGCGCTTCGGGAATGCTTTTTATAAATTCTTCTTCGTATTCGGTCATGCCTTTTTGGACGAGTGCGGAGTAGCCACCGACAAAGTCCACGCCGATTTCTTCGGCGCACCTGTCGAGCGTTTTTGCTACTTCCACGGCGTGCCCGGTACGCGCGGTAATCAGACTTACCGGCGTTACGCTGATACGCTTGTTTACTATGGGAATGCCGATTTCGGACGCTATACGGTCGCAAACGGGTACCAGATTCTTGGCTTTTTCGATTATTTTATCATGGACTCTTTGACACAAAACGTCGATGTCGTCGGCGATGCAGTCCAAAAGAGAAATGCCCATGGTGACGGTCCTGACGTCGAGGTGCTCGGCGGAGACCATCTTGTTCGTTTCGATGACTTCGTTGATATTGATCATTTTTCTCTTCCTTAAATTCTGTGCATGGCGGTAAAGATCTTTTCGCTTTGCATACGGATTTCCACGCCGATTTCTTTACCGAGCGCGGCAAGATCGTCCCCGATGGACTGAAAATCTTTTGTCGCTTCGGATAAGTCTACGAGCATAATCATGGTAAAATAGTTTTGCATGATCGTCTGCGAAATGTCTTCCACGTTGACGCCCGCTTCATACAGCATGCCGCTGACTCGGGCAATAATGCCTTTTTTGTCGGTACCGATGACCGATACGATCGCTTTCATGTGGGTTTTCTCCTTCAAAAACACTTTTTTCGCAAATGAGAATAGCATTTTTTCGGTAAAAAGTCAAACATTCCCACTTCGATAATCCCCCTTTATGTTGACTTAATTTCTTTTTTCTTATAAAATATAACCATGAGAAACGGAACGGTCGGTCGCAAAAGAATGATTTTAAGGCGCGACCTTGCGAAGTACGAGTTGCTTGGGTGGCGCGAAATACGCAATAAAAACCCTTTTTTGTCCGATCGCGATTTACAAAAGTACGCGACCGTTTTGCGCAGTCGCACCGCCGGCGGAAACGAAAAAATGATGGCGGCGGAAAACAAATTTCTTTCCCTTCAAAAATGGATTCATCCGACCAAGGGCTTGATTGTTTTTTACGTCGTCGCGTCCCTCCTTTTCGCATTGTATACCGCGCTGAACGCTTGCCGTCTTATCGGCGTTACGGGCGGGCTTTTTACCTTTTTTGACGGTATCGACGTATTTTTGAAAGCGGGCGCGCCGCACGACCTTGCCGCCGCGGCGCAAATCGTCGTTTGCGTTTTCGTGTACGTCTTCTTTCTCATGTTTTTCGTATCGAAAAAGAAGCGCTCGATCGTGAAAGAAAAAGCCGTTCTGAAAGAAGCGCGAAAAGAACTTTTTGCCCTGAAACAGTCGTATCGGAACGAAAAAATCATCGAGGCAAACAAAAAATATTCCGATATAAACAAAATCAAACTGCCGTAAAAGGACTTTTTTTGGGAGGGAACCGTTGAAAAAAATAAAAAACGCCGCGTCGTGGTTATCCGTTTTGGGCGGAGCGTCTTTTGCGGTTGCGGGAATTATTTTTCTTGTCATTAACCGTTCTATTATTCGCTTTTTTCCCTTGATCGTTACTCTTTTTTGTTTTTTTTCGGCGGCGTTTGCGGTCGCCGTCGTGTTGTTGCGAAAAAAAGACTGCGCCCCTTTCTGCCGCGTCCTTTGCGGCGTTCTGACGGCTGTTGACGTCGCCGTTATGGTCGGTTTGACCGTCCTTTTCAAAGTCTTTTTTATGTTTCAGCCCGTTTGTTGTTCGACCGCGGTGGAGGCGTCCTTTTTCGCGTGCGGATATTTTGCCGCGGCGTCTCTTCTCGTTTCGTTTGTTTTCGGGACGAAAAAGCCCCTTTGTCTTGCTTCCGCCGCGCTGGTTGCCTGTCTTTTTTCTCTTTTTATCGGTTGGGCGACGCTAACGGACTATTCCGATTACGGCGGCGTTTCCGAGGAGCCTCTATATTTGTTTACGAACGGCGAAAGCGGATATTTTACTTATCGGATTCCGTCCCTTATTGCGCTTGATAAGGACGTTTTGAGTGAAAAATGCGGTTTTTTTTGCGAAAGCGACATGTTGGTTGCCTTTGCGGAAGGGCGAAAAGATTCTTCCTCCGACGAAGGACGAATCGACCTTGTCATGAAAGTTTTTCGGAGCGGCGAACGCTCCGTTCCCGATGTCGTCGTGTTAAAATCGGGCGGCGAAACGATTGAAAAATATGGAAATCCGACGCCCGTTTTTGATAAAGAGACGGGAAAAATTCACCTCTTTTATATTCGCGGCGCAAAAGAGAACGGCTTTCGGTACGAGACATACCGTTCGGTTCTCGAAATCGGTACGGACGGAAAAATAACCGAAACGGAGACGGAGAAGATTACTTTCGACGGTTTTGACGGAGAGTTGATCCCCGGACCGGGAAAAGGCACCGTCCTTTCGACGGGGCGGCTTTGCGTGCCTTTTTACGAAGAAAAAGGCTGCTTCCTGCTTTTGAGCGACGACCATGGCGAAACATGGAGACGGGGCGAAATCGTGGGCGAGGGGAACGAATGCGACGCTACCGAGACGGCGGACGGCAAGGTGCTTTTCGTCACGCGCGACAACCTCGGTTGCACGACTTTGCACCCCGACGAATATATACGTCTGTCCCTGTCCGAAGACGGCGGCGAGACGTGGGAAAAAAGACAGGAAGAGACGACCGTGCCTACTCCTATCTGCGAAGCGAGTCTCAACAGGCTTTCGGACGGGACGATTTTATTAACCAATCCTGCGTGTCACCTCACGCGCGCGGACTTGTCCCTTTCGTATTCGTGCGACGGCGGAAAAACGTTTTTTTCCGAAAAGTTGTACGACGGCGCGAGCGGTTATTCGTGTATCGCCGTCGATTCGGACGACAACGTTTTCGTCCTTGCCGAAGTGGGAAAGGTGTGTTACAACGAGGCGCTTGTATTGCTCGAATGTTCTTTTTTGAAGCGATAAATCGTCGCCATAGGGAAAAGAGACGAATTTTTTGTTTTTTCGACGGGTTTTTCCGTCGTCGGACGTCCAAAAACTTGACGGTTCGGCAATAAATATTTATAATAAAAGTGTATGATATTAAACGCGCACGCAAAAATCAATTTATGTCTGGACGTCTCGGACAAAACGGACGCCTTGCACCGGTTGAAAGGCGTGTACGCGACGTGTTCTCTTGCCGACAAAGTGACGGTAATAAAAAGAAGCGACCGCGAAATCCGCGTCGGCTATAAGGGAAAAGAGGGACTGTATCCGAACGATTCCGCTCTGCGTGCGGCACGACTCATGCAGGAGACGTTCGACCTCGGCGGCGTGGACGTTTTCGTGGAAAAAGGCATACCCGAAAAGGCGGGGCTGGGCGGTTCTTCCGCGGACGCGGCGGCGGTGTGTCGGGCGATGGAGAAGATATTTGACGTCGAGGCGGACAAAGAACTTCTTTTGCGGCTCGGAAGCGACGTCCCGTTTCAACACGAAGGCGGACTTTGTCTCGTATCGGGGCGCGGAGAAAAAATCGTCAAGGGCGCGTGGCAGCCGCTTCTGTTTTGTCTGCTCGTCCCGGACGGCGGCGTCTCGACGAAAGAGTGCTTTGACTTATTTGACAGGACGGGTGGAGAAAACGGCGACGCGGAAGCTTTTTTTTCTTCCTTGCAAAAAGGCGCGTTGCCCCGACCGTTCAACGCGCTCGCAAGAGCGGCGACGACCTTAAATCCCGATATGGAAATCGGGTTGGGAATACTGAAAAAAGCAGGCTTTGCGTGCGGAGTGACCGGAAGCGGCAGCGCCGTGTTCGGTGTGGAACGGGAAGAGGAATCTTTCCGAAAAAAACTGAAGAGCGTTTGCTTGCCCGAAAAAGGGTTTTCTCTTTTGACGGCGGTGGCGGTGAAGGAGTAGAAAATATGAAAAGTTACGACTATCCCGTGTATTTGTTTAACGAAGGTACCAATTTTGAAGCGTATCGGTTTTTTATGCCGGCATACGTTCAACACGACGGCAAGAAAGCGTGGCGGTTCCGCGTATGGGCGCCCAACGCCGAAAGCGTCTCCGTCGTCGGCGATTTTAACGATTGGGACAGAACGGTAAACAGAATGGAAAAGGTCGTTTCTTCCGGCATTTGGGAAGGATACGTCCCGAACGCCAAAAAGTACAGCGCATATAAGTTCAGTATAGAGGGCTTTGACCACACCGTCCGTCTGAAAGCCGATCCGTTCGCTACGCATAGCGAAACGATGCCGGCAAACGCGTCCAAAGTGTACGATATAAGCGGTTATACCTGGAAGGACGACGCATATATGCATTTGCGGCAGTCGCAAAACACCTACGAAAAGCCGATGAACATCTACGAAGTCCATCTCGGATCGTGGAGAAAACACGACGACGGAAACTATTATTCGTACGGAGACGACGCGCGGGAACTTGTGACGTACGTCAAAGAAATGGGATATACCCACGTCGAACTTCTGCCGATTACCGAGCATCCTTACGACGGTAGTTGGGGTTATCAGACGACCGGTCTTTTTGCGCCGACGTCAAGATACGGCACGCCGCACGACTTTATGGCGCTGGTGGACGCTTTTCACCGTGCGGGCGTCGGCGTTATTCTGGACTTTGTCGTCAGTCATTTCCCCAAAGACGCTTTCGGCTTGTACGAGTTTGACGGAACGTGCCTGTACGAATACAGCGACATTTATAAGCAGGAACACAAAAATTGGGGAACGCGCGTTTACGATTTCAATAAGCCGCAAGTGCGCAGTTTTTTGATCAGCGCGATTGATTTTTGGCTGACGGAGTATCATATCGACGGTATCCGTCTCGACGCGGTGGCAAGTATGCTGTACCTTAATTACGACCGCCGCGACGGAGAGTGGCGCCCCAACGATTTTGGCGGCGAATACAATTTGGAAGCCATCTATTTTTTGCAGACGATGAATAAAAACATTTTGTCCCGTCACCCCGACGTCATTATGATCGCGGAAGAGAGCACGGCTTTCCCGATGGTGACGATGCCGCCCGCGCTCGGAGGGCTCGGCTTTAATTACAAGTGGAACATGGGCTGGATGAACGATATCCTCGATTATATCAAAATCGATCCTTTCTTCCGCAGCGGCGCGCATAATAAGATTACTTTTTCCATCACGTACGCTTTCAGCGAGAATTACGTCCTGCCTTTTTCGCACGACGAGGTTGTCCACGGCAAACTCAGTCTGATCGGGCGCATACCCCTTTCGTACGAAGAAAAATTCGGCGGGTTAAAAACGCTTCTTGCTTATCAGACGGCGCACCCCGGCAAAAAACTCAATTTTATGGGAAACGAACTGGCGCAGTTTATCGAATGGGACAACGGCAAAGAACTGGACTGGTTGTTGCTCGATTATCCTATGCATATTCGTTTCCGCGAGTTTGTCAAGGATCTGAACTGGTTTTATCGGGAGAATAAGCCGCTGTATGAATTGGATACGACCTACGACGGGTTCAAGTGGACGGTCGTGGACGATAATTTGCAGAACGTCATCGTCTTTACAAGGTATGCAAAGAACGGCGATTTCTTGATTTTCGTCGCGAATTTTTCTCCGACCGAACGTCCCCTGTACGAAATCGGCGTCGATAAAAAGGGACTGTATGAAGAAGTCATGCATACCGAGAGCGTCAAATACGGCGGAAATGTCCCCGCAGGACGGACGTATGAGACGATAAAAAAAGAAAATCACGGCAAAAAGCAGTCGATTGCTTTACACATCGAAGGCAATTCGGCGATATTTATCGCCCTGAAAAAAGAATATCCGGACGAAGAAGATAAAAAGAAAAAAACAAAAAAAGGAGAGTAAAAAGGCAATGTTGTCCACGAAAAAAGAGTGTGTAGCCATGCTGCTTGCAGGCGGTCAGGGTACGCGGCTGGGCGTTCTTACCAAAGACGTCGCCAAACCCGCCGTGCCGTTCGGAGGGAAGTACCGTATTATCGACTTCCCGATTTCGAACACTATCAATTCCGGAATCGACACAATTGGCGTTTTGACGCAGTATCAACCGTTTGAACTCAACCAATATATCGGCAACGGTCAGCCGTGGGACCTCGACCGCCTGAACGGGGGCGCGTTTGTCCTGCCGCCGTATCAGAGAGGTAAGTCGGGCGAGTGGTACAAAGGCACGGCAAACGCCATTTATCAGAATATAAACTTTATCGACAGGTACGATCCCGAATACGTTTTGATCCTTTCGGGCGACCATATTTACAAAATGGACTATGCCGAAATGCTGAACGCGCATAAGAAAAACAACGCCGATTGCACTATCGCGGTGCTTGAAGTCAGCCTCGAAGAGGCGAGCCGCTTCGGCATCATGAATACCAATCCCGACGGAAGCGTGTACGAGTTCGAGGAAAAACCCAAAAAACCGAAGAGCACGAAAGCGAGCATGGGGATTTATATCTTTACTTGGAGCAAATTGAGGAGTTATCTCATTCGGGACGAACAAACGCCCGGTTCGAGCAACGACTTCGGCAAAAACATCATTCCCAATATGCTTGCCGACGGACAAAGACTGTTTGCGTACGACTTCAAGGGATACTGGAAAGACGTAGGGACGATCAGTTCTTTATGGGAAGCGAACATGGACTTGCTGAATCCCGCGAGCGGATTGGAAATCAATGATAAAAGTTGGAAAATCTATGCCCGTAACACCGCGTATCCGCCGCAGTATATCGACAGCGACGCGGTCATATCGGACAGCATTATCAGCGAAGGCTGCTTTATCAGCGGAAAAATCGTCGATTCGGTCGTCTATCAGGGCGCAAAAATCGGTAAGGGAGCCGAGATAAGAGACAGTATTATCATGCCCAACGCCGTCATCGGAGAAAATGCGCGTATATCGCACGCGATTGTCGGCTGGGGGACGAAAGTAGGTAATAATTCGGTCATCGGCGCGCCGCAGGACGGACCTTGCGGCGGAGAGTGGAAGATCGCCGTGGTCGGACCGGATATGGATCTGGAAAGAAACAGCGTCGTAAAAGAAGGCGAAATGATAGGGGGGTAAAAATTATGAATAATATGATGAGTATTCTGTTTGCCTCGGGCAACGAAAGTAAACTGAACGAACTTACCCTGCATCGCACGACGGCGTCTTTGCCGTTCGGCGGAAGGTACAGACTGATCGACTTTACGCTCAGCAACCTGGTCAACAGCGGTATCACGCAGGTCGGTATCGTCACGAGAAGTAACTACCAGTCGCTGATGGATCATATCCGTCAGGGGCGTGACTGGGATCTGAACAGAAAAAACGGCGGTATCAGTGTTTTCCCGCCCTTTGTTTACAATTCTTCCCGCGAGATGTACAAAGGAAAAATCGAGGCGATATACAGTATTATGAGTTTTCTCGATCACAGTCCCGAACAGTACGTCGTCATCACGAACTGCAACATAGCGGCGAATATCGACTTTGAAGAAATGTTCCGCCGTCACGTAAAGAGCGGTGCCGAATTGACGATGCTCACCCACAAAGGCTATACCACGACGTCGAGTCGAATCGTCATCGAACAGGACGAAAACGGTTTTGCCAAGGACGTGTACGAGACGGAAACGAGCGGAGAAGAACTCAAAGAGATTTCGCTCAACACGTATCTTGTCGAAAAGAAAAAACTGGTCGATCTTGTCAAAAAAGCCTATGCGAGAGGACAGGTTGACTTCGAGAAAGACATTTTGTTCCGTCTTGTCGCGGACAAAAAAGTGTACGCGTATTGTTTGCCGACGTACGCGGCGATTATCGACGACGTCAAGACGTATTATAACGAAAGCATGAGTTTGCTTTCGGCGGAAACGCGCGACTCGCTTTTCGGCGGAGCCAACCGCATTTATACCAAGGTAAAAGACAGCGTGCCGACGACGTATAAGCAGGGCGCAAATGTCAAAAATTCCCTTCTTGCCGACGGTTGCGTCATAGCCGGGACGGTCGAAAACTCCATTCTCTTCCGTAACGTGAAGATCGAGGAGGGTGCGGTCGTCAAGAATTCCATCATTATGGAAAACGGCTACGTCGGGAAGAATTCATCGGTTAAGTACGCGATTACCGACAAGGACGTCGAGATATCGGCGGAGAGAGAAATCTCCGGTTTTTCGACCTATCCGATCGTTATCGTCAAGGGTAAAAAAGTCTGATTTTACGGGAGGAAAAAGATGAGAGTTTTATTTGCAACGAGCGAAGCGGGTCCCTTTCTTCGGACGGGCGGACTCGGCGACGTGGGACAGGCTCTGCCCCGGGCTCTGAACAAACTCGGTCAGGACGTGCGCGTCGTTATGCCTTTGTATGAGGGGATCGGCGACGGATACCGTCAGACGATGCAGTTTGTCGGCAGCAAAGTGATTTTTCTCGGTTGGCGTCAGCAGTATGCCGGACTTTTCCGTTGCATTTATGAGGGCGTGACCTATTATTTTATCGATAACGAATACTATTTCAAGCGCGCCACGCCGTACGGTCACTACGACGACGGGGAGCGGTTCGCGTTCTTTTCCAAAGCCATTCTCGACCTGATCCCTTTGATGGATTTCGGTCCGGAAGTCATTCACTGTAACGACTGGCAAACGGGACTTGTGCCCGTTATGCTCGACGCATTTTTCCGCGGAGACGAAATGTACGGCGGTATCAAGACGGTGCTGACGATTCACAATATCGAATTTCAGGGCAATATGGACAAAATGTGCATAAGCGACGTCTACGGTATTCCGTCGGCGTATGAAAGCGTGGTCGAATACAAAAACTGCGCCAATATGCTCAAAGCCGGTATCGAAAGGGCAGATAAAGTGACGACGGTCAGCAATACCTACGCCAATGAGATCATGAGCTCGTATTTTGCGTACGGATTGGAAGACATTTTGTCGAAGAGAGCGTTCAAAATAAGCGGTATCGTCAACGGTATCGATACCGACTTATATAATCCCGCGACGGATAAAGCCCTTTTTGCCAATTATTCGCTCGAAAACATAAAAAAGAAAGGGGATAACAAAATCGGTTTGCAAAACATGGTTTCGTTGCCGCAGAATGTCGAAAAACCGCTTATCGGTATGGTGACGCGTCTGACCAATCAAAAAGGTCTCGACCTCGTGACGGGCGTTATTGAAGAAATCCTTTCGATGGATCTTCAAATGGTGATACTCGGGACAGGCGACTGGAAATACGAGACGGCTTTGCAGGAGACTGCCAAACGGTACGGAAACAAACTTGCCGTGATTATCGGCTTTTCCAAAGACATCGCCGGCAAGATTTATGCCGGCAGCGATATGTTCCTTATGCCGAGCAAATTCGAGCCGTGCGGATTGAGCCAACTGATCGCCATGCGGTACGGTTCGGTTCCGATCGTGCGCGAAACGGGCGGCTTAAAAGACACCGTTATTCCGTTTAATCCGACGGACGGAAGCGGCAGGGGGTTCACGTTCAAGACCTACAACGCTTACGATATGCTTGACGCAATCAAACGAGCCGTCGGCACCTACTATAATAAGGAAGAATGGGAAGCGTGCCGCAAAAACGCGATGAGCGGCGAATATGACTGGCAACAATCGGCGCAGAAATACGTCGCGCTGTACAAAGGAATAAAAGAATAATTATTACGGAGGGTGCTTTTGTAAAAGCACGGACATAATCACAATATGAATATAACCAAAAAGGAATTCAGAGCGCTTATCGAAGAGCAACTTGCAAAGACTTTCGGCGTCAAGTACGACGAGGCAAGTCGTCAAGTCATGTACAGGGCACTTTGCCTTGTCGTCAAAGATCTCATTACCGCTAAGCGCGTCGCTTTCAAAAAGAAAGTAAGAAGTAACGGAAAAAAACAGATTTATTACATGTCGATGGAGTTTTTGCTCGGCAGATCGCTCCGGAATCATCTTTATAACAGCGGCATTCTCGACGTGGCGAAAAGCGTGGTAACCGACATGGGATTCGATATGGACGACCTGATGGCGATCGAACCGGACGCGGGGCTCGGCAACGGCGGTCTGGGGCGCCTCGCCGCGGCGTATATGGACAGTCTGACGTCTTTGGGCTATCCTGCCGGTGGATTCAGCATTCGCTATGATTACGGCATTTTCAAACAGCGTATCGTTGACGGGTGGCAAATGGAAATGCCCGACGATTGGCTGAAAGAAGGGGACGTATGGTTGAATCCCCGTCCCGACGACACTTTCGAGGTGCGTTTCGGCGGTCGCGTGGTCGAAGACTGGTCAACGGGTAATCTGAAAATAAAACAGGAAGGGGCGACGACGATCCTTGCCGTTCCGTACGACATGAACGTCACCGGCTACGACAGCGAAGCGGTCAATACCCTTCGCCTTTGGAGCGCGCGCGCACCGCAAGACTTCGATATGCAGATGTTTTCGCGCGGCGAGTACGTCAAGGCGATCGAAGCGAAAGCCATGGCGGAATCCATCAGCAAGGTTTTGTATCCTGCCGATAACCACTACGAAGGAAAGTCTCTTCGTCTCCGTCAGCAGTATTTCTTTGTCAGCGCGAGCATACAGAGTATCATCAAAAAACATTTGATGTACAATAAGAGCCTTGACAACTTGCCCGAAAAAGTGGCGATTCATATCAACGATACGCACCCGACCTTGTGCATACCCGAATTGATGCGTATCCTTTTGGACGAATACGGGTACGGATGGGACGACGCGTGGAAAATCATCACCGAGACCGTCTCGTATACAAACCATACCGTTATGAGCGAAGCGCTCGAAGTATGGCCGCAGGATCTGTTTAAGACTTTGCTGCCGCGTATCTTCCAGATCGTCAACGAAATCAATCAGCGTTATTGTGCGGAACTATGGAATGCGTATCCCGAATGTTGGGATAAAATATCCCAAAACGCTATTTTGAGCGACGGTTTGATTCGTATGGCAAACCTCGATCTCGTGGCGAGTCACACGATAAACGGCGTTTCGCAATTGCATAGCAATATCTTGATCGACGATATCTTTTCCGATTATTACAAACTCCACCCCGAAAAGTTTACGAACGTGACGAACGGCATTACGCACAGAAGATGGGTAGGCGAAGCCAATCCTGACCTTGCCGCCCTTTTGCACGATACGATCGGGGACAGTTGGCTTAAAGAACCGGAGACGCTGGAAAACCTTATGAAATATCAGAACAATCACGCCGTCATCGACAGACTGTTTGAAATCAAAAGAAAGAACAAAGTCCGCCTGGCAAATTATATCGAAAAAGCAAACGGCGTCAAAGTCGATCCGGACAGCATCTTCGACGTGCAGGTAAAGCGTCTGCACGAATACAAGCGGCAACTTCTGAACGCGTTGCACATTCTTGACCTGTATAATCGTCTGAAAGCCAATCCCGACCTCGACATTGTACCGCGCACCTTTATTTTCGGTGCGAAAGCGGCGAGCAGTTATTATATGGCAAAACAGATTATCCGCCTCATTTGCACCATCGGCGAAGTCGTCAACAACGATCCGCAGGTAAACGGAAAATTGAAAGTCGTTTTCCTTGAAAACTATCGCGTGTCTCTTGCCGAAATCATTATGCCGGCGAGTGAAGTGTCCGAGCAGATATCCATTGCCGGGAAAGAGGCGAGCGGCACGGGCAATATGAAATTCATGATAAACGGCGCCGTTACCCTCGGGACGATGGACGGAGCCAACGTCGAGATACACGAACGGGTGGGCGACGAAAATATCTTTATTTTCGGACTGCTGACCGAAGAAGTCAACCGTCTTTTGAAAGAAGGTTATAATCCGACATCGTATTACACGACCGACGCCCGTATCAAACGGATTATTGACGAAATGCGCTCGGGTATCGGCGAAGTCGGATTCGACGAAATCGCCGATCAACTGACGATCGGCAGGGGTGGCAAAGCCGATCCGTATATGTGCCTTGCCGACTTTTCGTCCTATTGCGAGGCGCAAAACAGGATTAACGACGCCTACCGCGATAAATACCGCTGGGGCAGAATGAGTCTTGTCAATATCGCGAAAGCCGGCTTCTTTGCCGCGGACAGAAGCGTGGAAGAATACGCTACCCGTATCTGGAATTTGCGGAAAGTCTGAATATGAACGAAGTCCTTTTCGATTCTCGCAACCCATATTACAAAACACCTTTTGGCGCGGCGGGTACGCGCCAAAAGATTTTTATGCGCGTTCTTGTTTCGGATAGGATTTACGTGCATGACGTGACCGTCTTTTTAAGGAGAAACGAACACGAAACGAAACACGTCTTTTCTTACCGTGCGACCTCGAACGGTTATAACGAGTTTTGCGTCGAGTTTGTCGCCGAACGGGAGGGAACGTATTATTACCGTTTTGAAATCAATACCGACTGGGGTATTATGTACGGCGGTAAAGGCGAGAATGGGGAACTTGTTATCGGAGAGTGGCTTCCCGAATGGCAACTTTCCGTTTATAAAAGTATTTTTACCACGCCTGATACGATCAAAGGCGGTTTGGTGTATCATATTTTTTGCGACCGCTTTTGTAAAAAGGGCGAGACGATTTTCCCACGCTACGGCAAACTGAAAGAGTGGTCGGACGAGCCGGGCGAAACGGACATTGGCGGCGTGTACCGCGCCGACGATTTTTTCGGCGGAAACTTCGCCGGCATAATCTCGAAATTGGATTATCTCGTTTCCTTGGGCGTGACGCGATTGTACCTGTCGCCTATTTTTTCGTCGAACAGCAATCATCGCTACGACACCGCCGACTACGGCAAGGTGGACGAAATGCTCGGCGGAGACGACGGCTTCCTATCGCTGCTTGCCGAAGCGAAAAAGAAAGGAATAGACATTATGCTTGACGGTGTGTTTAATCATACCGGATCGGACAGCGTATATTTTAACAAACTGTCCCACTACGACGGCGTGGGCGCATATCAAAGTAAGGACAGCCCTTATTATAATTGGTACACCTTTTACGAATTCCCCGATAAGTACAACTGCTGGTGGGGAATCGGGTGTGTGCCGACGATCGCGCGCGACGCGTACGGTTTTCAAAAAATGATAGAAAACGACGTGCTGGATAAGTGGATCCGGAAAGGCGTCAAAGGTTGGCGACTGGACGTCGTGGACGAATTGTCCGACGTGTTTCTGGACGATATTCGTCCCGTTTGTAAAAACGCCGACGCAGACTGCGTTTTGATCGGCGAGGTTTGGGAAGACGCGACCACCAAGTTCAGTTACGGCGAAAAAAGACGCTATTTTGAGGGGGACGAACTGGACGGCGTGATGAATTATGTTTTCAAAGACGCCATTATCGAATACCTGTCCGACAAAAACGCCGAAAAATTCGCGTCGAAGATTATGGAAATAACGGAAAACTATCCGTCGCAGGCGCTTGACTGCTGTCTGACCTTGTTGGACAGTCACGATACTTTCCGTATCATCAACGCTCTTTCGGGGGCAACCGTGCCCGAGACGAAAGAAGAGCGCAGAACGCACCGCCTGACAGCCGAAGAATACGCTCTCGGCAAGCGCAGACTGCTGCTCGCTTCCTGCTTGCAATACTTTTTGCAGGGCGTACCGTCTCTGTATTACGGCGACGAAGTCGGTATGCAGGGCTTCGAAGATCCTTTCAACCGACGTCCTTTTCCGTGGGATAAAATGGACGAAGAATTGCTTCAACACTACCGTATGCTCGGTAAAATCCGTCGGGAAAACCGTGAAAAGTTTATCGGCAGACCGCAAATAATGGCGTTCGGAACGACGGTCGTTCTTGCGCGCGACGATATTTCTTTGACGGTAGACGCCGAAAAAACGACTTTTTCGATCTCTTACTGATCCTCTTTATTTTCTTCGAGCAGAGATAGCACGAGCCGTATTTTTTGCACGGCTTTTTCGAGTGCGTCGCCGATAAGAAGAGTTTTTGCCGAGCCTATTTCCAGTTCTTCCAGTTCGTTTCCGTAATCGGACATAACGACCAGGTTGTCTTTTTCGTTTTCGAGCGTCTCGGTCGTGATTTCGTGGGTGTTTTCGTTCCATTTGCAATTCCGAAAGACGGGACGTCCGTCTTTGCCGAGGGACGCCGCCGCGCCGAAAAGACGGCAAATCATCGGTCTCCATTTATATACGGTGCAATGCGCCGCGCTGTTTTCGCCGTCGTATAAAGGACACCCTGTGCCCGTCGAAACGTTTTGTAACTTTTCCAGAACGTCTTTGTCCCGCTCTTCGCAAATAAGTCCGAACGCAAGAAAAAGCGCTTCCAAACCCGTGATGTCGGGCGTAAAATGTTCGCAACACGATCCGCACCCGCTTTTGCAATGCAAATCGACGTCTTGGCAAAATTTTCTCTGTTTTGCGTTCAGTTCGTCATATAATGCGCGCACTTGTTCGATCTGTTCTTCGATTTCCGTGCCTTTTAAGATTTCCGTAATTTTTTTTTCGTCCATATTCTTTTCTCAATAACTATTGACAGATTTTATAAATTAAAAACGGATAAAAGCCCAACCGCCGGCAGGTAGCGTGAGACGATAACCACCGTCCGCTTTTTGCAATGTGCCGTTTCCTTCGCAAAGCGAGGGAACAACGTCGCTGCGAAACGTAACGGTAACTTCTATCGTCGCTTTGGACAAAAGCGTTTCTCCGTCCCGAACGGTACGATTGACTCCTTCGTGATTAAAAACGGTGAGATAGTAGCCGCCCGACTTGTTTTTATTGATAACAAAATGCGCTTTGCCGTGGACGTAGCAGGGTAGGATCTGTTCGAGAACGGAACGAATATCGTCGGTATCGACAATGTTTTTATGGCGTTTTGAAAAGGCGTCGTCGCCCGTCGCGTCAATAAGAAAGTCGTAGTTTGCAAGCAGGGCATCGTCTTCGTTCAGAATATCGATTGCGTCGGGAATAAGACTGTTGGCAAAAGTCGTCGTCTCCGTCCCCAACCTTTTTTCATGTTTTTTCGGCGCGAAAAGTTCTCTTACCGTTCGTTTTGCGACGGTGATTTCGTGGGAACAAGGGAAAGAACAAATCTTTCTATCGTCGAAGACGTCGTCGAGCACAAAAAGATTTTTGGGCAAAACGACGGCGGCGGGAACGATTTTTTCGCCGATGTCGGGATACTTTTTCACAAAGGAAAGGAATTCTTTTTTGACCAGCCCGTAGGGGGACAATTCAAAATCGTTCCAATCGTAAAAGGTATTGCACAGCCCCCATTCTTCGCTCATGAACTCGGCTCCGCAAAGGTAGGCGTACAGATAAATTCTTCTTTGCAACGAGCGGGAACTGCCCCCATTGTCACCGTATGTGCGGAACGGAAAATCGTTGTTCTCGTCGATACCCCACTCGTTTTTTTGATCTTTTTGGTAACAACACGCCCCGAACGGAACGCCACCCCACGGCTCATAATATATGCCGAAACTTTTTCCTTTTTTTCTTGTCATACCGCGCGCATAACAAATCTGAATACGGGCGTTCGGCGTCTGGGCGCCTACTTCGGGCATAAGGCGTTTTGCCCCGGCTTGTAACTCGAATCCGTAAGCGAGCATACGGCTGTCGCAGGGTAAAAGTTCGGCGACGCGGCTTCGTTTTCGATACATGGAGAAGACGTTTTCAAAGAACTTTTCCGCGGTTTTCGGCTTTCCGTAATCCGCCATTTCCCGTGCGTTCATCGACTCCAAAAAAACTTTATTCGTGCGGCTCGGATATTTTTTCAGGATACGTTTCGTTATTTTTTCTTCATTCCACTTGGGCAAAAAACGCAACTTATAGTATACGTCCGTATGATAATTGGATACCCATTCGTGTATTTGAAAGCCGAAAAACTTTTCTCCGAGAGCCGTCGAATAGTCGTTTATCAAGTCCTTGTCAAAATCGTAATCGTAGAAATAATCGCCGCCTTGTATGCGGTCGACGTACATCGGAAGATTTTGTCCTAAGATAAGGTCGTACAGCGCGCCGCCTTTTTTGGCGATTTCGTTAAATTGACGGTCGATAGAAGTATTGCTTGTCTGAATGATCCTGACGCCGTCGTTGTCGCCGACAAGGCCGCGTTTTATCTGCGCTTCCCATACTTCGGGCAAATAGCCGTGAAAAAAAGTAAACATTTTTTTGCCTCGTCTCCTGTTATCAGTATAAACCGAATGATTTTTTTGTCAATTAAACGGCAATATTTTTTTCGCTTTTTTGCTGAAAAACGTCTTAACGCCGCGCTTGGGCGTTGAAAAAACGCGCGTAAATTTTTTATAAACGTTAATAAATAATTTGCGAGAAAGAAAATTTTGCAAATTCCGTAAAATGTGTTATAATTATTATGTAATTTTATAGATAAAAAGGGAGATGGCGGCATGAAAGAGATTTATTACGAGCGGACAATCTGGCAAATGGTGCGCGACGCGGGGAAAAAGTATCCGACGAACATGGCGTATCGTTTTATGGGGATACCGACGTCCTTCGAGGCGTTTTTACCGAAAGTCGAAAAAGCGTCGCGCGCTTTTTATGCGTACGGAGTGCGTAAAGGCAGTTATGTTTTGTTTTGTATGCCCAACCTGCCGCAGATTGTGGACGACGTGTATGCCGTCAATAAGATAGGAGGCGTTTCCTGTATCATACATCCTCTGTCATCTCCGGCGGAGATCGCGTACTTTTTGAAAGATACGCAGGCGGACGTCGTCGTTTGTCTCGATTCGTTTTGCCCGTCAGTCAAGGAAGGAATCGCGCAAAGCGGTTTGCACCCCAAGGTTATCGTGACGGACATCGCCGACGCTTTGCCCGAGCCGGCACGGGAGGGGTTTCGCAAACAGAACGCGGCGCCGCCGATTCCGGACGGAAACATTTTGTACCGCGATTTTCTGAAAGCGGAAGAGGATTTTGAAGAGGCTGTCGATCCCGACGCGGCGGCGGTTCTTTTTTACAGCGGCGGCACGACGGGCAAGCCGAAAGGGACTTTGCTTTCGTCGCGGAATCTCAATTCCATGCCCATTCAGACCGACGACTGCTATTTGGGGAAAAAGAAAATCAAGGCTTTTACCATGACCAACATGAACGGGCTCACTTCGCTTGCGGTGATACCGTTTTTCCACGGCTTCGGGTTTTGCAACGGCGTGCATCTGATGCTTTCTTACGGCGGAGCGAGTATCCTCGTGCCGAAATTCGAGCCGAAAGAATTCGGACGGCTTGTCGCGACGGAAAAGCCGAACGTCATTTCGGGCGTGCCCGGATTTTATTACGCGCTGATGATGACGCCCGAATTGCAGAACGCGGACTTGTCTTTTATCAAAGGCGCGTTCGGCGGCGGTGACGCCTTTCCGACGGAACTTGTGGATAATTTTAACGCCTTTCTTGCTTCGCACGGCTCCGAGACGACGTTGCAGGGCGCGTACGGACTGACGGAGACGGCGACCATGGTTTGTATCATGCCGCTCACCGAAAACAAAAAAGGCAGCACCGGGTTGACGATGCCCGACGTAAAAATCAAAATATGCGTTCCCAATACCGACGAGGAAGTGCCGATCGGCGAAAAGGGCGAGATTTGCGTATGCGGTCCGAACGTGATGAAAGGATATCTCAATAACGAGAAAGAAACGGCGATGGCTTTGCACACGGTCGGCGGTGAAAAATGGCTCCATACCGGGGACTGCGGCTATGTGGACGAAGACGGCTATCTCTTTTTCGTACAGCGTATCAAAAGAATCATTATTTCGGCGGGATACAACATTTACCCGACCGAACTGGAAAGCGTCCTTGCGCGCCACGACAAGATAAAAGAAAGTTGCTGCGTGGGTATCCCCGACGTTTGCAACGGGCAGAACGTCAAAGCCTATATCGTCCTGCGGGAGGGCGCAGAAAAAAGCGACGGGCTGAAAAAAGAAATCCTCGAATACTGTTCGGGGCATATAGCAACGTACGCTTTGCCTGCGGAAATCGAATTTATCGACGCTCTTCCGCGGACAAAGGTGGGCAAAATCGCCTTTGCCGAGCTGGAAAAACGGACGAAGAAAGAAGAGAAGCCGAAAGATTTTTCCGATAAAAAAGTCGCTCTCGAATACGCTTTGGAAGAAACGCTCGGACTGAAAGAATTTGTCAGTGCGGAAGAGTTTTTCCGAGCGGGCGGCAGTTCGTTACAGGTGTTCAGGCTTCTTCTCCGTTTGCGCGCGATGGGTTGGAATTTGTCTATGTCAACGCTCGCTTCCGCGCGGTCGGAAGAGGATATTCTTGCAAAAATGACGCCATATAACGAAGAAACGGACGGATATATTCTGGCAAGGGATAAAGAGTATCCGCTCACCTCGATGCAAAACAGCATTCTGGTGCCGACTTTGCTTGCCGGCGGCAAAAGTTGCGACTGTAATAATGTGTCCGTTATGCGTATCGACGAAAGGTGGGACGACGAGTGCTTTTTCGGCGCGTTCAGACTGCTTGCCGCGCGGTACGATATTCTTTTGACGTCTTTTCTGATGTCGGAAGGTAAGAACCGTCAAAAGATATTGCACGACCGCACGATCCCGTGTAAGGTTTTGACCGCCGATTCTGTCGACGACTTGGTAAAAATGGAGTCCGAGTATACTTTCGACTTGGAAAAAGACTGTCTCTTCCGCGTTTATCTTGTGCACGGCAAAGACTGCGACAGACTGGTCGAGAACGTCCATCACGCTCTGATAGACGGCTGGTCGTATTACCTTATGAATAAAACGATGATCGCTTATTACAGAAGACTGCGTTCGGGAGAGCCTTTCGATAAACTGTCAAGGCAAGCCGCCGACGATAACGCGAGCAGCCTTTCGTTTGCGTCATACGTTCGTTACCTTATGGCAAAAGACACGAAAAAGGCGGAATCATACTGGCAGGATTTGCTCGAAAACTATGAGAATGGGGAACTAAAACCGCCAAAAACGGTTATCGAAAAGAAAGAAAACATTATGAAAACCGTCCATTACTCGATGGACGGGGAAACAAACGACCGTTTGAGGGCGTTTGCCAAAGAAAGAGGAATTTCGATCGTTATGTTTTCCAAAGTCGTTTGGGCGATTTTGCTCCAAAAATACACTTTCTGCGAGGACGTCGTATTCGGTGAAGTCGTCGCGGGCAGGAACGAAAATCTGAAAGGTATGGAAGAAGCGATCGGATATTTTCTGAACACTCTTCCGGTGCGACTTGACGTGAACGCGCAAAAGAAGATAACCGAACTTTTCGAAGAAGTCCGCACGCAACAAATGAAAAGCCACGAAAACGCCTGCCTCGCGTTGCCCGACATCATGACGGCGACAAAGTGCCCTGCGCTTATCGGCACGCTCTTTAATTTTCTCGAACAGGACGACACTTATTACGGCACGCACGACGTGTTCGACATGGAGTCGATCGTCAATTATTCGGGCTACGACTTGGAGTGGGAGATCAACGGCGGCGTTCATTATTCCTTTAATCTGCGCTATAACGGCGCGCTGTATGAAGAAGAAGACGCAAAAAGACTGGTCGGAAGAATTCTGCAATGTATGGATGAAATAATAAAGAACCCCGACCGCACCGTCGGCGAGATATGCGTTTTGCCCGAAGAAGAAAGAGAAATTCTCGCTTCTTTCAACGATACGACAAACGTTTACGATGAAACGGAAACGGTGGTAAAACGCTTTGAAAAACAGGCGCGTCTTACGCCCGACGCCGTTGCGCTCGAATTTTACGATACCCGTTTTACCTATCGCCGTCTGGACGAACAGTCGGACGGACTGGCAAAAAAACTCATTTCGATCGGCGTGAAAAAAGGGGACGTCGTGGCGGTCTTTGCGCATCGGAATTGCGACACCATCGCCACTTTATTCGGCATTCTTAAATGCGGCGCGGCGTATCTTCCTTTGGACGAAACCTATCCGAAAGAGCGGCTTGACTTCGTCCTTTGCGACAGCGGAGCAAAAGCGGTGGTCGTAGGCGACGGCTTGACGATCGAGACCGATCTTCCGACCGTTTCGCCCGTGCAACCGTTTTGCGGCAAATGTGACCGAGAAGTGGGCGCGGACGATATGGCGTATATTATTTATACGTCGGGGACGACGGGAAAACCGAAAGGCGTCGTGACCGTCCACAGGGGACTAAGCAACCTTCTTTTGTCGTACGAAAACATTTATCGCCTGCGTCCGAGCGACATCGTTTTGCAGGTGGCGAGTTATACTTTCGATCAGTCGGTTTGGGATATCTTCGGTATTCTTTGTATCGGCGGACGTCTGGTTCTTATCGGAGAAGACGACGTGCACGATCCCGAATTGATTGCAAAATACGCGAACGAAAAGAACGTGACGATCGCTTCCTTTACGCCGGCGATGGTCGCCGAACTCGATCCGCACGCTTTCCGCACCCTTCGTATCCTCGATACGAGCGGCGAGACGGCTCATCCCGCCGTTCTGAAAAAGTGGGTGGGTAAAGCCGACGTCGTCAATACGTACGGACCGACCGAATACACCGTCAATTCGTGCAGTTATTATTATATCGGGAAAGAGTGGGAAAAAATCCCGATCGGTTCGCCGATATACAACACACGGTTTTTCGTGCTGGGCAAAGGCGACAGCCTTGTCGGGATCGGCATGCAGGGCGAACTGTGTATTGGCGGCGACGGCATATCGGCAGGGTACCTGAACCGCAAAGAATTGACCGAAGAAAAGTTTATTCCCGCTATCGACGGCAAAGGAAAAATGTACCGCTCGGGCGACCTTGTTTCGTGGCGGAAAGACGGTGTTATCGACTTTTACGACCGTATCGACGGGCAAATCAAGATACGCGGTTTTCGTATCGAACTCGGCGAAATCGATTCCGTTTTGCGTTCTTTCCCGGATGTCGCGGACTGCTATGTGGGCGTGTTCGATTTTACGGGGACAAAAGCGATCGCGGCGTATATCGTAGGCGAACGCGATCTTATGGAAATCAAGACGGAACTGCGAAAAAAATTGCCCGAATATATGGTACCGCAATATCTGGTGCGCGTGGGCAGAATACCGCGTACCCTTGCCGGCAAAGTGGATAAAAAGAGTCTGCCCGTACCCGAACGCGTCGGGAAAAAGGCGGAGACGGACGTGAGACAGACCGGAGAAAAAAGCAGCGCGCCGAAGACTTTCTTCGAAGCGATGTTCGGTAAAAAATAAGAAGAGACGGGGACGGAAATGAATAACGTATTTTTGGAATTTGAAGACAAAACCTTTTCACGGGAAGAAGTCGTCGCAAAAGCGACGAGCCTTGCCGGCGACATAAAAAAGCGCGTCGGCACGAAAAAGGTCGTCGCCGTCAGGTGCGACAGAAGCCCCGAAATGATTTTCGCGCTGTATGCGATTTTGTTTTCCGGTAACGCGTATCTGCCGCTCGGCGTCAATTATCCCGACGCTTTTTTGGGGTATATGACCGACGCGGCGGAGGTTTCTCTATGTATCTGCGACACGCCGAAACACCGTGTTAAGGGGCTCGAAAATATTGTTTTGAATACCTATACGTACGATTCGGAACCGTTTGTGGATGATACGACGACGCCGGAAGACATCGCTTACGTCATGTTTACGTCGGGCACAAGCGGCAAGCCGAAAGGAGCGAAGATAAGCCACAGGGCTTTTGCAAACCGCCTCAACTGGATGGAGAAAGAATATCCTTTGGGCGAGGGAAAGATTCTGCAAAAGACGCCATATACTTTCGACGTTTCGGTGTGGGAGATTTTTCGCCCTCTTCTTTTCGGCGGCGGACTCGTTCTTTTGCCCCCCGGGGCGCATACCGATATGGAAAAAATCGCGGACGCCGTCGTTTCGTACGAAATAACGCAGGTGCATTTCGTCCCGTCCGTTTACGACGTCTTTTTGGACTGTGTGCAAGGCAGGACCGACGTAAAACCGACGCACGTTTTTTTGTCGGGCGAGTCGCTTAAACCGGCTCTTATGAAAAAACATTTTTCCGTTTTCGGCAATGAAGTCGCCCTTCATAATCTGTACGGACCGACAGAATGTGCCGTCGACGTGACCTTTTACGACTGCGTGGGCGATGAAAAAGACGTGCCTATCGGACGTCCGATCGATAACTGTCAGATGGAAATCCACGACGACAACGGCAAGGCGCTCGGTTCTTTTTTGCACGGCGAAATCGTTGTGTACGGCACACCCGTCGGATCGGGATACCTCGGAGAGGAACGGGGCGGATTTACGGAAGACGGCGGTTATCGCACGGGCGATATCGGCTGGTACGACGACAACGGCTATTTTTATTGCGTCGGCAGAAAGGACGGGCAAATCAAACTGCACGGACAGCGCGTCGATCCGGGCGACGTGGAAAAGTATATCGAAGACGTCGATTTCGTTCACGTCGCGGTCGTGTGTTCGACGGACGAAAACAATACGCTGACCGCTTTTGTCGTGGCGACCGAGCGTGACGAAGAAAAATTGAGGAAAGAGTGCGCCTTACGCATGCCGTCGTTTATGATACCGTCGCGTTTCGTTTTTGTAGACAGTATACCGATGTCGGAGAACGGAAAGCGCGATTTTAACGTGCTGAAAGAAATGGCGAAGGACTATACGCCTTTTATTGCCGAACGCGATCAGGAAAAGCAAAAGATCGTCATCGAAGCGATGCGCGAGGTATTGGGAACAGACTCGATTCGGGACGACGACGACTTTTTCCTTTTGGGCGGCAATTCGATTAAAGCGATTCGACTTTCGGCGGTTTTGCGCGAAAAGGGCTATTTTGTGACCGTAAAAGAAATAATGCTGAAACAGACGGTATCCCGGATCGCGCGCGAAATGCTGACGGTGGAAGAAAAAGAAAGCGAAACGGAGCGCGTCCAAACGCCGCATACGCCGCGTGAATTCGGCGCGCGGGGCATGAGCGCGGATGTGTTCGACGAGATTGTCGCCGAATACGGCTTGGAGAACATAGAAAGAATTTATCGCACGACGCCTTTGCAGGACGGTATGATTTATCACAGTCTCGAAGAGGTCGATTATCCCGAATACGTCACGCAGATGCTGATAAAGACCGATCCGATGTCGAAAGAAGTCGTCACCGAGGCTATCGGTTTTTTGTGGGCGCGCTATGAAGTCATGCGCACGGCTATCGTGACGACGAGGGAGGGGAACTGGCAGGTTCTTCTGAAAAACCGTGCGCCCGAATTGCACTTTGCGGACGGCGGCGAGGTCGATCCGAAAGAAATCGCGCGGCAGGATCTGAAAAGAGGTTTCGATTTGAAACGGGATACTCTTTTCCGTATGACTGTGGTGCAGTATCCGGATAAGAATATTCTCGTACAGAGTTGCCACCACATTATTATGGACGGCTGGTCGCAAAGTATCGTGTGGGATTCGGCGATGATGTTTTGCTCTTTGTTGCAAAAAGGCGTCCCGTATGAGGTATTAAAGAGAAAAATCGACGATGAAATCGCACGCAAACCGCACTTTGAAGATTATGTCGTCAGCATGCAGAATATGAATACAGACAAGGCGAAAGCCTATTTCAAAGGCATACTGGACGGGTTTGACGGCGGTGTGTTCTATCCGTCCGTCGGAGACTTTTTCGATTTACCCAAGGGCAAGGAAGCCGAAAGAAAGGGTGTGATCTCGCCGAGCACGTTGCAAATGTTTTTGGAGTACACGCGTAAAAGGCATACGACCATACCGGCGCTTGCTTCGACGATATGGGGTATCGTCCTCGGCAAAGTCACCATGACAAACGACGTCGTCTTCGGAAACGTGATTTCGGGCAGAAACGGTTCGACCAAAGCCGATAACGACGAAACGGTCGGTATGTTCATCAATACGCTGCCTATCCGCGTGCGTTTTACCGACGATACGCCTTTTTTGCACCTTCTTCGGGATGTTTCGTTGCAGATAGCCGAGTCGCAGGAATACGGCTTTTTGCCGATCGGCGAGACAGGTATAGCAATCGGCTCGATCAACGTGTTCAACAACTACGGCAGGAAAAAAGGAGACGGCTTCGAAGTCATCGAATCGTACGATCAGACCAATTATCCGTTGGAAATGGAATTGATTGACGAAAGTACTTACGAATGCGTCCTTCGGTACGACGAAAACAGATACACGGCGGACGACGTCGCAAACCTGATGAAATTTTTGCGGAAAGCCGTGCTGACTATCGTCGCGGACGACGGGGTTACGGTCGGCGAAATCAATATTCTGAACGAAGAAGAAAAACTCATTTATGCCGCTTTGCGGGAAAAAGAACTCGCCCAAAAAGCCGTCAAAACCAATCGGACGTTTGTAAAGCCGGTCGGGAAGAGGGAAGAAGCGGTGGCGGACAGTTTTCGCAGTCTGTTAGCGGTTACCGAAGTGTACCGCGACGACGACTTTTTCGATATCGGCGGCGACAGTATAAAAGCGATACGCCTTTCGGCGAAACTCCATGCGCTCGGAATAGAATGCACGGTAAAAGACATCATGACCAAAAGGACGGTCAAAGAAATCGCGTCGGTAGCCCGTTTTTCCGAGCGGGAAGACAAAACCGAGGAGAGGAAAAAACGTTTGACAAAACAGCCCCTTTCGTATGCCGATTACGGCGCGGAAGACCTGACCGAGAAGGAGTTTTCGGATATTGCCGAAAAAGTAGGTGCGGAAAACATCGAAAGAATATATCACTTGACGCCTTTGCAGGAGGGGATGTTCTTCCACACGATTACGCGCGGCGACTTTCAGGATTATATCACGCAGCGTATCATCGATATTCCCATGATGAAACGGGAAAGAATCGTACAGGCGACGAATCTGCTCGGCACGCGCTACGACATACTGCGGACGGCGTTCTTTTCGACCAACAGAACGATATGGCAGGTCCTTTTGAAAAACAGACGTCCCGAAGTGACCTTTTTGGAAAACGTCAAACCCGAAGAGTTTGCCAAACGCGATCTCGAACGCGGTTTTGACGTGGAAAAAGACAATTTGTTCCGCCTGACCTTTATCAAAAACGGGGGACGGCTCGTCGTCGTTCAGTGCGCGCATCACTTGCTGCTGGACGGGTGGTCGGAAACGATACTGTGGAACAAACTGATTTCGTACTATCACCGTTTGGAAAACGGCGAAACGTATGACAAAATAGCCGCCGAAGTCGCTTCCGAAAGCCTGACGTTGCCGCGCTTTGAAGAATACGTCGAGTGGCTCGGAAAACAGGACAAGGCTGCGGCGAAAGAAAAATACGCCGCTTTGCTCGACGGCTTCTCGGGCGTCACGCGGTATCCGTCTCAAAAAGGGAATTACGGCGTGGAGATGGGAGAAGCCGGTATGCGCAGAGTCGTTTTCGGCGAAACGCTGTTTGACGGTATTAAAAAATACGTGCAGAAGAACGAAATCACCGTTCCCGTGCTTGCGCAAACGGTGTGGGGCGTGATTCTTGCCAAAGCGGTCGGAAAAAGGGACGTCGTCTTCGGCAACGTTTTCTCGGGCAGGACGGGTGAGATAGACGGCATCGAAGATATGATCGGGATGTTTATCAATACCGTTCCGATTCGTATAAAATACGATTCGGAAACAAAGTTTTCCGATCTGACGAAGGACGTTTTCGCGCAGAATGCCGACGCGCACCGATACGGCTATCTTTCGCTCGGAGAAATCGGGGCGAAATTGCAGACCATTACCGTTTTTGAAAACTTCGGCAAGACGGACAGTCCTTTTGCCATTCGTTACGAACTCGATCAAAGCAACTACGACCTCGAATGGGAGTCGGAAGAGGACGGCTACGCGTATATTTTAAGGTACAATCGGAATCTGTACGACGAAAAAGAAATCGACAGACTGGTTATGTGTATCGAAAGGACGTATCGGTTCGTATTGGAAAACGCATTGTGCAAAGTCGAAGATATCGGCGCGTTGACGGCGGAGGACGAAGCCTTTTTCCGCTCGGTAAATCAATCGGGAGCGTATAAAAAGGACGCCGATCATTCTGCGACCGAGCCGATCGGCGCGGAAGAAAAAGCGGTGGCGGAGTGCATGGGAGCCCTTCTTTGCTTGGATAAAGTATATCGTGAAGACGACTTTTTCGATTTGGGCGGCGACAGTATCAAAGCGATCAGACTGTCCGTTCTTTTACGGGAAAAAGGGTATCATGCCACGGTCAAGACGATTCTTCGGTGTGCGACCGTGGAAAAAATAGCGGCGTGCGTCGAAAAAGAAGACGAAGTGAGCGTCGCGGACGAACCTTGCGGAGAATTTTCTCTTACTCCGACGCAAAGAGACTTTTTCGAGCGTCGATATCCGTATCCCGATCGATACGTGCAGGACTTTTTGTGCCGTTTCGACGGGCGAATCGATCGCGATAAAATGGAGAAAGCGCTGGCGTATATCAGAAAAAAACACGCGCTTTTACGGGCGCGGTTGACCGACGAAAAGACAATGTCGGTTCCGCCGTATGCCGATGAAAAACCGTGCGAATTCGTCTCGGCGGAGATGTCGGAAGAATCGATAAAAAAATATTGCGAAACGGTACGGGAGAACCTTTCTTTGAAAGGCGAACTGTTCAAAGCCGTTTGCTTCGTGGGCGGAAACAAGGGTTACCTTTATTTGTGCGCGCATCACCTTATTATCGACAGCGTGTCCTGGACGATTTTGTCGGGCGATCTTGTTCGGGCGTACCGATTGGAAGAAGAACCGAACGCGGAAAAAGCGGCGACTTCTTACCGCACCTACGCGAATTTGTGCGAAAAGGGCGTGACGGTGGCGGAATACGAAACGGACTATTGGAAAGCGGTGGAAGAAAAAATCGTCGCTTTCCCGAAAAAAGACGCGGCGCCTTTTTACTTGCGGCATTCTTTCGATAAGGAAGAAACGGCACTTATAACAAAGCCCGTTGACAAAATATACGGCGTCGGCGCGACGGAAATTCTGCTGACCGCCTATGCGAGAAGTTTGCGAAAACTGTATTCGGCGGAACAAGTCGTCGTCGGCGTGGAAAATACGGGCAGACAAAAACTGTTCGATCGCGCCGACTTCGGCGGTACGGTCGGCTGGTTTACCGCGACTTGCCCCGTCGTATTGACAGGCGACCTTGTAATTAATAAAGAATCATTAAAAGGGATACCGTATGACGGCATAAGGTATCCTTTTATCAAGAAAAACAAACCGCAATTCCTCTTTAACTATGTCGGAGAAGTCGAACGAGAGTCGGGGTACGTGCGTATCGAATTGGCGGAAAGAACGGACAATTACGAAGAAGAAACGTTTTGCCTCGACGCTGAAATCATAAACGGCAGGCTGACGCTCTGTCTTGCCGTAAACGGCGCGGATCAAAAAGACGCCGATTTTATTTTAGATACGATCGTGCAAGAAACGAAAGCCCTTGTCGAGCGGCGCGAAGGACAAAAAACGCCTTGCTATTCGCCGTCCGACTTTGGTATGACAGGTATGCCGCAAGAAGATTTTTCCGAAGTCCTTGCCGCGTTTTCACCCCGTTTACCCGAAGAAATCGCCCCGCTTACCTTTATGCAGGAAGGTATGTTGTATCATACTCTTGCCGCTCCCGATAAGAAAGAATATATCGAACAGGAAGTCGTCGCTTTCCGCGGAAAAGCCGATATCGGCCGAATCGAATTTGCTTTGCGCGCTCTGACGAGACGGCATGCCGTCCTTCGGACAAGATATATTCTCTGTTCGAGCGGAAACCTGTGGCAGGCGAGCGAAAAAGACGCGTCCCTTCCTTTCCGCGTGGCAAAAGGCGACTGGAAAGAGGTGGCGAAAGAGGAAGAGCAAAGAGGAATCAATCCGCTGAAAGAACTGCCGATGCGTACCGTTCTCGTTGAAGAAGAAGACCGTTTTATTTTGATATGGACTTCGCATCATCTGACCTTTGACGCGTGGTGCAGCGTACCGCTTTTTGAGGACTTTGCCAAAGTGTACCATGACTCGGACAGTGCCGCGGCGCTCGAAAAAGAGAAAGAAAAGGAGACGTCGTTCTTTGAATACGCGCGGCAACTTAAAAAATGCGATAAACGGAAAAATAAAGCGTATTGGATGACGCTTTTGACCGGATGCGTCAAAACCGGGCTTGCACCGGACGGTCGCACGGCGACGGGAAAGGTGTCCGAACGGACGAAAAAGTTGGGAGAAGGGTATTCCGTAACCGACCTTTCAAACGAATATTCGGTAACCGAAAGTATGATTTTGGAAGCCGCTACGGCTATCTTTATGCAGACTATTACCGGTCGGACCGACGTTGTGTTCGGAAAAGTCATTTCGGGAAGGGCGGTGCCGATCGGCGGCATTGAAAATACGATCGGACTTTTTATCAATACCGTACCCGTGCGTATTACCGACAAAAATGCCGAAGACATTATCGGCAGTATTCGTCGGCAGTCTCTTGTCGCGGACGAAAGAGGGACGTGCTCGCTTTCGGAGATTTACAACGAATTAAAAATCACCGATCCGATTTCGCTTTTGTACGTCAATAACGGGTTTGCCGACATTTCCGAAAAAGAATACGAGTCGCTTTTGTCAAGGGACAGTACCAATTATGACATAACGCTCGGCATCGAAGAACGGAACGGCAATTTCTTTGTCGGTATTATGTATGACGAAGGCTTGTTTGCCGAAGAGGATATTTTGAAGATGCTGTCGTTATTTGACAATGTCGTAAGAAGCCTTGCCGATAAAACAGCCTTGCATTTTGACGTCGTCGAACCGAAAACGGGGGTCGGCGACGTTGTGGGAAAGGACTTTTTGCCCGAAAGAGAGGCAATAACGGAGGTCGAAAAAGAAGTCTTCGACGTTGTGAGACAGGTAGCGGACGTTTCGTTCGGAGAGTCGTTTGTAAACGGCGGCGTTTCCAGCCTTGACAGGATTCGCATTTCGGTCCGTTTGCCGAAGAAGTATGCGCTCACGATGGAAGACGTAGCGAAAGCCGATTCCGCATACGACCTTGCAAAAATGGCGGAGAAAAAAGGGAAAAGACGCTTTTTCCTTGCTTTGAAAGAAAACGGCAATAAAAAAGCGATTTTCTGCGTGCCGTACGCAGGCGCGACGGGTAGAATTTATCAGGAATTTGCCGCCTTGACGACGGGTTTCGACGTGTTTTCGACGACGCTGTGCGCGTACGGAGAAAGGGAGATGAAAGGAGTTTGCGACGAATACGTTTCCCTTGCCGAAAGGTACGAAAAAGTGTACGTCTATGCCCACTGCCTCGGTTCTTTCTGCGCTTTGAGACTTCTTTCGGACGGACGTCGTAAGGCGGATAAAGCGCTTTTCGGCGCACATATCCCCGAAAGGATTTCTTCCGTTTTCGGTTTGCCGATAGACGGATGGAAAAATGCTTCCGACGAAAAAATACTTTCCGTACTGAAAAAGGCGGGTATGTCGGTAGAAAAAGACGTGGGCGGCGCGATTGCGGCGAGGTTCCGTGCAGACAGTTCTCTTTCGGCTTCGATCGAAGCGAAATTCAAGGGTAAAATCGACGTTCCCTCTTGCGTTTTGTTGACGGAAGATGATATATTTATTAAAAAGGACATCGGCAAAGCGACGAGTCGTTGGGAAAAGTTTATTGACGGAAAAATCGTCGTCAAGACGGTCGAAAACGGCGGCCACTACTTTATTAACGACGCGCGGTTTGTCTCTTTGATCGAGGAATGGTTTGCGAATGACTGAAAATAGGGTGAAAAAAATCGAATATTTTACCTACGGTACGGGCGGCTTCGGGAAAGGCATGGTCGGCTCTTTCGTGGCGACGTTCGCTTTGATTTATTTTACCGATGCGGTGGCGATTGCTCCCGCTATCGCGGGCGCACTTATTTTCGTCGCGAAAATCATCGTGATGTTTTTATTGCCGCTTGCCGGGATAAAAATGGACGCGTCTCGTTCGAGCAAAGGAAGATTCCGTCCCTTTTTATTCGCGCTTTCGTTTGTCATGGCGATTGTGACGGCATTTTGTTTCGTTTCGCCCGAATTGTACGGAGTCAAAAGCGTCGCGGGTAAAACCGTGCTTTGCTTTGTTTCGTATCTTATTTGGGAAGCGTCGTTTAACTTGCACGACGTTCCGTTTTGGAGTCTGGCTTCCGTCATCTCGGATAAAGAGACGGAGCGGTCGGTTTTTTTGTCGGTGGCGAACGTCGTCACAACGATGGCGGGCGTCGTGCCCATTCTTTCCGTCCCGTATCTGACCGAGTCTTTCGGCAATGCGCTCGGCTACCTTTATGCCGGACTTATTTTCGGCTTATGCGGCGGCGCGCTTGCTTCCGTCGCCTACTTCAAAACGCGCGAAAGAATAACGGTTACCGAAAGAAAGGTTTCCGTAAAGGAGAGTTTCGGAATCCTTTTTTCGACGAAACCGCTTCTGATTTTTGATATCGGTCTGTTGCTTTCGGCGACCGTTTTTTCTTTAAGCGAGGCGGGAACGTATGTCGGTGGATATTTGTACGCTATCCGCGACGGAAAAATCGTTTATCCCGACGGCAGTCTTTCTTTTTTGGACGAAGGGCTGTTTTTGACCTTGGTCATGATGCTCTCGGGCGGCGGCTCGGCTTTGTCGGAAGCGGTCTTTCCGCTGTTTTTCAAAAAACTCGGCATGAAAAAGACGTATTTTGTCACCGCGGTTTTTTGCGCCGCGCTATGTGTGGGTGCATACTTTTTCGGCTATGATAAAGTGGGAAAAGCGTCGATATATCTGCTTCTTGTTTACTGTCTCGCGCTCGGCTTTTTCGGTGGCATGTTCGAATCGATGAAAGCCAATCTGATCCCCGAGTGCGCCGACTATACCGAGTGGAAAACGGGCGTCAGGTGCGACGGCACCCTCTTTTCGGTACAAGTGATGGTGTCCCAGATTATCGAATCGATACCGGTCCTTGCCGTTGCGTTTATCTTGCAGGCATGCGGCTATCGCGAGCCGCATTTGGAAGAAGTCGTCACGCAGACGCGCGTCGTTCGGGACGGAATTTATCTCGCTATTACGCTTTTGCCGGCGGCGGGCGTTTTGCTCGGCATAATCCCCGTTTGCTTTTACGGCTATACGGGCAAGTTTCGGGAAAAGGTCCTTGCCGAACTTGCCGAAAAAAGAAAGGAGGAACGCTAAAAAATGCATCCGAATATGACAATCGGTTCGGAATTGGTCTCTTGCTACGAGTTTTTCAGCGATATAACGTGGTATATCGTCATCGCCGCCGTTTTCGTTTATTCTCTCGCTTGTAAAAAACTCGATAGTAAGTGGCTTTTGCTCGGCTATGAAAAGACGGAAAAACTGCGTGAAAAAGGCGGTTTTTATAAGATTTTTTCCAAGCCGTTTTGGATCTTTCTGAATGCCGCGCTTTATTTCGGCGTGTACGCCATCATCGGGGTAACCAACGGACTTTTTTCCTTTTTGTCCGATCCGAGATATTTTACCAAACTGAATTATTTTACCGATCTGTATTTCGGATTGATTCCCGTGGTTCTTCTGACGCTTGTGTGCGGACTCGACGTACGGAAAACGATCGATACGATTACGCCTTTTCACGCGCTGGAAATCGCGCTTGGAAAAATCAGTTGTTTTTGCGCCGGTTGCTGTTATGGTATTCCGTGGCAAAAAGGAACGTATAATTTTAACACGCACAGAATCGAATTTCCCGTTCAACTTTTGGAAATGTGCGTCGGTATTGTGATTTCGGCGGTGCTTTTTTATTTGCTGCACCGAAAAAAGACGGACGGAAAAATTTATCCGATTTACATGATTTTGTATTCCGCTACGCGATTTTTGACCGAATTTTTGCGAGACGACTTTCCGTCGAATTGGCTCGGGATGAAACCGTTTCAGGTGCTGTGCCTTATCGGAATCGTCGTTGGGGCGGTTTGGCTCGTTTTGATAAAGGTTCTTCAAAAAAAGAACAAACGCTTTTTGGAAAATACCGATCTCGTATCGTTTTGTATCGAAAAAATCAAAAAAGGACGTTCAAAGGATTCGCCCTCTTGCAAATAGGATAAAATAGTGTTATTATCTATCATAGATAATTATGACAGCCGATTTTTCTTTTGAAAAGCAACACGCCAAGGGAAAATATCACATTGTCGAGCGGTTAAGTTTGCTGCTCGACAAGGGGAGTTTTTGCGAGATTACGGGGGAAGGAATCCTTGCCGAAAGGGACGGCGTTATTCTCGGAAAGGGGCGTGTCGGCGGCGTTGAAGTGTACGTTTTCGGGCAGGATTTTACCGAAAAAGGCGGTTCTGTCGGCCTTGTACACGGACAAAGAATCGCTTATCTTATCCGCCGTGCGGTACTCGATAAAAAAACGGTTATCGGCATATACGATTCGGTCGGGGCGCGTATCGACGAAGGCGTCGACGCTTTGGCGGGATGCGGTGAATTTTTATACGAAAACGTGCAGGCTTCGGGAAAGGTGGCGCAAGTATCCGTCGTCCTGGGCACTTGCGCCGGCGCTTCCTGTTATTCCCCCGCGTTGAGTGATTTTGTTTTCTCGGTACCGTCGGTCGGTAAAATGTTTGTGACCGGTTCGGATGTCGTCAAAGATGTGACGGGAGAAGTCGTCAGTGCGGACGAACTCGGAAACGCTCTTCTGCAAGCGAAAGCGGGCGTGATTCACAACGTATACGAGAATGAAAAAAAATGCTTTGAGGAAGTCGCAAAACTGATACGGCTTTTTTCGCGCCACGTAATCGGCGACTACTCCGAACAAGAAAGTTCTTTTACGGCAAAAGCGGTATGTTTGCCGTCGAAAGAAACCTATGATGTGCGCGGCGTTTTGCGCGAAGTTTTCGACGAAGGCAGTTTTTTTGAATTGCATACGGCGTTTGCGCCCAATATTACGGTCGGTTTTGCGTCATTATGCGGCAAAACGGTCGGTATTGTCGCTAATAATCCCTGTTTTTCGGGGGGCGTCATCGATTGCGACGCAAGTGACAAAGGAGCGCGTTTTATCCGTTTTTGCGACAGTTTTGACATACCCGTCGTGACGTTTGTCGATACGCCGGGCTATTTGCCGGGAGTGGAACAAGAGAGGAAAGGCGTCATCAGACACGGAGCGAAACTTTTGTACGCATACGCCGAAGCGACGGTCGCAAAGATTACGTTCGTTATTCGCAAGGCTTTCGGTGGCGCGTATATTGCGATGGGATCGAAACATATCGGCGGTGACAAAACGTATATTTTGCCCGAAGCGCAGTGTGCCGTCATGGGAGCGGAAAGCGCGGTAAAAATTGTTTTTAAGAAAGAACTTGCTTTGTTGAATGAGGCGGAAAAAGAAGCGTTTGTGCGCGAAAAGTGCATGGAATATAGCGAAAAACAGTACGACACCACTCGGTTACTTCGCCAAGGATACGCGAAGGAGATAAGACCGGAAGAGATACGCAGGCAACTGTACGAAGACCTGAAAGAGTTGCCGTGCGAAGGGGGAAGGCACGGCAATACGCCTTTATAATCGATGAAAAAAACAGGACTGACGGAAACGGTTTTGCGCGACGGGAACCAGTCGCTTATGGCAACAAAAATGCCTCGGGAAGCATTCGGGGATATTTTGCCTACGATGGATCAGGTGGGATATTACTCGGTGGAATGCTGGGGTGGCGCGACGTACGACAGTTGTATTCGGTTTTTGAACGAAGATCCGTGGGACAGACTGCGTTTTATCCGTAAAAAAATGCCAAGAACCCGTTTGCAAATGCTTTTGCGCGGACAAAATCTGGTCGGATACAAACACTATTCGGACGAAACGGTCAGGGCTTTTGTCGATAAAGCGATCGACGAGGGTATCGATATTATCCGCATTTTCGACGCGATGAACGACTTTGAAAACGTGCGCGTCGCTTTGGAAGAAGCGGCAAAAAGAGGGGGACATCCGTCCTGCGCGTTATGTTATACGGTAAGTCCGGTGCATACGGCGGACGGGTTTGCGACGTTTGCAAAAAAATGTCGCGACGCGGGAGCCGAATCAATTTGCATCAAGGATATGGCGGGACTTCTGACGCCGAAAAAGTGTATCGAATTGATCGGGAAACTGAAAGAAGAAATCGATCTTCCGATTATTTTGCATTCTCATTGTATTGCCGGACAAGGATATCCGACGTACTACGCGGCAATCGAAAGCGGTGTGGACGTGTTGGACGTTGCCGTTTCCGCCTTTTCGGGCGGCACGAGCCTACCGGCTACCGAGGTCGCGTCCGCCCTTATTCGCGAAAACGGCAACGAAACGGGTTGCGACGACGAAAAAATCGCCGAAGTGAACGCTTTCTTTGCCGCGTATTTCAAAGAGGCTCGGAAAAAGGGACTTATTGAGGACAGCAGTATGCAAATCCATCCGTCCGTACTTTCTTCACAGATTCCGGGTGGGATGTATTCGAACCTGACGGCGCAGTTGAAAGCGCAAAATACAATAGAAAGGCTTGCCGAGGTAGAAAAAGAGGTGCCGCGCGTTCGTGAAGACCTCGGTTATCCGCCTCTTGTCACTCCGATCAGTCAGATTGTGGGTGCGCAGAGCCTGTTGAACGTATTGTCGGGGCAACGTTATTCTTCCGTTCTGCAAGAGACGAAAGACTATCTGAAAGGCATGTACGGGACGCCGCCGGGAAAGGTTTGCGAAGACCTGACGAAAAAAACCGAGGGTGACGTCGAAGTAGGCAGGCGCGGTGACGACTTTGAAAAGAACAAGTCCGTATATGCCGAAATAACGGACGCCCTTACCGCGACGCTTTTTCCCGAGGCGGGGAAAAAATATTTGCAAGGGAAACAAGAACGCGTTTTCGAGCCGATAATTAACTTGCCCGAACCGGACAGTTTGCCCGATATCGAACCTCTCTTTTGCGAAGACAACGACGACTTTGTGCGCGCCGATCTGCCCGGGCTTATCTTAAAAACATTTGTAAAAGAAGGAGACCTTGTCTGCCGAGGAGACCGCCTGCTTTTAATGGAATCAATGAAAATGGAAAACGTCATTTGCGCGCCGCACGACGGCGTCATCACTCAAATCACGGCAAAAGACGGGACGTTTGTGCGCTCGGAAGATCGGCTTGTCCGCATTGAAAAAAGGAGAAATAAGGTATGATCGCTTTTGGCTTTCCCGGACAAGGTACGCAGCGGCAGAATATGTATGAGACGCTTGCAGAGTACGAAAAAGAGACGGATTATATCTTTGAAGCGGCGTCCGACGCATTCGGCAAAGACGTCAAAAAAATGTGTATAGAGGCTACCGAAGAAAAACTTACGGACACCCTTAATACGCAAATAACGGTCAGTGCAATGGATCTTGCTTTTGCTTTCGTCGCGGAAAAATACGGTGCGAAAGCCGACGTCGTAACAGGGCACAGCCTCGGACAGTATCCCGCTTTGATTTATGCGCGTGCACTTACTTTATTCGACGGATTCCGTTTGATTGAAAAAAGGGCGCGCCTTATGTCGGGGGTGCAAAAGAAAGGTGTTTTGTGCGCCGTACTCGGATTGGATTTTGACGCGGTAAATAATCTTTGCGACGGGACAAGCGTATCGGTCGCGCTCTATAACGCGCCGAATCAAATCGTAATCGGCGGTGAAAAAGACGCGGTTTGCACCGTCTCGGAAAGGGCCGAAAAAGAGGGCGCGATCAAGACGCAACTTTTGAAAGTGGATAACGCGTTTCATACGCCGATTATGGCGGAAATGGAAGAGGAGTTTTCTTCGTTTGTCGAAAGCGCCTCCTTTTCGGAACCGACTTGTCCGATTCTGCTGAATTGCCTCGGCAAGGAGCGTAAGGACGCGGAAAGTATCAAACGGGACATTGTCGCGCAGTGCTGTCATACGGTCAGGTGGAGCGACCTTATGGCAAAAATCGCCGCGGACAAAAATCTTCTTTTTGTCGAAACGGGAATGGGAAACGTCCTTTCGGGACTTATCAAAAAACACAATCGGAAATGTAATACATTTTGCATGTCGGATCGGGACGCGCGTAACGCTTTTTTTATGCGCGCTTCATACTGAAAAAGGAGAATAGATATGGAAGAATTGGAAAAGAAAGTTTTGTCGCTTATTTGCGAGCGGTTGGGAATCGACGACGTTGACGTCGGTTCGTTCGATTACGATTCGCCGCTTTTTGCGTCCGGCGGTACGGACGGGCTTGGACTCGATTCGGTGGACGCACTCGAATTGGTCGTCATACTCAAACAATCTTTCAACGTCAAGGTCACCAACGACGATATGAAAACGCTTCGTACCGTTCGTTCGGTTGCCGATTTTATTCGTGAAAAAACAAAATAAGAGGCGAACTTTTGACAAATAAAATAAAAGTAGTCGTAAGCGGACTCGGACTGGTCGCGGCGAACGGACAAAACGGCGAAGAGGTCTTCAAAAACTGTTTTTGCGGCGTCAGCGGTCTGAAACCGTGTTCTTTATTCGACGCGTCGAACTTAAAGACGGAATACGTCGGCGAGACGGATACGGCTTCGACGGGAAACCGCTTTTTCGGCATTCTGAAAAAATGCGTCGATGAAGCGATGCGTTCGGCGCGTATTACGAAAGAAGACGTCGAAAAAAAAGGTATCCGCGCCGCTCTTTCGTTCGCTACTTTGCTTGCCGGAAACGATATAATCTGCGACGAAGAGGGCGACTTGACGAAGATCCCCGATTATCTTGCCGAAATTAAAGCCTATTGCGGAATAAACGGCGCGTGTTATAACGATATGTCGGCGTGCGCGGCGGGGACGACCGCCGTCGGGATCGCGTTCGATTTGATACGGGAAAGAAAAGCCGACCTTGTCATTTGCGGCGGAGTCGATCCGTTGACGAAGTTTTCTTGCTACGGTTTTCATGCGCTTCGATCCCTTTCGGACGGTTGTTGTAAACCGTTTGACCGGGAAAGAGACGGTATCAATATCGGAGAGGGCGGGGCTTTTTTTGTGATCGAATCGGAAAAAAGCGCGCTCGACAGGGGGGCGGAAATCCTCGGAGAAATCGTCGGGTACGGTATTCATAACGACGCTTACCATATCACAAGTCCCGATCCCGAAGGAAGCGGCGCACTGCTTTCTATGTCGCAGGCGACCGACGGAATCGATAAAAACGAAATCGGCTATATCAACGCCCACGGGACGGGTACGCATCATAACGACGAAATGGAAGCGAAAGCAATCGGAAAAATGTTTTTGGGCGTGTCCGTATCTTCGACGAAATCGATGACGGGACATTGCCTTGCCGCGGCGGGAGCGATCGAAACGGCTTTGTGCCTGATGGCTGTGCAACGCGGAGTTATTCTGCCGACGGCTTCCACGGGTACTCTTGCCGATGAGTGCGACGGAAACGAATATCCTTTGTCGGGACAAAAAAAAGAATACCGCTACGCGCTGTCGAATTCTTTTGCGTTCGGCGGAAACACGGCGAGTTTGCTGATCGGAAAATACAGGGGAGAGTAATATGGAATACCGCTATGCGTTCAAAGTTCGGTTCAGCGATACCGATTCGTACGGAATCGTACATCACAGCAAGTACTATTGTTATTTTGAAGAGGCACGTTACGCTTTCGCGCGCAGTGTGGGAACGGCGGAGTGTATTCCGCAGGGTACGGATGTCAAATTTCCCGTGCTGACTTCTTCATGCGAATATCGCAAGCCCCTTTTTTATAACGATCAAACGGTTTTTGTGAAACTTTCGTGCCGTATCGAGTGCGATTGTAAAATCGAATTCGATTATGCGGTGACAGATGAAAACGGAACGCTTTACGCAAAGGGAAAAACGTCGCACGTCGTGACCGAAAACGGTGAAACCCGATTTGTTTTGCCCGAATGGCTTTCGAGCCTTGCCGAAAAAGTGTTGAGGGAGTAAATATGGACAGACAGGATATACTGAATACGATCTTGCAAAGAGAGCCGTTTTTATTCGTGGACGACATTCTTTCGGTCGATTACGGTAAAAGCGTCGAGGGCGTCAAAGAGGTAAAAGCCGACGAACCGTGGGCGAAAGGACACTTTCCGGGCGAACCTGTTTTCCCGGGCGTATTGATGCTTGAAACAATGGCGCAGATAGGATGTTTTTTGTATTACAAGGGAAAAGATACGGGAAAAGTAAAAGCGATCTTATCAAAAATAGAAGACGCAAAGTTTCTGAAAAAGGTTGTTCCGGGTGACAGAATCGTCGTAAAAGGGAACCTGATTGAATCGATCGGGCAATTTTCCAAAATCAAATGCGTAGCGACGGCGAACGGAGAAGTCGCGGCAAAAGCGACCGTTACGTATTATATCGAGGAATAGTTATGAGACCGATAAAAGTAGTCGGATTGGGCGTCATAAACCGTCTGGGGACGTCGCCTGAAAAAGTATGGGCGACGCTCGATACAGCCAAGCCGCAGATCAGCGCAGAGGCGCAAACGCCGTACGAATCTTTCCTTACCGGAAGCAAACGCCGCAGAGTCGATCGATATTCGGATATGGCGGTATATGTCGCTTGGTCGGCGCGGAACGAATGCGAAACGATCAATGAAGCGGACAAGACGCGTATCGGTACAATTTTTTCGACCGGATACGGACCGATGACGTCGTCGCTTGCTTTTGCGAAATCGGTACGGGAAGGCGATCCCGATTTATGCAGTCCGACCGTGTTTGCCGCGACCGTTCCCAATGCGTGCGTCGGACACGTTTGTATGAATCTCGGATACAAAGGGGCAAGTACCGCCGTCATGGGATCGAACAGTCTCGGATATGCGCAAAGCCTGTTATCGAAAGGCGCAGCCGATTATATCTTTGCCGGAGCGGTGGAAGAATATAACGAGTCGCTTTTTTCTGCTTACCGTCAAAAAGGAACGGAAGTAGGAGAAGGTGCGGTGGCTTTTTTGCTTACGCGTGAAGAATGTCCACATACGAAAAAGTATGCGACTTTGGTTGACTTTTACGAATGTAATATCGGAGGGAATCCTCTCACGGTTCCGCTCAATAAGGATATGGTTTCGCGGAACCTCGGGCAGGTCTTCGAGTGTTTTTCCCGCGAAAAACCCGATCTTATTATTTCTTCTTGCGACGGTTTTCTTGCCCGCGCGGAAAAAGACGCGCTTATCAAAAACGGTATTGTCGCGTCCGTTATTTGTCCGAAAAAATATTTTTCGGAGACGCTGGGGACGCTTTTTTCGATGAACGCTTTATTTGCGTGTTTGATTCTCGAAAAGGGTAGAGCGCCTGTCTGCTTTAAGAAAAAAACGGAAGCAATACAAAGCGTCTTGGTTACCGGATACGATGTTTCGGGAAACTATATTGCATATTTGCTGAAAAAATAAAGGAGAAAAAAGCAATGGATTTTTCCGGGAAGAAAGTTCTTGTTACGGGTGGTTGCAAAGGAATCGGCAAAGCGATAGTCGAGGCTTTTTTGCAAAGCGGCGCAACTGTCGCCACGACGTATCATACTTCGGCAAGCGAAGCGGAAAAAATGCGGGAGAAGTACACGGATCGTCTTTTTTGCTACTGCATGGATGTTTCGGACAAGACCGCCGTCGAGAAGACGGTCGAAGAAATTATTGCCCGACTCGGCGGTATCGACGTCCTTGTTAACAATGCCGGGATCAACAGGGACGGGCTGTTTTTTCTGATGGATGACGGCGACTGGGAGTCTGTTCTTTCGTGCGATTTGTCCGGTGCGGCTCACGTCACGAAAGCGGTCCTGTTTTCGATGCTTGCCAAGAGAAAAGGCAGTATCGTCAATATAAGTTCGGTCAGCGGTATTATGGGAAACGCCGGACAAACCAATTATGCCGCCGCCAAAGCAGGGCTTGTCGGCTTTACCAAATCGCTTGCGCGCGAAGTCGGCGTAAAAAACATTCGCGTCAATGCCGTTGCGCCCGGCTATATCGATACCGAGATGGTGCGGCGGATGCCCGAAGAAAAAAGAGCGACCGCGCTTTCCGCTATTCCGATGGAGCGATTCGGCACACCCGAAGAAATCGCCTCGGTCGTCCTTTTCCTTGCAAGCGACGATTCGTCGTATATCACGGGACAAACCTTTGTCGTCGACGGCGGACTGCTTTAATTTGATCCGAAAATTTTTCCGTATGTATATAAAAAAGAGCCCGAACGACTTGCTCGGGTTCTTTTTTATACATTGTATTTTTATATGGCCGATCCGTCGTAGTATTCGCCGACGGTGTAGTCCGGTCCGATGTAGGGACGTTTTTCTTCTTCTATGATGTTGCCTTGACTGTCGACGGACAAGCCGTAAGTAAATTTGTCACAGAAGTAGATTTTTGATTTGTCGGTGAATTTTGCGACGTATTCGTAGTTGCGGTGTGCGCCGTAGTTTTCGCCGAGCGCATTATCCGTACCTTGCGGGAAAAAGGCATATTCGGCGCCGAAGAGGGGGTAGAGACGGTCGAGGCTGTTATATCCGTGGTGCGCCGCCTGAATGATATCGGATTTGAGCGTCTTTGCGGTATAGGTATCGGCGACCGTTTCGTGCGCTACTTTGTTCATATCGCCTACCAGCATAAAGGTACGGTTCCCGTCGATGGTAAAGCGGTACGTGGTGCTGGAATCGTTAAAGTCGGTTATCATGGATCTATTCGAGCGATAATCAAAAGCGTCTTCGTGAGTGTAGAGGATTTCCGTTTTTACATTGCCGAGGGTAAAGGTCTCGCCCGTATGCGGTTTGAGGATAAGGGCGTTCGGAGCGTACGTTTCGAGACGGCGATAGAGGGTGTAACTCGCGCTTGTCGAGATGGAGTTGCCTATCTCGTGGTAGGACGGGAAATTGTACATAAAGCGTTCCAGTGTGATGTCGTCGTGATAGAGACGGAGGAACTTATTGAAAAAGGAGATATGATCGCTGTGTCCGTGGGTGCAGAGCCAGCAAGCGATGTCAAGGTGATCGCTGCCCGTTATTTCTTTGCACAGATTAAAAAATCCTTCCAGAGCCGCGTCCGAGCACTGCCAGTCGGATCCGCCGTCGATGAGAATCAGTTTGTTATCGGCGAGTTTGATAATATAGTTCATGCCGCAGCGTTCGATGCCGCCGCCGAATGTGTAATCGGAGCCGCAGTTATCGTCGTACATCAGCGCATATTGATAAATGGACGTTTTTTCGCCCGGTTGCGTAACGTATGTGTAAGAAAACTCTTTCGGCGTTACGCTGACGACGTCGGAAATCACGCGGACGGTTTTTTGTTTGGCATTATAATAGACGTGTAATATTTTGCCGTCTTTTTTGAAAGTTGCCGAAGTGATCGCTTCGATGGAGGAATCGTCGGTGCGTACGTAGCCGCTTTCTTCCACCTTTTTGCAATACTTTTCAAAGGCTTTTTTATCGGTGCGCGAAATAACCTGCATATAGGTTTCTTCGCCGGACAAACCGTGGTATTCGTCTTTCTGCATGATGCCGCAATTATAGGCACGGGATAATTTGCCGCCGTCGTAAGAGGGCGCGTCCAGTTCCCAATCGTAATGGGGCGCGTAGTCGGTTACCGAACGGTCGAGCGCCGTCCAACAACTGATCGCCGTGACGGAAAAAGCAAGTAAAATCGACGAAACGAAAATCAGCAGATCAAACCGAATTTTTTTGAGAAGCAGGATAAAAAACAGGACAAAACCGATCATTTCGAGCCCGAACGCCGTGTAAATGACGATTTGCGCCGTCTTGTATGCGGAAAAAGCAATCGCGCGCAAGGTGGGCGGTATTGCCGTCAACCAAACGAGCAAAACGATGCAAAGAGGTAAGGTAAAGGAAAGAGTCTTTTTTTTCGACGCTTTTCTTGTAGCGCATGCGCCGACAAGCAAAATAGCGAACAGCGCAGAAATAAGAAGTCCGAACAGAACGTATCCGACTGTCGAATTGATGAGACAAAAGTGATAATACAGGTCACCGCACGTGAAAATCAGCAAGGAAATCACCGCGACAACAATAAGCATGATTTTCGGTTTTTTGATTTTTTCAAGCATGAAAATATATTCTCCTTATGATATGATCATATTTATATTACTACAAAAAACCACTTTTGACAAGGTTGATAAAAGATATAGCCCGTTGTACGAGAAAACAAAATTTATTTTTTGAAATGATTTATGAAGTTTATCGAAGCAAACGTTTCATTCGGGAAATAATCTTCGATTTTGCTGTTATAAAATTTTTTTGTAAAATACAGATTAATTTTTCCGTTGTTTTCTTGATCGTTTTCGTCAATATGATTTATTATTTCGTTATTAAATGCGTCTGCAACTATTTGTCCAACGTTAATTAAATTGTAGTTTTTATTATATTGTAACAGGTTTTTTTCTAAAAGCGGATAATGAGTACACCCCATAATGACGTAGTCAAATTGTATATTTTTATGCTTTCTTAAATATTTTTTTATAAACAATCCGATTATTTTCTTTCGCTTTCGTAAAAAATTGTTTTCAATAAACACAACAAATGCAGGACAGGCTTGTTCAACGATATACAGGGTTTGATCCAATGATAAAAGAGCGTCCGAATAAGCATGTGCCCGAATCGCCGCGGACGTTCCCAAAACCAATATTTTTTTTATATTTTTTTTGCGGGCAAGAAAATTCGCTGTCGGTTGAATGACGCCAAGTACGGGTAAGTTTGTTAAATTTTTCACACTATCCAATGCGTTTGCACTGACGGTTCCACAGGCAACAATAATTGCTTTGACGTTGTTTTGCAACAAAAATGCGACATCTTGTTTGGCGTATTCAACTATTGTTTTTTGGGACAAAGAACCGTAAGGCGCTCTTGCGTTGTCGCCTAAATAGATTATATCTTCATGGGGTAGAATCCTATGTAATTCTTTAACGACGGTCAAGCCGCCTAAACCCGAATCAAATACACCGATTGGTCTTGTATCCATAACTAATCTACCGAATAGTACTTTATTATTGTGTCAAAATCTATTTTCGATATGACCATATCCTGTCCCTTGTCATCATATACATGTAATAGATTGTAAAACGATTTTAACGTTTCATACATTTCATTTGTGTTTTTACAAGCAAAGACAAATTCTCCGAATCTTTGTTTTATGTTTTTTTCTTCTATAATGTTATCTCCGACGGAATATGCTAAGGAATAGGATACCAAGTTGTCAAAATTCGTTATTTTTGTTATTCCCTCCTCGTAGATATCGGCTATCTTCCCGGGTTTGAGATCTGGAAAGACCATAGGGACAAATCCTTTTTGGTGTATTGCTTTTTTCGAGATCAGCGCGTCCGTCCCTTCCGGAAATTGCCCGAACAGTGAAAAATGAATAAATAAGAAAGGAATATCGATTCCTGAAAACAATATATTGGCATCATCATAGTCGTCGCCGGGCATTCTTAATCCGGGATCATACAATCGTGCATTATCACCGTCCATTATAGCCTGAATGAAAACGGGTGCGTTTTTCAGCCCTAATTTTTCAATAAAGCCAGTGACTTTACTATTTGCTTTTTGAATAAAAGCGTCGGTCAGATAGGAAGGACCGATAGATGCTGCGCAAAGTTTGTCCAAACCGTATTTTTTATCACCAAGATACCTGTCTTCTGTTTTATAAAGCAGCGGTTTGCCGTTTACTACAATATAAACCAATTGAATATCGTTTTTCGAGCCAAGATATTCTTCTATCATTACTTCGCTTGTCGATTGTGAAAAAGAGCGTGCGTATTGTATCGCGTCGATTGCTTCCGTTTTTGACGCACATACGGTTTGTCCGCGGGAACCCCTGCTGTCCAAAGGTTTAATAATCACGGGATACTTTACGTTATCCTTCAGTATATCTTGTTCCGAATACTCTTTAATAATATCTGCGCCGTATTTTTTGCAGTATTGCTTAAAAGTCTTTTTATTTGTCAAGACATCAAATTGAAATGCGTTACCATAACAGGGCAGGTTTAATTGTTCGCATATTTTTTGGTATGGTATCTGAGTTACATCTAGATAGAGAGATAAAACGCTGTCGATATGTTCTTTTGTACAGTAATCGACAATCCCGTCGATATCTGTAATATTAAAAAACAACGGATAATCCGCCATTTGTTTTGCGGGAGATTTTTCCAAAGGTAAATAGTCGGTTACATAGACAATCATTCCGAGCTCTTTCGCTTTTTTTACCAGTTTTCGATGTTGATAGCTACCGCCAAGTATCAATATCTTTTTGTTTTGATACGGATTGTTTTCAATAGCGAGACTAGATTCTTTGTTGACTATTTTCATTTTCAATTTTTTTGTTAATTATTATTACCAATTATATTATATCACTTTGTGATAGGAAAGCAACCTTTGTGAGAAATTTTTTCGACTAATTTTTTGCCAAATAATTTGTTTTCTCAAAAGGTTTTTTGAGTGTTATACAATGCAAAGTCGGTATGTCAAAAAAACGATCTTGTACTCAATGGAGCGTACACTTTGAATGATTTACGTATTTGTCAAAACACGACAGGGAGTAACATAATATTTTTTGTCGAAAGAAAAGGATATGTTTGCGGATA